>JBCBNT010000074.1:0-14777 GCA_039821685.1 Planctomycetota bacterium | reverse complement strand
GTCTCGTGCCTGCTGATGTGGACACCCGTGCTGATCACGGCGTGGCTGCTTGCGACCAGGACCGAAGCGCCGGCCGTGGCCTGGATCAGCACGATCATGCTCGCGGTCATCGGCACGCCCGTGATCTTCTTCTGGCGGCCCAAGCTCGTCGGATAACGATCCACGGCTCCAGCCCGCTTTGTATACAATGAGGTTGACCCGTTCAGGAGCACGACCATGCGAGCGGACATCAACTACTCGGACATCATCGACAGCGACGAGGCACGCATCGCCCAGGCGGCGGCCGACGCTGCGCCCAAGCAGCACTCGTCCGAGATCGATCCGACCAGGTTCTTTGTGAGCCAGGACGAGACCAAGTACACGCCTGAGAACCAGGAGGTCTGGCAGACGCTCTTCGACAAGCGGATGGAGAGCCTCGACCGCCAGGCGTCGGATGTCTTCCTCGACGGCATGCGCGCGATCGGCCTGACCCGAGACAAGGTCCCGCAGGTCACGAGCATCAACGGGCGGCTCGCCTCGCTCACCGGATGGGAGAGCCACCCCGTGCCGGGCTACCTGCCGGCCAAGGCCTTCTTCGCGTGCCTCGCGCACCGCAAGTTCCCAACGACGATCACGGTCCGGCCCAAGGCGCTGATGGACTACCTGCCCGAGCCCGACATCTTCCACGACATCTTCGGCCACGTGCCGCTGCACGCCGACCCGGTCTTCGCCGACTTCCTGCAGACCTACGGCCAGGCCGCCCTGCACGCCGAGACCGAGCACCACGTCGAACGCCTCGCCCGCCTGTTTTGGTTTACGGTCGAGTTCGGACTCATCGAGGAGCGAGGCCAGACGAAGCTCTACGGCTCCGGCCTGATCTCAAGCCTGGGCGAGAGCGAGTTCTCGCTCAACAGCCCGCACGTGGACCGCCGGCCGTTCGATATGGATCTGGTGTGCGACACGCCGTTCGAGATCGATCACTACCAGCCGATCCTGTACGTGCTGGAGAGCTTCGAGCAGCTGCGCGACGCGATGACGAGCTACGCGGAGCGGGTGCTGGAGGAATCGGGCGTCGAGCCGAAAGCGGTGCTGGTCTAGCGAGCCCATCAGAGCCGCGGGCGTAAGCACGCGGACCCAGTGTTGACGTCGGCCCGCGTGCTCACGCCCGCGGCTCTTTCCTATCCTTCTTCGTGACCACCTTCGACACCCCCACCACCCCTGACACCAAGCGCGACACCGCCCCGGCCTCGCCCGCCTGGACGCCCGCCGACGCGGCAGAGCTCTACGGGCTCGACGCCTGGGGCCAGGGCAGCTTCGGCGTCTCTGATCGAGGCACGCTCCAGGTCTTGCCGACGCGCGACCCGGCGTCGGCCGTGGATCTGCACGAGCTGGTCGAGGGGCTGGCCGAGCGGGGGATCGAGGCGCCGGTGCTGATCCGATTCAGCGACATGGTCCGCCAGCGGCTGACCGACATCCGCGACGCCTTCCAACTCGCGATTGACGAGTCGAACTACACCGGCGGCTACTGCTGCGTGTACCCGATCAAGGTGAACCAGCAGCGGCAGGTCGTGGAAGAGATCCGCGACTTCTCGCGCGAGCTCGGCTTCGGGCTCGAGGCCGGCAGCAAGCCCGAGCTTCTGGCGGTGCTGGGCCTGACCGCCAAGGACGAGTCGCTCGCGGCGATGCCGATCGTGTGCAACGGGTTCAAGGACGACGAGTACGCCGAGACCGTCGTGCTCGCGGCGAAGCTCGGGCGCAACATCATCCCGGTCATTGAGCAGCCCGTTGAGCTGCCGCGCCTGCTCGCGATAAGCGATCGGTATGGCATCAGACCGTCGCTCGGCGTGCGGATCAAGCCCGCGACCACCGGCACCGGGCGTTGGGCGGCCAGCGGCGGCAACCGGAGCAAGTTCGGACTCACCGCGAACGATCTGCTCGATGCGGTCGAGCTGCTGCGGCAGCGCGACATGCTCGGCTGCCTCAACCTCTTGCACTTCCACATCGGCAGCCAGGTGAACGACGTTCGCCAGGTCACGTCGGCCGTAGGCGAGCTCGCGCACATCTACTGCGAGCTGGTCAAGCTCGGCGCGGGCCTGTCGATGATCGATATCGGCGGCGGTCTGGGCGTCGACTACGACGGCTCACGATCCGCCCGCGACGGCAGCGTGAACTACGGCTTCGACGAATACGCCGCGAGCGTCGTGCACCGCGTGCAGAGCGTCTGCGACGACGCGGGCGTGGCGCATCCGACGATCATCAGCGAGTCCGGCCGGGCGATGACCGCGTTCTCGAGCGTGCTGGTGATGAACGCGTTTGCCTCGGCGCGGTTCGACGCGGAGCCGCGGATCGAAGAAGCCCGTGCGATGATCGCCGGGGACCCGGACACGCCCCAGCCGATCCGAAACCTCGTCGAGACGTACGAAAGCCTGGGTGAGCGGGACACGATCGAGATGCACCACGACGCGGTGCAGGCCCGAGACGAGGCGATGACGCTGTTCCGCATGGGCTACCTGAGCCTGCCGCAGCGGGCGGCGGCGGAGCGGCTGTACTGGGCCATCGGCCGAGAGATCACCCGCATCGCGCGCGACCGGGGCCTGGCGGACCGCGAAGAGATCGCCGAATTGCCGAGCCTGCTCAGCGATATCTGCTACGTGAACTTCAGCATGTTCCAGAGCCTGCCCGACCACTGGGCGATCGATCAGGTCTTCCCGATGATGCCGATCCACCGGCTCGACGAGCGGCCCGACCGGCTCGCCGTGCTCGCCGATGTGACATGCGATTCCGACGGCGAGATCGACCTGTTCAGCCACCCGTCGCAGCCCGGCCCCAAGCGGCGGCTCGAGGTGCACGCGCTCCGCGGGCCGGCACACGACCCGGAGCCGTATTACCTCGGGGCCTTCCTGGTCGGCGCCTACCAGGAAGTGCTGGGCGACCTGCACAACCTCTTCGGCGATACCCATGCCGTGCACGTGTCGCTCGACGAGGACGGACGCCCGCGGATCGATGAGATCGTCGAGGGCGACACCGTCCGCGAGGTGCTCGGGTACGTGCAGTACGACGTCGATCGGCTCCGGCGCGACCTGGGTCGAGAGGTCGAGCGGGCCGTGCACGCGGGCAGGCTCCGGGTCACCGAAGGCCGGGAGCTCAAGCGGTTTTACGACGCGGGCCTCGACGGCTACACGTACCTCGAACCGGGCGAGGCGGTGCCGCAGCATTCCTCCCCTTCGGAGCGGACACCATGACGACCAACGACGGCTGGACCCGGGAAACGCTGCTCGAAAGGCCTGTCGAGCACATCGACCCCGCGGCGTTCGATGCGCGCCCGATCATCGACGCCTACCGCTCGATGGCCTATTCGAGCCGAACGCTCGCGCGGGCGACGGATATCACGAACGAGATGGTGCGCGACCCGGGGTGCGCGGTCATCCTGACGCTGGCCGGCAGCCTGATCTCCGCGGGTCTCAAGAAGTCGATCCTCACGCTCGTCGAGCACAACATGGTCGACGCGATCGTGTCGACGGGGGCCAACATCGTCGACCAAGACTTCTTCGAGGGTCAGGGGCACCGGCACCGGATCGCGCCGGGCTCGCCCGAGGCACCGCCGGTCGACGATCTGACGCTGCGCGACCTGATGATCGACCGGATCTACGACACCTATATCGACGAGCACGAGCTGCGCGCGACCGACGAGGCGATGCGACGGATCATCGACGGGCTGCCGGGCGGGTCGTACTCATCGCGCGAGATCATCGCACGCATGGGCGCGTTCCTCGACGAGCACCACCCTCTCGCGCATGACGGCTCGAACGAGTCGATCGTCCGGACCTGCGCGCGCAAGGGCGTGCCCATCTTCTGCCCCGCCTTCAGCGACTGCTCCGCTGGCTTCGGCGTGGTGCTGCACCGGGCAGACCGGATGAGCCGGGGAGAAGACCCGGTCGCGTTCGACTCCGGCAAGGACTTCGGCGAGCTGACACAGATCAAGCTCGAAGCCGCGCAGCACGGCTCCGGCGACACGGGCCTGCTGATGCTCGGCGGCGGGGTGCCCAAGAACTTCGCGCAGGACATCGTCGTGGCCGCCGAGCTCCTCGATGAGCGGGCCGGGGGGCCGAGCCGCGGCAGCGTGAGCATGCACAAGTACGCCGTGCAGATCACCGTGGCCGACAGCCGCGACGGCGCGCTCTCGGGCTCCACGCTCCGCGAGGCCTGCAGCTGGGGCAAGGTCGATGTCGTGCACGAGCAGATGGTCTTCGGCGAGGTCTCGTCGCTGCTGCCGCTGCTGGTCAGCGACGTGTACCACCGGGGCCACTGGCGGAACCGAAGCGAGCGGCGGTTTAGCGACGTGCTCGATGGGCTCTCCTCGCGTGCGCCGAGCGAAGCCCCCACCGCCGCGGGATGATGCCGGCATGAGCGAACGCAGCCTGCTCGACGCGATCCGGGCCCGATCGGCCGGCCTCTCTCTCCGCGGCGCCGATCTCGCCGCCGGGCCCGGGGACGATTGCGCGGTGGTGCATCTCGGCGGCGAGACGCTGCTCGTCACGGTGGACCAGGTCGTCGAGGGCCGGCACTTCGAGACCGGCACGCCGCTCGATCTCATCGCTCGAAAGGCGGTCGCGCGGTCGATCAGCGACATCGCCGCTATGGCCGGCGAGCCGATCTGGTCGACCGGCACCGGCGTGCTTCCCGACGGCTTTGCCGAGGGCGACGCGCTTTTCGAGTCGATGAAAGCCTGGGCCGAGCGCTGGCACGCGCCTCTGATCGGGGGCGACATCGCCTTCGGTCCGGGCCCGCTCGTGCTCACTGTCACGGTGGTCGGCCGGTGCCCGGGCGCGCCGATCCTCCGGTCGGGTGCGCAGCCGGGCGACGTTGTCTCCGTCTCGGGCCCGGTCGGAGGTTCGCTCGCGTCGGGTCGGCATCTGTCGTTCGAGCCCGCGATCGACGCGGCTCTCGCCGCTGGAGAAGCCGGCTGCCGCGCGTTGATCGATGTATCCGACGGTCTCGGGATCGACGCGGACCGGGTCGCGCGGGCGTCGGGCGTGCGGCTCGAGATCGACGCGGAGCGTGTGCCGCTGCACAATGACGCGGGCGACTGGCGAGACGCGGTCGCGGCCGGCGAAGACTACGTGCTCCTCGCCGCCGGGCCGGGCGTGCCGGCGGGATTCGTCCCGATCGGCACGGTTTGCGAGGGTCTCGCAGGCGCTTCATTCCGAGCCGATGGCGTCTCGCACGGCGCGGGCGCGCTGGGCTGGGACCACGGGCGTGAGCAGGATGGGCCAGCCTGACTCGGGCTGGTCATTGCACACGCTGCGAGCGACGCGCTACAAATAGCCATGGAGATCGTCCGCCGCGCAGACTCGCTGGAAGCCACAGCCGCGTTCGGCCGCCAGCTGTCCGGGCTGCTCAGGCCGGGAGACATCATCGCGATCGAGGGCGATCTCGGTGCCGGCAAGACGACGCTCGTTCGCTCGATCGTGGGCGGGCTGGGGCTCGACGCGGGCCTGGTCTCAAGCCCGACATTTGTTGTTGCCAACGAGTACCCGGGCTCGGAATCTGCTCCGCCCGTGGTGCACGTCGACGCGTACCGCCTGTCGGGCTCCGATGAGCTCGACACGATCGGGTGGGACCGGATCCTGACCGATGATTCGATCGTGCTGATCGAGTGGCCGAGCCGGATCGCATCCGCGCTGCCGGCCGAGCACGCGACTGTCCGTTTGGTCGCGGTCGCGGAGACATCGCGGCGGATCGAGCTCGACCTGCCCGCGTCCTGGACGGAGCGGGCGGGCCTGCTCCGGCTCGCGCAGCCGCCCGAGTCGAGGCCCGCGACCGAGTGCCCGATCACCGGAGAGACCGTGCCGGGCGATCGGCCGACCTGGCCCTTCGCGAACGAGCAGGCGAGGCTCGCGGACCTCTACCGCTGGATGCACGGCAGCTACACGATCACACGCGAGATCAAGGACGCGGACCTCGAGCAGGGCGAATAGCGATCAGCCGTCGGGCGCGGTCGCGAAGATCTGCAGCTTGTGGCCCGACGCCTTCAGCCCGAGCTCGGCGCAGACCCGGTCTCTGATCTCGATCAGCTCGGGCACGTCGATCGAGATCGTCTCGTTGGTATCGACACGCACGACCAGATCCGAGGGACGCGAGCCGTACACCAGCTGGTAGCGCGGCTGATCGCCGCCGGCGAGCACGCGCTGCACGATGCCCGCGTCCTGCATGAGCTTGATGGTCCGGTAGACCGTCGCCTTGCTGACTCGATAGTCGGCGGCCTCCAGATCGGCGAGCAGCTCGTCGGCATCGAAGAGCCCGTCCATCCGCATCACCGCATCGAGCACGCGGGCCCGCTCGGGCGTGTACTTCTGGCTCTCGGTCTTCAGGTGCCGACGGAACACCGCGCAGAGCGGCTCGATGATCGTCGGGAAATCCGCTGGGATCGGATTGAGGTCCATGCATGATTCTACGGCCGGCTCCGGCGGCGGGCTTACACTCGCCCGATGCCGGAGATCGACGCCAGCACCGCCGCCGACCACGCCACGCCCGCGGCTGCCTCCGGATGGAGCCGAACGGTCGCGATCGGCGCGATCGCGGTCTCGGTCTGCGCCTGCGGCGCGGCGTCGATCGGCTCGCCCGGGCCGCTCGCGGGCTCCGCATCGGCGCTCTACCTCGTGCTCACGCAAGGGGCGATCGCCGCGATCTACCTGGTCGGCGCGTTCGGGCTGGGCACTGGGCTCGTGTCCGTGCTCGCTCGCGGAGCGCGGAGCCCGAACGCCGCGGCACTCGGGCTCGGGCTCGCCGCGATGCTGTCGCTCTCGCATCTGCTCGGTGTCGCCGGGCTTCTTTCATTCCGAGCCGCGGCGATCGCGCCGGTCGCGATCGGCGTGGCGATCGCCGCGCGGAGCCTGCCGCGCATGCTCGCTTCCGCGCGATCGGCGGGCCCGCCGAGCTGGATCTGGATCGCGGCGGCACCGGCGGCCGGCGTGCTGCTCGCCGCCGCCTGCAGCCCACCGGGCTGGCTCTGGGCGAGCGAGTTCGGAGGCTACGACTCGCTCGTCTATCACCTGCAGCTCCCCCGCGAGTGGCACGCCGAGGGCCGGGTCTGGCCGCTCGATCACAGTGTCTACTCCTACCTGCCGAGCTACATCGAGGCATCCTTTGTGCACCTCGCGTCGCTCTCCGGCGCACCAGCGGACGGCTTTGTCTCCGAGAGCGGCGAGCTGCTGATCGCCTGCCAGCTGCTGCATGCGTTCATCACCATCGGCTGCGCGTGGTCGGCCGCCGCCGCGGCGCGATCGCTGCTGCCAGACGAGGGCCGACCGGCCCGCATCGCCTGCGCTGCCGCGGGCGCGATCGTGCTGGCTACGCCCTGGGCCGTCGTCACCGGATCGCTCAGCTACAACGAGATGGCGATGGCGCTCCTGCTCTTTGCGGGCGCGCAGATGGCAGCAGATCCAGGCCTGCCCGCTGTCCGCCGCGGCGTGCTCGTGGGCGTGCTCGCCGGCGCAGCCTGCGGCTGCAAGCCCACGGCGCTGCTCTTCGGCGTGCCGGTGCTCTCGGCGATCATGATCGCCCGGCTGCCACGCCGCGCGCTGGTCTCGTCGTTCGCCGTCGCCGGCGCAGCCGGCTTGGTCATGCTCGCTCCCTGGCTCGTGAGGAACACGCTCGCATCGGGCAACCCCGTCTTCCCGATGCTCACGTCGCTCTTCGGATCCGGGCACTGGTCCGCGGAGCAGATCGAGCGGTACGCACGGGCCCACACGTTCGACGGATCGCTTTTCGACGCGATGTCGCTGCTCGTCTGGCCCGACCCGAACGATCCAGCCGCCCGGCCGGGCAGACCGATCGCACGCGGGATCACCCACGCGCAGTGGGCGCTGGCAGCGCCGCTGGCGCTCGCCGCGGTCGTCCTCGGGTTCGTCAGCCGGCGCCGTCGGTGGCTCACCCTTGCGCTCACGGCATCGCTCGCTGCCCAGATCATCGTCTGGGCCACGATGACGCACGTGCAGAGCCGATTCCTCGTGCCGGTGCTGGTGCCGCTCGCGTTGCTGTTTGCGCAGGCGTCCGCCGACGGGGCATCGCGGGTCGCGGGGTCGGCCGGCGGCCGCCGCGCCGTCGCGTTCGTCATCGGCGGGATCGTCGCAGCAACATCCGGCATCACCCTCGGCAACTTCGCGGGCCAACGTGCACGCAGCGGCGGGCCAAACGCCCTGATCGCGACCGGCAGCCCGTACTTCACGAACTACCGACTCTTCGGCGACTCGCCCGATGACGGCCCGCCCGATGCTTACCTCCGCGCGACCATCCCCGCGGATGCCACGCTGCTCACGCTCGGCGACGCGACCCCGCTCTACAAGCCGTCTGGGACGCGCTACGCGACAACGTACGACGAGTCGGCCGTCGCCCAAGCCGTCCGCGCGTTCCCAGACGACACGCGTCGAGCGATCGCATCGCTCAATGCCGACTACCTCTACGTCGACTGGCTCGAGCTCTCACGCCTCGCGCAGACGGGCTGGGGCGACCCCGTGCTCAGAGCCGACGACCTGCAGCAGGCGCTCCTGACCGGCAGCGAGCTCATCCGCACATTTGAGGTCACGCTGCCGAGCGGCGAGCGCATAGCGGCTCAGGAGCTCTACCGTTTGCGGTCCTCCGACCGCCGCACGCTTCAAGACCGTAAAGAACAAGATACCCAAGGACAGCGCACGCCGTGAACGATCAAAGCGAAAGCCAGCACAATGACGAGGCTGCCCGTGGGCCCGACACACCCACGCCGGCGCGGCGGCTGCTGCGAACGGGGCTGCAGCTGCTCGGCTTCTGCGTCGGGCTGGGCATGCTCGTCTGGTGCGTGCGCATCGCGCTCAGCGAGAACAACCGCGACGCGATCGCCTCGCTCCGCGACGCTGACACGCTCCCGCTCATCGGGCTTGCCGCGGTGGTGTTCTTCGGGGTGACGATCAGCGGCGTGCTCTTCTGGCTCACGCTCTACCGCGTGCGGCGGCTCCACCCGGTCGATGTCGTCTCGACGAGCTACGTCGCGATCCTGCTCTCGTACCTGCCGTTCAAGCTCAGCGTGCTGTTCAGGCTCGCCGTGCACCGGCAGCGTGACGGCGTGCCGCTCACGCTCATCGCGCCGTGGTTCGGCGCCGTGGGCCTCGTGCTGTTCATCCCGGTGCTGCCGGTTGTCGGCTTCTCGATCCTCAGGCCGCAGGTCGACATCATCTGGCTCGCGATCAACGCCGCGGCGGTGCTCATGCTCGCCTGGGTGACCTCGGCGCTCTCGTCAAAGATCGGCGGCGGCCGCGGCTTGGGCCTCGCTCGCCGCATCGCGGATCGGCAGCCGATCGGCCTCGTCCGCCGCGCGGCGCACAGCGATGCGTTTGCACGCTTCGACGAATCGCTCACGATGCTGTCTGACTTCAAGCACGTCTTGCTGCTCACGCTCGTGCGCGTCGCGGATATGGTCGCCTTCGCGCTCCGCTTCGTCATAGTGGCACGGATCATCGGCGAGCCGATGGGCTTCGACGACGCGCTCATCGGCTCGACCGTCTACTTCTTCATCGGCGTCTTCTTTCCCTTTGGTGCGCTCGGGGCACGCGAGGCGGGCACCGCCGGCTTCCTCGCCCAGTTCAGCAGCATCGACTTCGATCAGCTCGCGGCCGTCGCCGTCGTGGTCACCGGCGCCGAGCTGATCATCATCATGCTGTGCGCTGCCTTCGGCGTGGCATGGCTCCGGCCCGACCGCCTGCTCAGAGCCGGCCGATCTGCACAGGGGGACGCCCCGTGAAGATCGCGCTGGTACCGATCAACCCGGTCGTTGGTGATCTTGAGGCGAACGCCGAGCAGATCGCCGATGCCGTCCGGCGCCTGCCGGCCTGCGACTTGGCGGTCTTCCCCGAGCTCTGCGTCGCGGGCTACCCACCACGTGACCTGCTGCTGCACGCGGGCTTCATCTCCGCGTGCGAACAAGCGGTCGAGCGGCTCGCCAGTACGCTCTCGGGCGGGCCCGCGACAATCATCGGTACGCCGCTGACGCACCCCGGCGGCGCGCCGGCCGTCACCAACAGCCTCGTGCTCCTTCGCGACGGCCGGATCGACACCAGGTACGACAAGCGCTTGCTCCCAACGTACGACGTGTTCGACGAGCATCGTTACTTCATCGCGGGTCATGCGCCCACCGTCATCGAGCATGCCGGCCGACGCATCGGGCTCAGCATCTGCGAAGACCTCTGGGGCGGCATCGACGCCAACGCCACGCACCGCTATACCGATCAGCCCGACCCGATCGCCGAGACAGCAAGCCTCGGTGTCGATGTCATCATCAGCCCCTCGGCGAGTCCTTTCGTCGCCGGCAAGGACAGCACGCACCACGAGATCGTCCGCACACATGCCCAAAGGCACCGCGTGCCGATCCTCAGCATCAACCAGCACGGCGCCAACGACGATCTGATCTTCGACGGCGAAGCCATCGCCGTAGACAGCAGCGGAGCACGCCTGGCTTCATCGAGCCGCTGGTCCGGCGAGCCAGTCGTTATTGATCTCGATGCGCCACCAATTCCGCAGCAAGCCAGCGAAACGACCGATCCCTCGGCCGATAGTGCGACCCGCGACCTGATCGAAGCGCTCACGCTCGGCGTCCGCGATTACGCCAGAAAGACGGGGTTTACATCTGTCTGCCTCGGGCTCTCGGGCGGCATCGATTCGGCTGTGACCGCAGCCATCGCCGCGCGGGCCATCGGGGCCGGCAGCGTGCTCGGCGTTGCGATGCCCGGCAAGTACTCGAGCGAACACTCGATCGCCGACGCGCACGACCTTGCTGCCCGCCTCGGCTGCCGATGCTTCGACGCACCGATCACCGAGCCCTTCGACGGCTTCCGCGACAGGCTCGACGCCCTCTTCGCCGACCTCGGCGAGCGCACGCTCGGTCAGCACATGCCCGATATCACCGAAGAAAACCTGCAATCCCGCGTCCGCGGCACGCTCATGATGGCAGTCAGCAACCGCACCGGCGCGCTGCTGCTCACCACCGGCAACAAGAGCGAGCTCGCCGTGGGCTACGGCACGCTCTACGGCGATATGAACGGCGGCCTTGCGGTCATCAGCGACCTGCTCAAGCAGGAGGTCTACGCCGTCGCCCGCGCACTGAACGATCATCACGCGGAGCTCGGCTTCGATCGGCCGCCGATTCCCGAATCAACGATCACCAAGCCGCCCAGCGCAGAACTCGCGCCGGGCCAGACCGACCAGGACTCGCTCCCCCCCTACGACGTGCTCGACGAGATCGTCCGCCGACGCGTCGAGTGCCGCGAGTCGCCGGCCGAGATCGAGGCCGCCACCGGCTTCGATCGCGACACAATCGCGCGCATGTGCAGGCTCATCGCCATCAACGAGTACAAACGTTTCCAGCTCGCGATCGGGCTGAAGCTCAAGCCGGTTTCGTTCGGCCCGGGCCGACGCATGCCGCTCGCTGCCCGAAGCAACGACTGACCAACGACTGAGCAACGAGAGCCGCCCGCGCAGCCGTCAGCTGCTGCCCTCGCGCATCCGCGCAACGCCTTCGGGGAACGGGTACGTCGGGAACACGCCGACGTCGCCCAGGCTCCAAAGACCCGGCGCCGGGTACACATCGCCGCGGTACCCGGCGTTGTACATCGTCCGAAGCACCGTCTCGAAGCTCGGCTCCCGTCCCTCGGCGTCGATCAGGCGATTCGATTGGGCTCCCAAAAACGATACCGACGCCACCGGCCGACGGTCCGACCGGTCCTTCAGCATCCGGCTCACGGTGCCGAAGCCCCGCGCGAGGTCCTCAGTCGTGAAGTGATCACGCCCCCGAGGCCTGAGCACGCCGAGGATCAGCACGGAATCGAGGTCGTACTTCAGCACGTACGGCTCCTGGTCCGAAGCCGCCTGCAGCCTGGTCGTCGACTCCTGAAACACCTTGGCGTAGCCCGTCACCGTCGCCTCGGTCCACTGGCTCGCGTGCACCAGGTTGACCAGTTGCGCGATGATCCCGTGCGAGTTGTCATCGTCGTTCACGCCGCAGACAACCGCCCGGTACCGCCCGTCGAGCATGTCTCGGAGCATGTCCTGCCCCCACATCACCCGGATCCGCTCGCTCGCCGCGAACCCCCCGGCATCCCCGGGCAGCAGCGTCACCCGATCAGCCTGATCGGCAGAAACAAGCGAATCGGCGTCGCCGTCGTAAAGACGGACTTGATCAGTGGTTGCAGCCATGCGGGGTCTCCTTCTGGCCGCAGTATACAGACGACCCGGTCACCC
The DNA here is from genome assembly GCA_039821685.1 of Planctomycetota bacterium. Taxonomy (GTDB): domain Bacteria; phylum Planctomycetota; class Phycisphaerae; order Phycisphaerales; family UBA1924; genus JANQQZ01. The sequence goes on along the minus strand of JBCBNT010000074.1, from coordinate 2,534 downwards.
GTCGGCCGGGAGCGAGTCGAGGAGTTGCTTTACCTGCTCAACCTGCGGCAGCATACCGATCTCGGCAAAGAGCTCCAACGCACGAGTCCACCGCTCGCGGGCGAGGCGAAAGTCTCCGCACTTCTTAGCAATGCTGCCAAGATTTGCAAGCTGATTTGCCATCCCTTCCTTTCGACCGAGTTCTTCGTTGATCAGCAGCGAACGGTTGTAATAGTCCTCAGCCGCGTCAAGGTTTCCACGCATGAACTCAACGAGGCCAAGATTGCCGAGATCGCTCGCTATCCCCCCCTTCCGGTTGAGTTCTTTTTCGATCGCCAACGAACGCTCGTGGTAGTCCGCCGCCGCGTCGAGGTTTCCACGCATTCGCTCGATTACGCCCAGGTTGCCGAGACTGTTTGCCATTCCCTCCTTCTGACCAAGTTCTTTCATGAGTGCCAGCGAACGCGAGTGATAGCGCTCGGCCGCGTTGAGGTTCCCACGCGTCAGCTCGATCAGCCCAAGGTTGCCGAGGTCGGTCGCTATCCCCTCCTTCCGGCCGAGTTCTTGTTCGATCGCCAACGAACGCTCGTGGTAGTCCGCCGCCGCGTCGAGGTTTCCACGCATTCGCTCGATTACGCCTAGGTTGCCCAGATTGTTCGCCATCCCCTCCTTGTGACCAAGTTCTTTCATGAGTGCCAGCGAACGCGACTGGTAGCGCTCGGCCGCGTCGAGGTTACCACGCGTCAGCTCGATCACCCCGAGGTTGCCGAGCGCTGCCGCTTGCCCACCTTTGGTTTGGGAGCGCTTCAATACGTGGGTGTACCGTTCGGATGCACCCGCAAGGTCGCCTCGAAGCATGAGCAGATGCCCCATGCGGGTGATCGCATCAAGATCGTCCGGAGCGAGCGTCAGCAACGCCCGGAGCTGCTCCTCGGCCCTTTGTATTTCGCCGCGCGGGAACGCGAGCACAACGACCGCCCGGCAGAGGCCGACCGCTCGCTCGATGGCCTGACGGGCTTCCTTTGCCGCGTCGACGCTCTCGGTTTCTAACGCCTCGATGAGCTCGTCGTACGACGTGCCCTTCAACTCGGCAATGATTTCGTCGGCCGTGCGACCCTCGCGGAGGCGCTCCTGCGCAAGCCGGCGGTAGGCATCCTCGAGTTCGTCGATCCTGGCCTGCCTGTCAGCGACTAGGCCGGCAAGCGTCGCGTTCGTTTGTGTGAGCGTGTGCTCCCGATCGGCTGACCGTCTGACTTGCGACTCGATCCGATCGATCGCGGCAGACTGCTGATCGGCAGTCTCACGCAACTCACCGAGCTGCGTCCACATGCCGCTCGCGATCTCGTACATGATCTGGCTGCGGGCCTTGTCGTCACTCTTGATCGCGATCTCGACGTAGAAGTAGCTCACTGCGTCGAAAAGCTGCTCCTCGCAGTGCGAAAAGAACGAGTCCGGAACCTTCGAGAGAAGAGGCTTCCCGTTGGCATACTCGCGGAGCATCTGGGCGAGCTTCCGAGACGCCTCGTCGCGTCGCGTCTGCTCGGTCGTAACCGCGAGCGGGTTCGCGTGCAGATCGGCGGCCCACGGGGGCTGCGCTCCGGTGTTTCCGATGAACATTGCTTCGGCGCACGCGTTTGACGTGAGGTCTTTCACAGCTGCATCGATAGCGGACCGATCCGCATCGTTGAGCTCAGACTTGTGCGACGATCTGTAACTCTTCGCAACGGAGCGGAACGCGTAGCCCCACGCCTTTGCGACACATCGCGGAATGTCATGGTTCTCGTAGCCCTGCCAGGGCTTATGGTGGTCGTGATAGTGCGAACTGGCAACGTTGATCACGAACGAAGCAGCGCTGGTGCCGACAAACGCGCCGATCGTCCCGAGTGTGATTGGATCAGCCACTGTGCTCCACCTCGTACTACCGCAGAGTCAGACCCTAACAGTCTACTCTCAATCGGTAGGGAAACGAGGTCAGGTAAAACAAGAAAGGGCTCCCTTGGCTTGACCCAAGGGAGCCCAAATACGGCGACTACCTACTTTCCCGCAAGGCAGTATCATCGGCGGTACGGGCTTAACTGCTGTGTTCGGGATGGGAACAGGTGTTGCCCCGCACCTCTGGTCACCGAAACGACGCGGCCCACTTTCGCAGGAAACGACGCTGGCAAGCCAGCATACGGACGGCGTGCGAAAGCGTGCTCCGATGGGGCAAGCCCCATGAGCACACATGCTTGGTGGGCACGCATCACGCCGAAGCGGCAATGATGCGACCCGAAAGCTGGATGAGTCAGGAAAGAGCCGAGCCTTCGCTCAAACACAAACGTGCTGCGATTGGCTTGGCCGGGATCGCCGCGATGGATCGGGATAATCCCGATCCGGGTTGCGGCGCCCGGTTGGTGTGATCATGCGTTCGACCGTTAGTACCGCTCCGCTGAGGGCTTCTCAACCCTTACACGCGCGGCCTATCAACCGGGTGGTCTTCCCGGGGTCTCACGCAAATGCAACCAGATCTCATCTCCAGGGGGGCTTCCCGCTTAGATGCTTTCAGCGGTTATCCC
>JBCBNT010000073.1:0-14926 GCA_039821685.1 Planctomycetota bacterium | reverse complement strand
GATCGCCCGAGCCAGCCGGTTCATCTCGGTCAGCGAAGCGGTCAGCTCATCCGTGTAGACCGGCTCGGTCTTGGCGTGCTTCTTGGCTTCTTCGGTGTCGCCGTCGATCAGCGCCTGGGCTTCGAGGTACGTCATCCGCTTGCGGCTCTTGATGATCGTGCTCGCGACGCCCCGGCCGATCACGTTCGCCTTCTTATCAAACCTGATGAACGCCGTCTTGGCAAACCGCTCGACACCCTCTTGCAGCGAGCAGATGCCGTTGCTCAATACCTCGGGCAGCATCGGGATGACCAGCCGCGGCAGGTACACGCTGTTGCCACGCTTGACCGCTTCGACATCCAGCGGCGAGCCGGTCGGTATGAAGTGGCCCACGTCGGCGATGTGCACCGCCAGCTCCCAGCCGCCTCCCTCGGATTCCGGCAGCCGCTTGATGCTGATCGCGTCGTCATAGTCCTTGGCGTCCGGCGGGTCGATCGTGGTGATGAACTCGCCGGTCAGATCGAGCCGGCCCGGAAGCGCTTCGCCCGCGCGGAAGCGCTCCACGGCCTCGTCGAACTGCCGCGTCGCCTCCCGCGCCTGCTCCACGCACGCTTCGGGAAACTCGCGGCTTGGCAATCCAAACGCCGCGATCGTCGCCTGCGTCTCGATGTCCGGCTCGCCCGCCTCGCCGAGCACCCGAACGATCACACCCTCGCCCAGGTAGTCGCCCTCGGGGAACTGCGTGATCTCAAACACAACCTTGTCGCCCACGCCGGCATACTTCGCCTCCGCGTCGTTGACGATGATCGGTCGGCCCTCGAGCTCGCGGGCGTCGGGGATCACGACGTGTTGCGTGCCCCGCTTCTCGATCGCGCCGGTAAAGCTCGATTTCTTCCGCTCGACAACCTCAAGCACCTCGCAGAAGAAACGCTTGCCCGGGTCGCGCCGGCCCCGCTGCTTGTCGTCGACAACGCCCACCCTGACACGGTCGCCCGTCATCGCGTCCGCCGACGCACCGGGCGGGATGAACAGATCGCCCTCGACCACGGCAAGATCGGGCCTGAAAAACGCGAACGCCTTGCCCGTCCCGCGGTACTCGCCCTCGAGCGTGCTCGGCAGGTCCGCGTAGCTCGGCAGCCTGACGATCCCCTGATCAGAGACAACAAGCCGCCCCTCGCCGGCGAGCGTGGAGACGGCCTCGCGGAAGCCCTGCGGGTCGTCGATGCTCAGATCGTCCGTGAGCTGCGCGACGTTCGTCGGCACGTATCGATCGTGCGCGAGATGCGCAAATAGCCTCGCCTGAAACCGCAGCGGCATCAGGCGCCCGCCGTTTCGGGAAAGAGCGCGCGGAACGACCCGGGCGTGAAGCCGAAGTGGGCATCAAATTTATCGGTGTTCGCCGCCGCGTCTTCCGACGCCATGCTTGCCATGCCCGCGTCAAACGGCAGCAGACCGCCGAGCCCCACGATCGAGGCGACCTGCGCCGCGATCGCCGCGGGCGGCGCCGGAATACCCGCGGGCCTGATCGTCGGCTTCGCGCCAGGCGTCCGGTCGCGGACAAACGTCAGCAGCTCGGGCCAGCTCACCGTCTCGTCGCCGCACACGTTGTACACCTCGCCCACCGTCTCGCCCAGCTCGAGCGCGTCGGCCACCGCACGCGCAAGGTCCGTCACCTGCACCGGCGCAACCAGCGGGTCGGCCGTCTCGCCAGGCAGCACGTTCCACGCGCCGTCCGACCGCCGCGTGAAGTACGGCATAAACAAGAACGGCGGCGCCGACCCCTTCGCCCAGTCACGCAGCATGCCCATCAGCTCGCCGCCCTCGCCGAGCACCGCGCTGGGCCGAAGGATCGTCCAGGGCAGCGTGCTCCGCCGGATCACCCGCTCGCCCTCGTATTTCGTGCGCTGATACACCGCCCGCCCGTCGGGCGAGACCCCCGTCGCCGAGATCTGCACAAACCGCTCGAAGACATCGTTGTGCTCGCAAGCCGCGACCAGCGCCCGCACCGCGCCGACGTGCAACGCTTCGAACCGCTGGCCGTGCTCCTCGCGGATGATCCCGATGCAGTTCACGCACGCGTCCGCCCCGTCCACGAGCCGAGACGCCGACTCTGTCGAGATGCTGTCCGCCTGCACGGGGACGATCCGCGAAGCATCAGCAACGCCTGCAAACGCACGGCTCGCCTTCGCCGAATCGCGCACGAGCGCCCGGACCAGATGCCCGCGCCGCACCAGCGCCGCCACCACATGCCGACCGACGAACCCGGTCGCACCGGCCACCGCCACCGTCAGAGCTTCATCAAGATCCCCGTCCAGCGGAGCCCCCTCCGCCGACCCGTCAACCTGCTCGTGCGTCTCATCCATGGCTCGATCTGCTCCCGCCAGGGCCCTGCAACCGCCCCGGGCCGATGGTAGCGGCCCGTATCATCGCCGAGATGCTCGCCGCCGCTGATCTCAGCTTCGCCTTCGGCCCCCGTCCGGTCCTCCAAGGGGTGACGCTGCGCGTCGACGCGGGCGAGCGTCTCGCGATCATCGGTCCAAACGGCTCAGGCAAAACCACGCTGCTCAGGCTCCTGGCCGGCAACCTCTCGCCTGCCTCCGGCAGCGTCAGCCTCGCCGGCCGGAGCGTCCGATCCATGCCCCCGCGAGACCGGGCGAAGCACATCGCGATCGTTCCCCAAGGCCTGAGCCTCGCGATGCCGTTCTCGGTCTCGAGTTTCGTTGCCTTCGGCAGGCACGCCCTCGGCAAGCGGTCGCTCGACGCGGACATCACCGCATCGCTCGAGCGTGTGGGCCTCGAAGACCGGGCAGCCGATCCGCTCGGCGAGCTGAGCCTCGGCCAGCAGCAGCGTGCGTCCGTCGCCCGCGCCCTCTGCCAGATCGCCGGCATGCCCGAGGACCCCCGCGTCCTGCTCGCCGATGAGCCGACCGCCTCGCTCGACCCGGCCCACGACCTCGCTCTCCGCGGCGTCTTCGATGATCTGGCCCGCCGGGGCGTGGCGCTGTGCGTCGCGGTACACGATCTCGCCGCGGCCGCGGCCTTTGATCGGGCGCTCCTGCTCGACGCTTCGGGCCGGCCGCTCGTGCTCGGCCCAGCGGGTGATGTCGCCACGGGCGAAGACGCCCAGCGGGCCTTCGGCGTGCCGATCCGGGCGTGGACGGACGACCACGGCCGCATCGCGGCGGTCTCGACAAGCCGAGCGCCGTAGGATCTGCCGCATGCAGGGCTTCTGGAACTTCATCACGAGCAACGCGCAGGTGCTGATCGTCTTCGGCTTCTTTGCGATCTCCGCGTTCGGCGGCGTCGCGAGGTGGCTCCGCGAGCAGGCCGTGAAAAAGCGAGCCGAGAACGAGCGCCGCCGCCGCATCGAATCCGAACTCCGCACGGGCCGCTCGTCGCCCTCGACCGACGCCAACTCGGGCGAGGCCGCAGCGACCGAGAGCGAATCATCCGAACGCGAGACCTTCGCCGAACGCCGCCGACGCCAAATCGAAGAGATGCGCCAGAGGCAGGAGGCCGCCCAGCAGCGGCGTGATACCGCCAGGCAACGCTCCCAGCCGGCTCCGAGCGCCGGCCAGCGGCCCGGGCCGATGCAAACGCCCGCCCGCCGCGGGTCGACCACCGATCCGCGTCTCGATCCGCGACAAGCCCCGCGCCAGGATCAGCTCGGAAGCCAGCGCGAGGACCGACGCCGCGATCGGCAGCAGCGCCGCGACCGCTCACGCGGGCAGGCCGACCGGCCCACGCCCGCGCCCGCTGACGCGACGACCCCGATCCAGGCCCGCAGGCGTCGCGATGAGCCGACCAAAGAGCAGCTCACGCTCGCCCAGCGTTTCGAACGGTCCGAGGCCGCCGCTGCCGCTGCGAACGCGAGCCAGGCGGCGAAGTCCCCGATGACCGCCGTCGGTCCGCTCGACCAGGACGGACTCCGGCGGGCCATTGTCGCCGCCGAGATCCTCGCCAAGCCCCTCGCGCTCCGGGCCGACGGCGAACGCGTTCTCTAACCACCCGCGCCTGCACCAAGTCGACGAACGACGGGAGCTCTCCCGCGTCCCGATGGAGTCGAACCGCCGCGGATGCTTACTCCGGATCCGTATCGACCGAGACCGCCGCGAGCCGAAACCGGTTCGTGCGGGTCAGCCCGAAGACGCGCTGCAATTCCACCAGGTCTTCCGCCACGACCGTGCGCACGCCGGGTGACACCGCGGCAACCCAACGCCGCTGCGTCCGCTCGATCTTGACCACCCCGAAGTCCAGCACCAGCTCGGTCAGCACGAGGTCCGCGTCGAACGTCCCCAGCGGCGTTGTGACACGCTGCGCGCCCACGTACGTCACCCGCGCGAGGCCCTCGCCGTTGCCCCGCCGCTCGCCGCCGCTCTCTTTGCTCCGTGGCACAAACCGAGATTCGGCCGTCTCACCCGCCCGCATCGACGCCGGCGCGATCACCGCGGGCGGATCAAAGACCGTGGTCACGTCGTCTCGCCCACCCGCCGACTCCGCCAGCAGAACGCTGCCGTCCGCCGATTCGATGAACCTAGACCGCCGATCGATTTCCGGCGGCGCACCACCCGCCGCAGACCCACCCGCCTCCGAGCCCCGCGGCGTCGATTGAAACGCGAACCGATCAACCCGGAACCCCTCAGGATCAGCGGCAAACCGCACCTCAACCGCGCCCCTGTCAGCCGTCTCCGACCCGCCCCGGAACCGCTCGTACCGCACGGTCACCGGTCGCCTCGGGAACGCCTCCTCCGATGTCAGCACGCCGGCCCGCTCGATCGTCGCGCCGAGCGCAATCCCCGGCGCGGGCGAGCCTGCCGTGATCCGCGGCGCGGTGCAGCCCGCAAGCCCGACCGATGCGGCAAGCCACGCGGCAGCGAGCAGCAGACTCCGACCCACCGATCGAGATCGCCCTTCATTCATGACGCGACTCTATCCGCCGCGCCACAGCCCGCCCGCTGGCTCGCCCGCTAGACTCGACCCATGACAGGTCCAAGGAGGGGTGTCATCCAGAACTCGTCCCGCCGAGATCCGATCGCGAGAAAAGCACCGGCGTGCATCGCGATGCTCATCGCGCTCGCCCCGGCCTCAGGATGCGTCGTCCTCGAAGACCTGGGCTACCAGTCCAACCCCAACTCTGAAAGCCTCCTCACGCTTTTCCAGCGCCCTCCCCCGGCGCAGGCCGTGCGGTGGGCGCTCGATCCGCACAGCGCCGACAACCGCTACCGCGGCATCTCGCTGCTCGCCAACGCCCCGTTCGGCGGCGAGGATGTCTACCTCGATCTGTTTACCGATTCGGCTCGCGACCCCGATAGCGCCGTCCGGGCCGCGTCCGTCCGAGGCCTCGCCCACCACGGCCGGCCCGAGCACGCCGACGAGATCGCCCGGGCCCTGAGCGACGAGAGCAGCCTCGTCCGCCTCGAAGCGGCCCGCGCAGCGCAGCGCATCCACAACCCCTCCATCGTGCCTGCGCTCTTCGGAAGGCTCGATGCCGAAACCGAAGATGAGCACGACGTCCGCGCCGCCGTCGCCCACGCGCTGGGCCAGTACCCGCAGCGCCGCGTGCTCGACAGGCTCGTCGGAGCGCTCCGCGACCCATCGCTCACGGTCAACCGCCATGCCGCCGAGGCCCTGACCATTTTGACCGGGCAAGACCTCGGCATCGACCCTGTCGCGTGGCTCTCGTTCGTGACCGACGCGGAAGCGCCCTTCGCCGAGGGCTCGCGGTACCGCTACCAGGTCTTCCAGCGCGACATGCGGCTCGTCGAGTACATCCCGCTCTATCCCGAGCCGCCGAGCGACCCCGCCGCCGAGCCCGTGGGCCTGCCACGGGTCGAGCAGTAGCAGAGCCTTTCAGCCGTCACGACCGTTCCAGGCCGGAAGGCCCGCCGGCCTTCGCGTTGCCGCAGCTTGCGTGCCGCCGGACGCATGCGATGCTCACCCGTCGGGCGCGGGGGCGCCGGGCGTCGGAGGACGCGCGTGAAAGCATTGCTTATCGATGACCAGGGTGCCAGGCTCGATGCCAACCACCGCGAGCCCGAGCCTGTCAGCGGCACCGCGGTGGTCCGGGTCGTGTGCTCCGGTGTGAGCGGGCTCGATCTCGCCGCCGTGGCGGGCCGCGTGCCGCATGCCGGCGTCCTGGGCCATGAGATCGTGGGCCGCGTGGTCAGCGGGTGCGATCGGTACCAGGGCGAGCTCGTCGCCGTCGATCCCGAGCTTCCCTGCGGCGTCTGCGACCGCTGCACGGCGGGCATGCCCAGGCACTGCCGATCGATGCGCCGGCTCGGCTTCGGCTCGACAGATGGCGGGCTCGCCGAGCTCGTATCGGTGCCGATCCGCAACCTCGTGCCGCTGCCCCCGGGCCTCGCGCCCGAGATCGCCACGCTCTCGCAGCCCGTGGCCGACGCCGTGCACGTCGCGAGGCTCGTGCCCGTCGAGCGGCAGACCTTCGTCACCGTGATCGGCGACGGCGCGAGCGCCCTGCTCATCGCGCAGATCCTGGCCGCCCGCAACGCCTCGGTGCGGCTGCTCGGCGTCCGCGAGGACCGCTTCGGGCTCTGCGAGCGTTGGCGCATCCGCCACCGGGACATCCGCGAGGCCGGCCTCCGCGCTGACCAGGACGTGGTCGTCGCGTGCTTCGACGCCGAGCCGACCGAGGCCGACCTCTCGGGCAGCGAGGCATCAGAGCGTGCGCTCGGCATGCTCAGGCCGCGCGGGGCGCTCGTCGTTGCCGGCCCAGCCATCCCGATCGAGGGCGTGGGCCTCGACCTATTACACGCGAACGACGCGATCGTCTCGGGTGAGCTCCGCGTCATCGGAGCGCGGCGCGGCGCGATCGCCGAGGGTGTCGCTGCTATCGCTGCCAGACAGGTCGATCTGATCCCACTGATCACCGGCCGGGCGAGGCTCGACGACGGCGTCGCCGTGCTCCGGGCCGCATCGGCGCCCGATCAGCTCCGCACCGTTGTGAGCGTCGCGGCCTAGAGATGACAAGGCGGCAGCAGCACTCCGCTACCACAGCACCCGCAGCCGGATCGTCTCGCCGGTCGCCCTGAGCTCCCTCTGGAGCGATTCGGTATCGGTCGGATCAACATCGAGCACGACGTATCCGACCTCGGCATCCGTCCGCAGGTACTCGCCGACGACGTTCACGCCCAGCCGGCTGATCGCGCCGTGCAGCTGGCTCAGCACGCCCGGCACGTTGCGGTGCGTGTGCAGGATCCGGTGGGGGCGCTTGCCGTCGGCCTGCGCCTGCGACGGCAGCTCGACCTCCGGCATGTTCACCGCGCCGGTCGTCGAGCCCACGTCGAGAAAGTGCACGAGCTTCGTCGCAACGTCCTCAGCGATCGATGCCTGAGCCTCTTCCGTGCTCCCGCCGATGTGCGGCGTCAGGATCACGTTGGCCAGCCCCCGCAGCTCGCTCTCGAAGGGCTCGTCGCCCGAGCCCGGCTCGACAGGGAAGACATCGAGCGCTGCGCCCGCCAGGTGCCCAGCCCGCAGCGCCGCCGCGAGCGCAGGCATCTGCACCACGCGGCCGCGGGCGTTGTTGATCAGAAACGACCCGGGCTTCATCGACGCGATCTCACGCTCGCCGATGAGCGACTCGGTCGACTCGGTCTGCGGCACGTGCAGCGTCACAAAGTCTGACCGGCTCAGCAGTTCGCCGAGCGACGCCACCTGCGACGCGTTGCCCAAAGGCAGCTTCGGCACGATGTCGCAGTAGATCACGCGCATGCCCATCGCCTCGGCCAGGATCGAGACCTGCGTGCCGATGTGCCCGTAGCCCACGATGCCCAGCGTCTTGCCGCGGATCTCGTGCGCCCCGGCCGCGCTCTTCCGCCACACGCCCTCGTGCATCTGCGCCGACCGCTCGGTGAGCCGGCGCGACAGCGACACGCACTCCGCGATCGTCAGCTCCGCCACCGACCGCGTGTTGCTGAACGGGCTGTTAAAGATCGGCACCCCCGTGCTCCGAGCGTGCGACAGGTCCACGTGGTTCGTACCGATGCAGAAGCACCCGGCCGCGAGCAGCCTGGGCATCGCCGACAGCGCCTCAGCCGGGAGCGACGTCTTGCTGCGCACGCCCAGCACATGCAGGTCGGGACGGGCTGCCAGATCGTCGAGCGTGAGCGCGGGCTTGACCCGCTCGGCCTCGTACCCCGCCTCGGCAAAGACCTCGGCCGCCCGCGGGTGGATGCCCTCGGCCAGCAGCACGCGGATCTGCCCCTTTGGGAACGAGGTTTCTTTGGATTCTGAGCCGGTCATGGTCGTCATGGCGTCGCCACGGTATCGAGCCCGACAGGCTCGGTCGGCCCGAGCGTCACGATCCCGCCGAAGATCAGCCCGCCCAGCACGATCGCCAGCGCGATGCGGTACCAGCCGAAGGCCTCGAGCCCGTGCCTGTTCAGGAAGCCCACGAGCCACTTGACCGCGAGCGCCGCGCTCACGGTCGCGACGATCAGCCCCGCCGCGAACGCGCCGACGCCGAAGACCTCGAAGATGTTGCGCGTCCCGGCGTCCGCCGATTCTGTGATGTTCTTCGCCAGCTTGTACACGCACGCCCCGCCCAGCGTCGGCAGCCCGAGCAGGAAGCTGAACTCCGCCGCGTGCTTGGGCTTGAGCCCCGCGATCACGCCCGCGGTAATCGTCATCATCGAGCGGCTCGTGCCGGGCCACATCGCCAGGCACTGCATGAACCCGATGAAGAGCGCCTGCTTCCACGTCATCGCAGCCAGCGAGTCGGTGTCGTCGTCCTCGCCCGCCTCGGCCTGCCTGCGGTGCCCCCGCAGCTTCCAGCGGTCGAGCGCGATCATGTACACGCCGCCGAGCGCCAGCGCCGCGAGCACCGGGCCGGTCGAGAACAGGTACGACTCGATCAGGTCATCCAGCAGCACGCCCAGCACCGCCGCGGGCACGAACGCCGCGATCAGGTTGATCAGCAGCCGCCGCCCAGCGGGGCTCTTCCCGACCAGCCCTCGCAGCATCTGCAGCACCCGGTCGCGGTAGAGCCCGAGCACCGCCAGAATCGCCCCGCCCTGGATCACGATGTTGAACGCATCGACTGAGGACTTGATCTCGGGCTCGTCGAGCCCGAGCAGCGCGCTCGCGATGATCAGGTGCCCCGTCGAGCTCACGGGCAGGTACTCCGTGATCCCCTCGACCAGCCCCAAGATCGCCGCCTGCCACCACTCCATGCGTCGCGTCCTTTCCGGGCGGGCGCCCAGGGTTCTCGGGCCATCGTTGGCTCGCCGGGTAGCATCGGCCGTGGGATCCGCCGAGATCAACACGATCCTTGTGAATGATCCGGGCGATGCTCGGCTCGTGCCGTACCGCCAGCTCCGCGAGAACCGCCTGCCCAGGCCCAGCGAGGGGGCCCCGCTCGGCGTGTTCATCGCCGAGGGCGAGAAGGTCGTGCGCCGGTTCGCCGAAGGCCGGGCCCGCTTCGCTCTGCAATCCGTCTTGCTCGCCGAGAGCCGATTCGACCGGGACCGCGGCTGGCTCGCCGGCATGCCCGAGGGCACGCCCGTGTACCTCGCCGAACGAGGGGTCATGGATCGGATCGTGGGCTTCCCGATCCACCGCGGCGTGCTCGCGGCCGGCATCCGCCTGCCCGACCCGCCGCTCGCCGAGCTGCTCGCCGAGGCCCGCACGCTCATCATCCTCGAGGGCCTGGCCAACCACGACAACGTGGGCGGGATTTTCCGCGCGATCGCGGCGCTCGGCCCCTCCGCGGCCGTGCTGCTCGATCCGACCTCGTGCGACCCGCTCTACCGCAAGGCGATCCGGGTCTCGATGGGTCACGCGCTGAGCGTGCCCTTCGCCCGTGCGGAGCCGTGGCCCGATGCGCTGGATGCCGTGCGCGACGCCGGCTTCGAGATCGCAGCCCTGTCTCTCGGGCCCGGATCGAGCCCCATCATGCCGCCGACGACGGGCGCTCGGCCCACCGCCTGGCTGCTGGGTGCCGAGGGCCCGGGGCTCTCCGCCGAAGCACGGGCCGCGGCCGACCGGCTCGTGCGGATCCCCATGCAGCCCGGCGTCGACAGCCTCAACGTCGTGACCGCGGCCGCGATCGCGTTGCATTGCGCGCACGCTGGTCTTGGTTAAGCGCCTCGGAACCGCCGGGGCCGATCGGCGTCCGTACGATGTGCATCTCGCTGACCCGAGCCCGGCGGGCCGACCCGAGCCCGGTGGGTACAGCCGACCATACGGAGGCCTTACACATGCTCCGCGCTTCGATCCTGTTCTCCGCCGTTCTCGCCGCCGGCTGCACCGCGGGCCAGGGCATCGTCAAAGAAGGCTCCGGCGAACGCCGCGACGCGCTCGATGCCATGGTCTACCAGCCCGCACCCCTCGCCACCATCCTCGACGCCGACGACTGGATCGGCGACGCGCCGACCCTCGCCGACATCAGCGGCAAGCCCGTCGTTGTCTTCACCTGGGCCGAGTGGTACCGCCCCTCGCAGCAGGTCGCGATGCTCGCGAACCGCCTGCAGGCCGAGTTCGACGATCTGGTGGTCATCGGCGTGCACGACGCCGAGGGCTGGGAGGAAGCACCCGCGTTTGTCGAGCGACGCCGGCTGACGTTCCCGACCGTGCACGACGCCGACGGCTCGATCCGCGAACTACTTAAGGTCGACCAGGACCCGGACGTGTATGTGATCGATCGCGCGGGGCAGTTTCGCCACACCGACATCGCGACCGAGAGCCTCCGCGCCGCTGTCGAAGAGGTCGCGGGCGAGTCGCGGGGCGACGCATCGGGCATCGAGCAGCGGCTCGCGGACCGCGACGCCGAGGCCGACCGCGCGATCCGCCGATCGCGTGCCATCAACGACGGCGTCCGGTTCGAGCGCCGCCTGAACATTCCGTTCGTCAAGCCCGCCGCCGAGGAGTACACCGCGGCCGCGTGGCCCGTGAAAAAGCAGAACGAGAACGACCGCCGGAACCGCCGCCGAGGAGAAACCGGGCCCGTGAGCATCGCGATCCCGACCGAGGGCTACTTCGGAGGCGAGGCCCCCAACACCGAAGGCCGCGTCGTGGTCATGTACACGTGGCACCCCGCTTCGCGGTACACCTTGACCGAGGTCATGCCGCTCATGGAGAGCGTGCAGCTCGAATACTCGAGAGATGTCACGGTGATCGGTGCGCTCGGGCCCTTCGCCGAAAACACGCGGAGGCGGTCCAACGAAGAGCCTCCCGCGATCCAGCGGCTGCCCTCTAACGTCGAGACGATCGAGCAGTACGTCGGCGATCGGCGCTACACGCACAGCCTGGTTGCGCTCTCGGGCTCGCCCCTGCCCGCGCTCGAGGGCAGCCGCCGCAACGAGAACGCGACCTTCGGCACCATCGGCGTGATCAGCACGGACGGGGTCCTGCGGCGCTACGAGCTGTACACCGAGTGGGAGGACCTCAGGCGGGCGCTCGATACGGTCCTCCGCGTCGATCCCGGTGTGAAGGCCCGGCGGGCTGCCGAGGACGCCTTCATCCGCGGCGGCGGCTGAGCGCGTGTTCGACGTTGTCCTCCACGAGCCCGAGATCCCCAACAACACCGGCAACATCGGACGCACGTGCGTCGCGACGGGCTGCGGGCTCCGCCTCATCGAGCCGATCGGCTTCGATCTGTCCGAGCGGGCCTGCCGCCGAGCAGGGCTCGACTACTGGCCGAGGCTGAGCGTCGAGCGGCACGCGGACTTCGACGACTACACCCGCGCGACCGAACAGGCTGAGGGCCGACGCTGGTTCCTGAGCTCTCGCGGCGCGAGACTCGTCTACGACGCGGATCTCAGGCCCGGCGACCATCTCGTGTTCGGAAAAGAGTCGGCCGGCCTGCCCGGCGCCATCCTTGATGACCACCCGGAGAGGGTCCTCTGCCTCCCTCTGGTGCCCGGCGAGCGGTCGCTCAACCTCGCGACGGCCGTCTGCGCTGTCGTGTATGAGGGCCTCCGCCAGTGCATCGAGCGGGGGGACGTCCGCGTCGACGACCACATTCGGCTCGCGACGCTGAACTCGCCCGATCGGCCGGTCGTATGAAAGAAGTCTTCTCTCTCCCACGACGTGTCCGACAGGTCTTGGTCTCCTCTTTGACGCACGCCCGGCCGAATCGGTCGGGCGTGTGTCATGCGCCGCTCTACGCATAGACTCGTCTGGAGGTCGGAGTGCGAGCGATACGGACCACAGCATGTCGTGTGTCGATGATGGCGGTCATACTCGCTGGGGTATGCGTCTCGATCGGCTGCAACCGGTCGCTCTTTCGGCAGAACGACGAGCGTTCGCCATACGCGCGGTACGACCGGCTTCGGTCGCAAGAGGCGGCGCCGTACCGCTTCGATGAGTTCGGCCGCAGGGTGCCCAACCTGCGTGCGAGGCTGCTGTTCGATGGGGGCTAGTGCGCCGGGTGCCGACACGCTTTTTTGAGCAACCTCGGCGGCACCGGCCGATGTGCTGAGCATCGTGATCGAAACAGACCGGGCGGAGCTGCCGGTCGCTCAGCAGGGCATCGTGACGAAGGGATGCGTCTCGTGAGCACCACTCGCAGCAGCACACGCGCAGCGCGAAAGCACAAGGACACCGGGCGCGCGTCGCCCGGGCCGTCGCGCGATCAGGTCGTCCTCGCATCGCTGATCGGCTTCATGACCGTCGTCGGCGGTCTGCTCTGGCTCCTCGATGGCGCGCCGGCGCCGAAGACGGGCGGCCTGCGCCTGCCGGCGCTCGTCGCCGCCGCCGGTCCGAGCTCGCTTGAGCCCGTTTTTCAGATCGATGGCGGCATCGACCGCGGACGCTGGCAGGGCATCGTCGTCCACCACTCGGGGTCGCCCCACGGCTCCGCCGACTCGATCGACAAAGAGCACCGGGCCATGGGCCTGAACAGCATGGGCTACCACTTCGTCATCGGCAACGGCAACGGCGCGGACGACGGCGAGCTCCACGTCGGCCGCCGATGGATCGAGCAGCGCCCGGGGGCACACACGGCCGGCGCCGACGCCGACTGGTACAACGTCAACACCATCGGCATCTGCCTCGTGGGCGACGGCGACCGCCGCGACTTCACGCCCGAGCAGATCCAGAGGCTCACCCGCGCGGTCGTCGAGCTCCAGCGTCGGCTTGGCATCCCCGCGACAGAGGTCAGGCTCCACCGCGAGCTGGCCGGGACCTCGAGCCCCGGCCTGCGGTTCCCGGCTGCGGCCTTCCGCGAGCAGTTGATCCCCTGATCAAGTCGCCGGCGCGGCCGGGCGGTCGGTCAGTCTTTTCGCCTTTCGGACGCTGTTCCGCTGCCCGATCCCTCGCTCGGCACCCGATGAACCGCAAGAAGCATGGCGTGTCGGTGGATCGTCTCCGCATAGACGGGCATGAGCCTTTCCGCGAGTCGACACGCCGCCAGCCCGCTAACATGGCCTTCGGCCTCGGGCACCGCCCGCGGGCACGATCTGTTGGTCCCGCCCGCGGCCTCGCGGCGGTCGAAGCGATGCGAGGTGTGTCCGGTGGAAGTCTTCCAGAAGGGTGACGAGGTCGAGGGCTGCCGGATCCTGTCCGAGCTCGGACGCGGCGCCGCCTCCATCATCTACCTGGCCCAAGACGAGCGCACGAAGCAGATCTGGGCCATGAAGGACGTGCAGAAGACGGACGACAAGTCCGTGCGCTTCCTCGAGCAGGCCGAGTCCGAGTACGCCATCGCCCAGAAGCTCAGCCACCCGGCCATCCGCAAGATCGAGCGGCTCGTCAAAAAGAAGAAGGGGCTGGTCCAGACCATCCGCCTCTTCCTCTTCATGGAGCTCGTCGACGGCATCTCGCTCGACCGTCACATGCCCAAGACGTTCGAGTCCGCGTGCGACATCTTCCGCCAGGCCGCCAGCGCGATGGCGCACATGCACGAGCGGGGCTTCGTCCACGCCGACTTCAAGCCAAATAACGTCATCGTCGACGAGGCCGGCACCGCCAAGATCATCGACCTGGGCCAGTCCTGCACCGTCGGCACGGTCAAGAAGCGCATCCAGGGCACCCCGGACTACATCGCGCCGGAGCAGGTGCACCGCCGGCAGATCACGCCCAAGACCGACGTGTACAACCTCGGCGCGAGCATCTATTTCGTGCTCACACGCCAGAAGGTCAAAACCGCCCTCGCGCCCGACGGGTCGCTCATGGGGTCGATCGACGACTCGCTCCTCGAGCCCCCGACGCCCGCCATCGAGATCAACAGCCGTATCCCCCGCAAGCTCAACGATCTCATGATGCGCTGCCTCGAGATCAGCCCGGACGACCGCCCCGAGATGCCCGAGGTCGTCGACCAGCTCGAGCTCATCCACGCCATGCTGCGGGCGGGCGTCAAAGACCGCAGCGGCCAGCAGGACGCCGTCGAACGCTGACCGAGCGATGCCCCGACGGTGCGACCGCCATGCTTGACCTTGCCGATCCCGATGCGGTCATCGGAGCGCTCCAGCTCGGCGCCCAGGCCAACACCGATGCGGCGTGCCGAAACGGATCGATCGACGAGATTCGCCCACCGGGCAGGCTGATCGCCACCGGCGACCTGCACGACAACCCGATGCACCTGCAATCGCTCATCGACCGCGCCGGGCTGACGCCCGAGGCCGACGAGGTGGACCGGTCGCACCTGACGCTCCACGAGATCATCCATTCTGACCGCCTGATGAACGGCATGGACTTCAGCTACCGCGTCGTCGCCAAGGTCGCGAAGCTCAAGGCCGACTATCCCGAGCTCGTGCACACGCTGCTCGCCAACCACGAGCTCGCGCAGATGCTCAAGAGCCCGGTGCTCAAAGACGGCATCAAGTGCGTGGAGGCGTTCGAACACGGGCTCGACTATGCCTTCGGCGGCGAGGCTGACCGCGTCGAGGCAGCCATCGACGACTTCGTGCGATCCATGCCGCTCGCGCTGCGGTGCTCGGGCACGACGGCAACGGGAGGCGCCATCGATGTGCTCTGCTCCCACAGCCTG
>JBCBNT010000072.1:0-15086 GCA_039821685.1 Planctomycetota bacterium | reverse complement strand
CGCGCGACGCCAACTTTTATGGCACGGGCCTTTCGCGAATCGTTACCGGCGCCAGTGTCGTTCCGTTCCGTCTGCCGGATGCGACCGATGCGAACGGTGACCCCATTGTAACAGGCGCACTCGGTACCGGATCGGGCTTCGATCACACGATTGCAGAACTTGGAGACGACTCCATCGGAAAGCACTGGGAAGAGGTCGGCTTCGCCCAGGTTTTCTCTGGAAAGACCAACGAACCTATCGGCGGACAGATCTGGGGCCATTCCGACCGAGCCCTGTACCCCCATGAAATCTCGTTTATTGAAGACATCGATGGGGACGGCAACACAGAGCTGCTGCTCTCCGCGAACTCGTCACACGGTGGCCGAGGATCCGTCAGCGTCTACTCCTACTCAGATCAGTACTACACAAACGATGTGAACGCTCCAACCAACAAACGCTGGGTCTGCATCTTGCAGATTGTCGGCAACAGCACCGCCGATCAGATCGCATACGAAATCGAAGATCAGCAGCCCGATGTCAACGGCGACGGCGTGCCCGATATTACTTTCGCGTCACGATTCTGGCACATGGCGACCGATACGCCAGGCCAGGGAGGCAAACCCCTCGCGCGGACCCACGCGAAACGCGGCTCAGGCTGGGTCTTCCTCATGCCCGATTCGGATGTCTTCACGACGATGCAAGCCGATGCGTCATGGCCTGCCTTGTACCCATCGGCAACTGCTTCCGATCCGGAAAAGTACATCAAAGCGCCGATTGTTTTATCGGATGACCAGTACAGCATGTGCGTCATGAAACTGAAAGATGTTGCCGGCGACAAGACGGGTAATCAAGACCCAGACGACCGTGTCGGCGAGATCGGCGACCTCGCTGCGGCGGGCGATATCGACGGCGACGGCCAAATGGACTGGATCGTCACCGCCGGCCACGAGGACGATCACGGCAACGAGAACTACGTCCTTTACGGCTACTTGTCCTACAATGGGGTCAACAACGCAGATTCTTCGTTTGCCCTCACCGATACAAGCGAAGCGGCCGTGTTTGTTGATTGTAAGCGGGACGGAAACGGTGATCCCATTCTCAATTCGAATGGTGACTGTATCGAAACTTTTGTGACATACAATACAAGCACAAACGTTCCAAATGAGCTGATTATGCACGACTGGGTGGAACGGCCCGCCCAGCCAGGGCTGCCCACGACTTACGAGCACGGCACCAACGCCGACTTCGTCATCACTCCGGGAACCCAGCGGAGCATGTCTGTCAACAGAGGGTCAATCGTCGGACGACAGCTCGATGGCGAACTCTTCACTGACACCTCGAATGGCATCGACGAGTCCTCGCCCGCCGATATGGCGATCATCCACTTCAGCGGCTCCAACCCGAGTGCCTTTCAGTACGGGCACGTCAACGTCTTCTTGGACCTGCCGGAGCACTTCGGCAGCGGAAAGCCGATCAGGACTGAAATGGATGCCTATTCGTCAGGCCCGCTCGAGATCACGTACGACCATTCTTCCGAGACCTACACGACGCCCGGCGGAGAAACCCTGACGCCGTTTGTTGTGCTTGAAAAGGACAAGGTGGTGGGAATTAACACGGTACCCGTGCTCGGGTACCACGCGGCGAACGTGGACGTTGCCGGAAACATGGACGGCGACGCAAACGGCGATGCCGAACTCGCCATTGGCATGCCCAAGGGCTTCAACATCGACGGTGTGAATGGGCAGGATCTCAACGTGTCACTCGTGCGAATCATCGATATCGGATTGAAAGACTACGACGATGATGCCTCGACGCCGGATGAGCCCTTTGGAATCGTCATGACGATCCAGGGCGAAAGCCCATACTTCTCCTCGGGAACCACCTACGACCCGGACTACAACTATGACGCCACAGACCCGCTGAGCGGAGTGACGCTCGACGATTCGGGCGTGAGCTGGAGCGGTATGAAAGCAGAGGGTGTCGGCGACCAGGACGGCGACGGGCGGGACGACCTGATGCTGCTCGCCTCGAGTCTGGGGACGATCGTCAACAAGGCCGTCATCCCATCCACCGACTCATCTAATACGTCATCCGTTCCGATCACCCACGGTACGAACCAGAGGCCCTACATGGTTGACGGTGGCGCAACCTACGTTGTGCTGACCCCACCCGCCGAGGCCGATCTGAACAGCCATCTCGTCTCGCTCAATGTTGCGACAGACATGGTGAGGGTATCGATGAAATTCAACTCGATTTCACCCGCCGTGCCGGCCGGGTACTCCGCCGACGACCCAGCGAGTTCGACATGGGACCAGCTGCAATATCGGGTCCGTTTCAATGAGATCGGCGCGAGCATGCCGACCACCTGGCAGCCTGTCACCGCGACGTACAACGCGGCAACCGGGAGAATCGAGCTTGTCGCAGAGTTCCCACTTGCCGATGTGAATGACTACGGCGACATCGAGGTTGAGACACGCTCGAAGCCCAACTTTAAACACGCTATCGACAGAACGTGGTTGATCTCGGGGACCCCGTAATCGCACGCACCCGCCCGCAAAACACCCGCCGCCGACGTCGAAGGGCGTCGGCGGCGATTTCATACGTCGAGACGGCCAAAGCATCTCGATCAGATCAGACTCCCGATAACGCGTTCGCGCACTTGTCTCGCGCGGGAGATCCGCCGAGTTCTCCGCCTGAGTCCTGAACTTCAACGCCGGCTGCTGACCACCCAGCGCGACGCCGTGGCCCGGAGCTCTGCCCGAAACCGCGCGGGGGTGGTGCCGTAGCGCCTCCCGAACACGCGGCCGAAGTGGCTCTGGTCGCAGAAGCCCGCCTCGATCGCGATCGAAGCGATCGGCCGGTCGGTCGTCACCAGCGCGTCGGCCGCGATCTGCAGACGCCGGCCCCGGGCGAACGCGCCGACCGTCGTGCGGAACCGATCGCGGAACGTGCGGGCCAGGTGCGCCGGGTGCACGCCCGCGTCCCGCGCGAGCTCGGCGAGCGTTGGCAGAGCCTCGGGCGATTCGAAAAGCCGCTGCCTGACGCGGAGCGCCCACCCGGGCGTCGTTGACTCGGCGGCCGACTCCCGACCGACCGACGTCGACAGCGCTTCGCACGCGTCTTCGATCTCGAGGAGCGACGCAGCGTCGCCCCGCCCGATCGCGCGCCACGCGTCGAGCATCGGCCGAGGATCGGGCTCGTCGAGCACGCCGGCGGCGCGTGTCCGCTCGGCGTCGCACACCGCGTGCAGCACCGTCGCCCCGCGCGGGCCGAAGGAAGTCTCGTGCCCCACGCCCGGCGCGTAATACTGCGCGGTGCCCGCGAGCTTCGCCCGCTCGACGGACCAGTACCGCTCCCGGCTCGCGCCGCCGACGGTCAGGTGAAACGAAGCGTGCTCGTGCGCGTGCCAGCGCAGGCCGTCGCCGGGCGGGTAGTGAGCAACCGCGACGAGCCACGGGCCGACGCGCTCGGCCCACAGCACCCGCGTGCCGGGCGGATCGATCACAAGCGTGCGCGTGAGTGAGCCGTGCCGCATGGCTGAAGCCTACCAGATCGTCCGGTGAGGCCCTTGGAGTCGTCCTATAACAGCGCGCCCGCTGCGCCGTAACCCGTTGCTTCGGAGCCGCGTGCCAAACGGGCGATCCGCCCTCAGCCGCAACCGCTCAAGCCGTTCGTACGGATCCTTCCGCGAGCGGGCCGGGCTTCCGGTCCGTTGTATCGGAGGGATGCGGGCCGAATTCTCGAAATGCGGCACACTCGTGCCGCCGAGGCAAGTCGGCCTCAGGGTGCAGATGCCGGATCGGCAACCCACCGGATATCACGATCATGCACGCCCGCGGCTTTCCCCGCGGGCCCTATCGCAGCCGCATCGGATACCGACGGGCCGGCTGCAGCAGACGCGACGAGAGGACCAGCTTTGACCACGCAGCGAAGCCGACACTCAACCCTCCGCTCCATGAGCCTCGTTGCCCTTGCGGGCTCGACCCTTGCGATCGCGTCGGGCGCAGCATCGCAGCAGTTGCCGCCCTTCGAGAACCTGCCCTCCGGCGGGACGGTCCCGGCCGGATCGGTCAGCGGCATGGCCGCCATCCGAGCGATGGGCGATTCGCTCGCCGAAGTCGCGGCTGCGCACAACTTCACGGCGGCAGAACTCGCCGACGCGCTCCGCACCGACCGGTCGCTCTACGTCACCCCCGCCCGCAGGCTCGTCAACGTCTGCCCCCCCGCACCCCAGGCATTGCAGATCGACAACGCAGAGATCCCAGGTGGTGGTGGCGAGGGCGACGACAACCCCACTTCCGCCCGCTACTTCGGGCCCGAGATCCCGCTCGAAGACTTCCTCAACCTCGAATCCCGCCCGGGCAGCACCAAAACCGTCTACCTCGACTTCGACGGCTACCTCTCGCAGAACAACAGCTGGGGCCACAACATCAACTTCCCGCCGTACAACACGCAGGGAGGCACCGAGGTCTTCACCGACCAGGAAAGGTCCGACATCATCGAGCACTGGAAGGAAGTCGCCGAAGACTTCGCCAACCTTGATGTCAACGTCACGACCAAGGACCCCGGCGTTGCCGCGCTCGTCCGGTCGAACAGCGGCGACCAACGCTTCGGCATCCGCGTCGTCATGACCCAGCCCACCGGCGGCTTCGGCAACGGCATCGGAGGCGTCGCCTTCCTCAACTCGTTCAACGACGGCATCGACAACCCGTGCTTCGGCTTCAACAAGGGCCTCGGTTCCGGTCCCATGACCGCGAGCCACGAGGCGGGCCACACCTTCGGCCTGCGGCACGACGGCCTCGAGAACCAGGAATATCACCCCGGCGCTCGCGGCAACCCGCGCTGGGGCCCGATCATGGGCGCGCCCTTCGGCCGAACGCTCGTGCAGTGGAGCATCGGCGACTACCCCGGCGCCACCCAGTTCCAAGACGACTACGCCGTCATGACCAACAACAGCAACCGCATCAACTTCCTGCCCGATGATCACCCCGACTCGCCGACCAGCGGCACACGGTTCGACGTCGGCACGCCCATCGCCGGCGTCATCAACAACCGGTTCGATATCGACTCTTTCGAGTTCACCGTCGCCGAGGAAGACGAGTACACCATCAGCGTGACCAACGCCGACCGCGGCCCCAACCTCGACGCGGCGTTCACCCTCTACCGCGCGAGCCCCTTCGAGCTCGTCGGCACGACCGACCCCGAAACCCAAAGCGACGCGGTCGAGAACTACATCCTCACGCCGGGCGACTACACCATCGTCGTCGACGGCACCTTCAATACCGTGACGAGCGGCCCGGTCTCCGACTACGGCTCCGTCGGCGGGTTCCAGATCGATATCGCGCCGTTCGTCCCGCCCCCGCCCCCCCAGCCGCTGAGCTTCGCCTTCCCAGGCGAAGGACTGCCGACCGAGCTCACCGCAGGCGAGCCCACCACGATCTCGGTCGTCATCGACCCGGGCGACGACGGGCCGATCAACGAGTCCACCGCCTTCGCGTTCTACGGCTTCGACACGCCGGGCCAGCCCTTCCTGCCGAGCCCCCTGGTCGCTCAGGGCAACAACCTGTACACAACGACCATCCCCGCAGGCCAGTGCGGCCAGCTCGCGTCGGTCTACTTCACCATCAACAACAGCCTGAACACCCGCACCTTCACCGCACCCGAAGACCCGACCTCGCCGTTTACCATCCCCGTCGAGGCCTGCGACACGGGGCCGGACTGCCTCGCCGACGCCAACGGCGACGGCCTCGCGACACCCGCGGACTTCACCGCCTGGGTCCTCGCCTTCAACACCGGCGCACCCGCGTGCGATCAGAACGGCGACACCCTCTGCACCCCGGCCGACTTCACCGCCTGGGTCCTGAACTTCAACGCCGGCTGCCCGTAACCCGACAGCAAGACTCGATCACTTGCAAACGAGCGCCCTCTCGGCCCCGGCAGCGCACCGGGGCCGTTGTTTTGCCATCACCTGATCCTCAGAGTCCGATAACAGCGCAAAAAGTCGCCCTGTTCGGGCACAAAACCGCAATGTAACACTTGCGTACACCTGTCGACATGTGCACAATCATCGGTCGCGGGGTGCTCGCAGCCCCTGCCGAGAGACACGACGCCCTTGAACGGGGCAGAAAGAGAGACAGACCATGAAGTTTGCAGCTATCGCTATGATTGCCGTCGCTGGCACCGCTGGCGCCCAGGAGCTGACCTCCAACGGCGGCTTCGAGTCCGGCGACCTCAGCGGCTGGTCCTCGTTCCCCGGCCCGACCTCGACCTTCCTGCTGACGGGCGACGCCAACTCGGGCAGCTTCGCAGCCGAGATCTTCAACAACGATCCGGCCGTGAACGCCCTCGTGAAGCAGGCCAACATCGGCATCGGTATTGTGAACCCGGGCGATGAGATCCAGATCTCGTTCGCGGCCAAGGGCTCGGGCGCTGCTGGCGGCGTCGTCTTCGCCGAGTTCTTCTCGGAGCTTTCGGGCGGCGGCACCTCGTCGAACGAGATCCTCAGCGGCGGCCCGCTCCCGCTCACCGATCAGTACCAGACCTTCACCTTCACGACCACCGCTGGCCCCGACGTTTCGGGCGGCGTGACCTTCCAGATCGGTGCCGCCACCGGCGCCGCCCCGGGCAGCACCCAGGTCCTCTTCTTCGATGACGTCTCGGTCTTCCGCGTCCCGGCTCCCAGCGCCGCGGCGCTGCTCGGCCTCGGTGGCCTCGCCGCCGCTCGCCGTCGCCGCTAATCGCCCCTGCTCCCCGACCGGATTTCTGATCGGGGAACATGCAAGGGCGATCGCAGCACACGCTGCGATGACCTGAGTTCTTCTTCAGCCCGCTCGGCCAACCGCCGGGCGGGTTCTTTTTTTGCGCGGCCCACCGCCACCCATCGCACACGGTCCGCCGTTGCAACAGACGCCTCGCGGTTGGTACGCTACCCGTCGGCGACAGACGCGAACTCTGACACGGGATCCATCAGCAAGCAATGCATCTACACGGTCACACACTCTCGCCCAGCCGCCCTGCGTTCTACGCCCTCATGACACTCGCCGCAGGCGTGTCGGTTTCCATGTGTGGCCCATCCGTCTGCCAAGCCGCTCAACCAGATACACAACCGGTGATCACGGCCGAGCCCCTCTCTGATGACATGCAAGCCGAGCTGATGAGGCACGCCGCCGACCTCAGCGCCGTGACAGACGCAGCCAACCAGCCGGCTTGGCAACAGATCATCGAGAAGCCGCCGGTCGACTGCCCGGACATCCTCGACCGCCTCTCCGCATCGCACCGGGCGCTGGTGGACGAGCTGAGCCGCTACTGCATCGTGCTGCCCAACGGCGACGTGATCTACGCCTACCGCGGCCTCCGCATGCACGAGATCGAGCAGGAGATGCTGGTTGCGGAGGGCCGCGCACTCGATCGGCTGCGACGCGAGTACCGCACACTCGCGCCGGGCGGCGAGTCGCTCGTCGTGGATCAGTCCGGCAGGTCGAGATACGGCGAGCCGTACGTCCAGACCAACGATCCTACGAACACAGTCTTCGAGTTCGTCGACCTGCCGCCCATCGCGCAGCGACCCGCCGGCGCGCAGCCGGAAACCCGCCGCGCCTTCCTGCTCTTCGGTTCCTCGCTCCCCGAGCACCAAGCAACACGAGCGGGCCATCGATTCGACGCGCACAACGTCGCGGGCGAGTGGGTCCTTGGGTCCGTCAGCGTGGGCGGCGACGGCATCCCCGAACCGGTCGCGGTGTACAAGCCGAGCACGCTGAGAGAAGACGGCGATACGCAGAAGCCTTGCGTGCTCTGGCCGGTCGGTGCCGCCGAGACACAAAGCACTGTCGATCCAGCTCGCGAGCTCTTCGTCGCGCTGCACCCCGACACGCACCGCGCAACGCCCGCGGAGCTCGCCTGCGCCGTCGAGCAGGGCCGCGTCTCGCTCACCCGCTACACCGCCCGGTCGGCACGGTTCCGCGAAACGACCACGGTCCGCGTCCGCAGCGGCATGGTCGGCTACACCGAGAAGCAGGTCGAAACCGGCCCCGGTCGCAAACGCGTCTCCTGGTCAGCAACGCCGATCAGGATCCGCATCGTCGATCACGATCGGCACCTTGCCCTCCAGCAGCAACGCCTCGAACGCGAGGACGGCCCGCCCGCGGCATCGCCCGAAGACGACCGGGCAACCGACAACAAAACGCACACCCACGCCGTTGTCCTCAAAGACGGACGCACGCTCCGCGGCCGGCTGACATCGAAGCCCTACGACGCGGAGATCGCGTTCGTCGTCATCGTCGGCACCATCGAGCAGCCAATGACGTTCGACCGCAGCGACATCCTCCGGATCGACCGGCTCACGGATTCGCGCTGAGAGCACGACGCGTCGCGTCGTGCCGCGACCGGGGTGCACGATCGTCAGACGACCTGCAGCACCTCCATCGCCGCCTGCTTGATGTGCTGCGCGCTCAGGCCCACCTGGTCGAGCAGCTCGTCCGGCGTGCGGGCGCTCTTGGGGATCCGCTTGACGTGCAGCTGCTCGAGCTGGAACGCGTCGCCCGCGCGGACCAGCGCGTCCGCCACGGCCGAGCCGAGCGCCGCGCCGTAGTTGTCCTCGACCGTGAGCACGTAGCCCCCGTTCTCGCTGATGATGTCCAGCAGCTTGTCCTCGTCGAACGGCAGGCTGTACAGGTCGACCAGCGTCGCGCTCACGCCCGCCTCGTCCAGCAGATCGATCGCCTTGTTCGCCTCGTGCACCATGTAGCCCGCGGCGCAGATCGCCACGTCGCGGCCCTCGGTAAGCGTCTCAAACCCGCCGAGGTTGAACACCGTGTCGTCGGAGTACAAGAACTCGACATCCGGCCGGACGGTGCGCATGTAGCACGCGCCCTCGTACTCGGCCATCACCTGCGTCAGGGCGTACGCCGCGAAGGCGTCGGCGGGCTGGAGCACGTAGCACCCCGGGTTGCCGCGGTGGTCCTTCATCGTGCTGAACGAGCGGAACCATGCGACATCGGGCAGGCTCATCTGGCTCGGGCCGTCGGCCGCGAGCGTCACGCCCGAGTGGCTGCCCACGATCTTGATGTTCGCGCCCGAGTTAATCGCCATCTCGATCTGGTCGTACGCCCGCGTGATGAACTTGCTGAAGCTCGACGCAAACGGGATCTTGCCCGACGCGCTGAGCCCCACGCCCATCGAGAACATGTTCTGCTCAGCGATCTTGCACTCGATGAACCGGCTCGCGAGGTCGCCGTCGTTCATAAACATCTCGCTGAACGTCGAGTTCCGCGTGTCCGCGTCGAGCGCGACGACCTTGGGCGTTGCCTGCCCGAGCGCGCGGAGCGCGACACCGTAGGCCTTCCGCGTCGCGAGCCGGCCGGTCTGCAGCAGGCTCTCCATGTCAAACCGACGCATCGCGTCGCTAAAGGTCGGCGTCTCCCAGTCGTCCGGATGCGGGGCGGGGGCCTCGTTCGGCGGCTGGATCTCGAACATATCCGCGTTGCTCAGGCTCGTGGTGAGCTCCATGCCGGTCTGGTCGAGCTCTTCGAGCGCCCGCTGCAGCGCCTCGCCAGTCGGCGGCTTGCCGTGCCAGCCGCCGCCCTGGATCGACGCGGCGCCCCAGCCCTTGATCGTTTTCGCAACAACCGCCATCGGCGCGCCATTACCCGTGCTCCGCTCGGCGAACTCGTCAAACGCCGCCTTGATCTGCTCGGGCTTGTGCCCGTCGATCGTGCGGACATCAAAGCCGTACGCCTCGAGCTTCTTGGCGAGCGACTCGGGCGACTGCTGGTGGCTCACGCGGTCGGCCTGGCCGAACCCGTTGCAGTTGAAGATCGGCAGGACGTTGGTCAGCCCGCGCTCGGCGATGTGGTCGAGCGCCTCGGCGACCTGGCCCTCCCGAGCCTCGCCGTCGCCCAGGATGCAGTAGACGCGCTTGTCGATCCCGTCGATCCGCGCCGCCTCGGCCACGCCCGCCGCAACGCTCAGGCCCTGGCCCAGCGACCCGGTCGCGGCATCGAAGAACGGGAAGCCGACCATCGGGTTCGGGTGCCCGTCGAGCGTGCTTCCGCCGGCGCGGAGCGTCGAGGCATCGGCCAGGCTCAGCTTGCGACGCTTCGCCGGGTCGAGGTCCTGCGGGTCCGCCGCTACCGCCACGCCCAGCTTGCACGACGCCGCATAGACGATCGGCACCGAGTGGCCCGAGCTCAGCACGAGCCGGTCGCTCGTTGGGTAATCCGGGTAGTCCGGGCTCCAACGCATCGAGCTGAACATCAGCACCGTGGCGATATGCCCGAGGCTCAACGCCGTCGTCGGATGACCGCTGCCGGCCTCGGCACACATCTCGAGGGCCATGCGATCGAGCTCGATCGCCTGCGCGTGGACTGCTGCATCAAAGGACATGGGCCGGACTCCTGATCTCAAAGGACACGCGCCCCGAACCACGGGCCGCATCCGTTATCGCTCGCACACGACCGCAACCCCCCGCCGGGCCCCCGCCAGGGACCCCGCACAGGGAG
Organism: Planctomycetota bacterium; assembly: GCA_039821685.1. Lineage (GTDB taxonomy): Bacteria > Planctomycetota > Phycisphaerae > Phycisphaerales > UBA1924 > JANQQZ01. Next base: position 4,611 of record JBCBNT010000072.1, on the reverse strand, counting down.
TTGACCAAAGCCGAAGCCTGTTGGAGATGTCGGGCCGACACGCTCCCAAGGCCGTCATAGACGGACCAATCAGGGAGCCATCGCAGTATCCGCCGCCCGACCCCCCGCGGCAAGCAGACGCACCGCCCGATCGCCGCTTATCCACGCCTTGTCCACAGAAATGCGATCCAGAGCCCGGCTGTCAAGGATATCGACGGGTTTCGGGTCGCCGACGGCAAATCCACGACGCACAGCAGGACGCGCGACACGGGCCGCTCTATGAGTTTCCACGGAGATGTTGTCCTCGAGAGACACGACCCGTCTCACGCCGGCAACGCCCTGACGATGAGGACCAAGACAGCAGCTTCGCCCGCTTCGACGGCTCCGTCGGCACCGACTGACCACGGCGGCCACAGCGACCCCCTACCACATCATCCGGCGTACACTTGCTCCTGAACCACGAAGTGTCGGTGTCACCTGCCTTTACGCCTATCGGAGCCTCCATATGAAGGTCGTCTGCGAACGAGATGCCCTCGCCAGCGCCGTCGGACTCGTCGCCGGCGTCGTCAACGCGCGATCACCCAAGCCCCAGCTCGCCTGCATCCGGCTCACCGCCGAGGTCGAGGACGGCAACGGCACGCTCCACCTCGAAGCCACCGACGCCGAGGTCGCGCTCAAGCTCTCCATCATGCAGGTCACCATCGAAGAGCCCGGAGCCGCGCTCGTGCCGGCCGACAAGCTCCGCCAGATCGTCGGCGCCGAAGACAACGAACCGACCCTCACCATCGAGACCGACGACGCCACCGTGCAAATCCGAGGCCAGGACGCCAAGTACCAGGTCTTCGGCTACAACGCCTCCGACTTCCCCGAGCTGCCCACCTTCGCCGACATCGCCAGCGGCAAAACCGGCCCCAAGCCCAAGGACGTCTTCAACGCCCCCGCCGGCGTGCTCGGCAACCTCATCCACAAAACCTTGTTCGCGTCCGCCCGCGAAAACACCCGCTACGCCATCAACGGCGTGCTCATGAAACGCGATGGCAAGAACCTCGAAATGGTCGCCACCGACGGCCGCCGGCTCGCCCTCTGCAAGTCGTCGCTGCCCTCGGCCGACAAGTCCGACAAGCCCGCAAGCTGCATCGTCCCCAGCAAAGCCCTCGGTCTACTCCAGAAGCTAGCGGGCGACCCCGAGGAAGACATCGCCGTCGCTGTCACCGACACGCAGGCCGTCTTCGCCCTGGGAGCCACCGCCAACGACGGCACCGGCGCACGAGCCACCCTCGCCAGCAGCCTCGTCGAAGGAACATTCCCCCCCTACGAAGACGTCATCCCCAAGGACCAGGACAAGAAGGCCACGTTCGACAAAGACGTGCTCGGCAGCGCCGTCAAGCGGGCAGCACTCCTGACCAACGAAGAGTCCCGCGGCGTGCGCATGACCTTCAACGCCGAGATGCGCCAGCTTGAGCTCGCCAGCCGCGCCCCCGAGGTCGGTGAAGCCACCATCAACGTCGACCTGCCCGCCTACGACGGCGACGACGTCGAGATCGGCTTCAACCCCCAGTTCATCGCCGAGGCCCTGCGCGTCGTCCCCGAGACCGAGGTCATCATGGAGCTCAAGAGCAGCTCCAAGCCCGGCCTGCTCAAGGCGGGGAGTGACTTTGTGTATGTGGTGATGCCGGTGAATCTGCAATAGCGCGAGCAAGTAGACTTGTGCGGTGCTGAAACCGCTGCGATATCCAACTTCTTTCGTGCTTCTCTCAATCGCTCTGTGCGCTTGGTTGTACGCAACGACCTTGCAATCGCCGTCTGCCCTCGCCACGCGGCGAGGTATTGACAAGTTCGCAACGCTCTTGCTCACTCATGACCCGGCGCCGAAAAGCACGTATTTCCAGTTTCCGCAGGTGTCAGCGGCGTATCCGAGCGGTCGTGTTCTGCCTCTGAAGAGCTATGTCGCAATATATGAAGTCGGGTCAGAAATTGAGGTTCGTCAGTCGTCCTGGCAACCCGGTCTTCCAAAGCTGAGCGGCCAAGACCCCGTCGCGACGATCCAGACAGATATCACGATCGCTGAGGCCTGGGGACTCGGCCTGCCCTTCTTCACGCGCACATTGTCAGAGCACACGCTGACCTACACGCGCAGCGATGCGTTGATCCGAGACGAGATATTGCTCGACGCAGCGCGCGCATCAGGCATCCTGCCTGCAACTACGAGCGTTGCGGTTGACTGGCCCTTCGCCCTCCACGACACGGCCCTCACACTCACACCCGTCGCCTGGCTCTACGCTCTGCTGACTATCCCCACCTGGAAGCTCTGGCGAAACCTCACCCCCGCCCAGCGCCGCCGACAACGCCACGCCTGCCAGAGCTGCGGCTACGACCGATCAGCAACGCCGGACAAACCCTGCCCCGAGTGCGGCACCGCTCTTCCGATACCCTGACCCCGTGCCCCCCACCGTCGCCATCCTCCTCCACGCCCGCGACCGCACCGCGGCCCGCCGCAACTACCGCGTCTGGCCGATCGCCGAGTGCATGAAGCGCCTCGGCTGCGACGTCCGCGTCCTCCGGGGGCCGCCCTCCACCGGCACGATCGAAGCCGACATCCTCATCCCCCAGGTCGACTGCTCGCACCTCACCGGCGAGTACCGGGCCGCCATCGAGGCCCACCCGCGCTGCGTCAACGGCACGCTCTTCGACATCCGCAAGCGTTCCATCAGCCCGAACGTCATCCTCGCCCCAGAAGACCACGACGGCCCGGTCATCCTCAAAACCAACAACAACTCCGGCGGCTTCCGAGACCTCGTCTACCACACGGGCGAGCACGTGCCTCCGCTCGCCCGGCTCCGCATGGCACTCGCCTGGTCGCCCAAGATCAGGCCGATCTTCCGCGCGATCGAAGACCGCCGGCTCGGCACCACCCGCACGCTCACGCGCTACCCGCTCTTCGACTCCGCGCACGACGTGCCCAAGGAAGCCTGGACCAACCCACACTTGGTTGTAGAAAAGTTCCGCACGCCCGACCGCGACGACCGCGGCCGGTACGTCATGCACATGTGGATCCCCGCGGGCAACATCGGCACCGGCCGAACCCTTGCGGGGAGCGAGCCCTACGTGAAAGACCGCAACGCCGAGCTCGGATTCTTTGACCAGCCCCCGCCCGAGATCGAGGCCGAGCGCAAACGCCTGGGCCTCGACTACGGCAAGATCGACTACATCATCGAGCGCGGCACGCCGCACGTCATCGACGTCAACTGGTCACCCACCGTCTCGGGCGACGCGATGACCGATCGGCACTTCGACGAGTGCATGCCCCTTGCCCGGGGCCTGCTCGATCGGTTCGGCGCAATCGCCGACGGCTAGCCCAGCACCGCGATCAGCGTCAGCACGATGCCGAAGACCGTCGCGTTGTGCAGCAGGTGACCGGTGATGCACCCGATCACGCTCACGCGCCACTCGCGCACGATCGCGAACACCAGCCCGAGCGAGATCACCGGCAAGAGCAGCAGCACGTCGTACTGGTGCAGCACGCCAAAGAGCAGGGCGGTCACGCCCGCGCTCACGAGCCAGTACAGCCTCGATCGCAGGTGCCGATAGAGCGCCCCGCGCATAATCAGCTCCTCAACTAGCGGCGCCCACACCACCACCAGCGACCCGAGCAGCACGATCCCGAGCACGTCCTGCCCCGCGACCATCTCGAACACGGGGTTCACCTGCCCGCTCGGGCCGATCACCGGCGGCGCCTCGGCCGCGCCCCCGCTACCTGAACCGCCGGCCTGCCCGAAGCCGATGAGCACGGCACGGATCCGGATGAGCAGCGCCGTGATCGCCGCCGCCGCGACATACAGCGGGATGCCCGCCACATACCCCAGCACGCCCGCGCCGATCTCGCGGAACACGCCACGCCCGGCTGTCAGGCCCATGCCCTCGCGCCAGCTGCGCACCGGCACGCCGCGGACCAGCGGCCAGAGCACCGTGAGCAGCAGGAGCCACTGCGAGCCGAGGCCGATCAGCCCGGCCGTCTTCGCATCCATCGCGCCATTCGCAACGGGTACCGCCAGCACCGCGCCGACGAGCTGGAGCAGCAGGAACCCGATCACAAACACGGTAAAGGTCTCGAGGTACACGCTGCCGCCGACCGTGGGCGGCATGAACCTGCCGCGAAGCGTGCCCGTCGCGGCGAACACCACCGCAAGGATCAGCAGCACGACGCCCGCAAGAAACACGAGCACAAGCACAAGGCCGCCGCCAATCAGGAGCCCGAGCAGCAGCCCGCCGCCGCTCGTGAGTTCGTCGTAGCGCGCTGCGTCATCTTGTGCCGCCGCGAGCTCGCCGAACCAGCCGTGCCGAGCGACGAGCGCATCGACATCATCATCAACGACCGCCTCGCCCGCGAAGCACCGCCTCGCCGTTTCGAGATCGGAGAGCAGGCTTTGCGTCGCAGCCTCGCTCAGGCCGCGCGGAGCCTCGCCTGCGCGGCGCACGAGCGCCGCCGCCTCGCCCGACCGCTCTTCAAACGCCTCGGGCCCGATCATCGCCGGCGCGATGCTCGGGCCCGAGGCGTTTGAAGAGCGGTCGGGCGAGGCGGCGGCGCTCGTGCGCCGCGCAGGCGAGGCTCCGCGCGGCCTGAGCGAGGCTGCG
>JBCBNT010000071.1:0-15227 GCA_039821685.1 Planctomycetota bacterium | reverse complement strand
TGGGAAGCACAGTTCGGCGACTTCGCCAATGGCGCGCAGGTGATCATCGACCAGTTCATCGCCTCGGCGCAGGTCAAGTGGGAGAGGTGGTCGGGCCTGACGATGCTTCTGCCCCACGGGTACGAGGGCGCCGGGCCGGAGCACTCATCCGCGCGGCTCGAGAGGTTCTTGGAGCTCTGCGGGAACGACAACATGCAGGTCGTCCACCCGACCACCGGCGCGCAGATTTTCCACCTGCTGCGCCGACAGGTGCACCGGAGCTTCCGAAAGCCGTTGATCGTCATGACCCCCAAGAGCCTGCTGCGGGCACCGACGAGCGATGTGTCCGAGCTGCTTGAGGGTGGCTTCCAGGAACTGATCGACGATCCGCGTCACGCCGACGGATCTGAGACGGCGGACGTGAAAGAGCTCGTCTTCTGCAGCGGCAAGCTTTACCACGAGCTCGCAGCGCGGCGCGATGAGATCGGCAAAGGCAGCACGGCCATCATCCGTGTCGAGCAGCTCTATCCGTTTCACGCGGACCTCGCCAAGGACATCATCGCCCGCTACCCGGGAGACGCCGAGGTCATCTGGGTGCAAGAAGAGCCGAAAAACATGGGCGCTTATGGTCACATCGCTGGCTGTTTCGCCGAGGATCTTGGGATCGGTGAGCTGCGGTACATCGGCCGCGATCGCTCGGCGAGCCCGTCGGCGGGTTCGAAGAAGAAGGACCGTGCGCAGCAGGCGGCGATCATCGAGCGCGCCATCGGCGGCGCAGAGAGTATCAAAGAAGAGCCCTCGCGAGCCGCGGGCTAACGAAAGGGACGCCCATGGCGGCGGACGTTGTTATCCCGACGATCGGCGAATCGGTCACCGAAGGCGTCATCGCCGCCTGGCTTAAGCAGCCGGGTGATTGGGTCGAACGCGACGAGACTGTTGTCGAGCTCGAAACCGACAAGGTCACGATGGAAGTACCTGCTCCGGCGGCCGGGAAGCTCGGTGAGCACGCGTTCTCCGAAGGCGACACGGTGGAAGTCGGGGCGGTCATCACAACCGTGGACGAGTCGGCCGAGAAGCCAGAGCCGGCCGAAGTCGCGTCATCGTCAGACTCGTCTGCTGCGGAGGCCAGCAAGGCTGGGGAATCCTCTGCGTCGGCCGAGCAGGGCGTAGCGGCCAACGATGCTGCGAGAGCGCAGAAAGCAAGCACTCCGTCCGGCCCGAGCTCGTCTGGCTCGACCGCCGCGAGCGCGACGCCGCTGGCGAGGAAGCTCGCCGACGACCACGGCGTCGATCTTGGTCACGTCACCGGCACCGGAGCCGGCGGGAGGATCAGGGAGCAGGACGTCCTCGCCTACGTCCAAGCGGGCGGCAACGGTTCGCCGCCCGCCGCGGGCCGCTCCGGCCCGGCGCGAGACGTAACCACCGAGCGGATGTCGCCTCTCCGCAAGCGTGTCGCGTCGCGACTCGTCGAGGCCCAGCAGACGGCCGCGATGCTCACGACCTTTAACGAGTGCGATATGTCAGCGGTCATGGCGTTGCGGTCGAGGCACAAGGAAGCCTTTGGCGATCGGCACGGCGTGAACCTCGGGTTTATGTCGTTCTTCGTCAAAGCGGTCGTGCGGGGCTTGCGAGCACAGCCCGCCGTCAACTCCTTTATTGTCGAAGACGACGAGGGCAAGCCGGCGGTGCAGTCGCACGACTATTGCGACATTTCGGTCGCGGTCGCGAGCCCGAAGGGGCTCGTTGTGCCCGTGCTGCGAAACGCCGAGTCGCTGTCGTTCGCGGAGATCGAAGCTGGCATCAAGGACCTCGCCGTCCGGGCGAGGGACGGCAAGATCGCGCTGGAAGAGATGTCGGGCGGCACGTTCACGATCACCAACGGCGGCATATTCGGCAGCCTGATGTCAACGCCGATCCTGAATCCGCCGCAGTCGGGCATCCTCGGCATGCACGCGATCAAACGCCGCGCCGTCGAGAATCCCGACGCGTCGGGCGAGGTCGTGATCAGGCCCATGATGTACCTCGCGCTGAGCTACGACCACCGGATCGTCGACGGCGAGGGCGCAGTCAAATTCCTCGTTGCGGTGAAAGAAGCGATCGAGGACCCGGAGACGCTCCTGCTCGACCTCTGACGCGTGGATTACGTGTTGCTCGTCACAAGATGATCGAGCAGGCCTTCGCACGCCCGGTGGATCATCGCGTACACGTCATCGAAGCCGTCCGGCCCTCCGTAGTAGGGGTCCGGCACGTCCTGGTCTTGCGATGAAGCGTCGAACGATCGCATCAGGTGCACCGCCGCGGGATCGAATCCCAGACCGATGAGGTTGCTGCGGTTCGATCCGTCCATCGCTACGACGCAGTCCCAGCTCCCGACGTCGTTCGCGGTGACCTGTCTCGCCCGCGATGGCAGCGTAACGCCGTTCTTTCGAGCGACCGCGATGGAACGCGGGTCCGGCTCTTCGCCGGCGTGCCATCCACCGGTGCCCGCCGATGCAACATGAAACGAATCTGAGAGACCCCGCTCGGCCGCGAGGTGAAGGAACACCCCCTCGGCCAGCGGCGATCGGCAGATGTTCCCGAGGCAGACGAAGAGGACTCGCGTCGGCTTCTGGTCAGACGGCATGGGTTTCATGCGAAGGCCGTCTGCGGCAGGCCTGTCTTGATCAGCATCGCCAGAGACGCGCCGCTGTGAGGCGTTGAAGCTTCGAGCCTCGGGACGGCCCGGCCTCGAACCGCCCGGTCGAGTGCGCCGCCCGGCGTCAGGCCGAAGTCGATCACTGCGTCCGCGTGCGTCAGCGCGGTAAGCCAGGGGCCGCCCGTGTGCTCGACGGCGATCGATCGGTCGGCCTGCGAAACGAACCTCCTGCAGCGTGCCAATGAGCCCGAGCCTTCGGGAAGGCAGATCGTGCAGACAACGTGCGCGGCCCGCAGCATCGCGGCGGCGACGGCGAGCGAGAGCGAATCGATGTCTTGTGGTTGCGTTGCGACCGGGAGAATGAGCGGGCCTTGCGTCGCCGGGAGCCGAGCGCGTTGCGGAGGCAGCCGGCATCCGTCCGGGAGCCGAAGCGGCAGGCGGCTCACGCCCGCCGACCAGATCGATGCCGCGGAGGCATCGTTGCCAACGAGCGAGCCGAGCCGCCGGGAGATCGCTCGCCGAACGAGCGGCAGAGGCCCGGGTGGGACGGCTGCGCTGCCGATGACGTTTGCGCCGAAGGCTCGTGCGCGATCGATCGCGGCCCGGCCTCCGAGCACGAAACACGCCTCTGCCTGGCTCGCCGCGAAGAGATCGTCGTCATCGGCGGCGCCCGGTGGGGCAGCGCGGTCTGTCCAGACATCGACGACGACGATCACGGTCCGCGATCCGCGATGCGACGCGTCACCGGGTACTCGTAGAAAAGCTGGGCCGCGGCGCCGCCTGCTTTAGACGCGATCGCGAGCTCGGCGGCGGAGCGTGCACCGGCAGCGTTCGCGACCGCGCCGCGTCGGAAGGCGTCCGACACCCGCAGCGGCCTGCCCGCCGGATCGGCAGGGAACTGCACCTCGTTCGATTCGGCATCCACCACGCGGACACGGATCGATGCCGAAGGCTGCGTATCCCCCGAGACGCCCGGACGGACGAACTCGTCGACCGTGACCCAGACGACAATATCCGCCCCGATGGTCCGACCGAGCTCGGTAATCGACATCCGTCCGCCGGTGCTGTCCCCATCGGAGACACGCATCGCCGCCTGCCCGTCGAGCAGCGTGTCGACCAGGCCCCGACTGAGCAGCGACTCTTCGACCGCCTTGAGCATCTCAAGGCGCAGCGCCCGTCGGGGCACGCGGCTCCGCGGATCGTCGATAAACACCACCGTCGCGCGTTCGTCGTCGAGCTTGTGCTCGGCTTCGTACGTATCCGGCCCGGCCACGAGGAAGAACAGCGGGGCGACGATGTTGCAGCCGCCGGCAAACGGGAGCGCTGAAACCAGGGCAAAGCTGAGCATGGCAACAGGGAGTCGCCCGCCGCGAGCAGAGCCGCTAGTAGTTGAGCTCATTGGGAACCTCCGCGTCGTAGAACGGCCACGTCACGCGATCGAGAAACCTGGCGAGCAGCACCGACGCGACCTGCTGGTCGGTGAAGTCTTCCGGGCCGAAGCCCCCCGAGTCGGGGAAAGTGACATTGACGAAGAACTCGAAAGCGATGTCATCGGGTGAGAGGCCGTCGGTTTCAACAACGGCGACCGTCGCGGCGGCGACGCCGTCGTACAGAAAGCGGTTGCCGGGGTCGTTCAGGCGGAACTCTTGCATATCGACGACGACAAGCCGATCGACGCCTAGATCAGTCGCGACCTCGCTAAAGGCCTTGGAAGACCAGCCGGGATTCTCGTACTGGTAGCGCAGCATCGACTGGGCCGGGACGTACCCCGACGCGAGCGTCTCGGATTTGAGCCTCTCCGCTGCCTCCTGCGTGATCTGGGCGATCACTCCGGGGTACGTCGCGTGCAGGGATCGATCCCCGGAGACGAGCACGGCGAAGTTCTGCTCATCGAGGCCCGAGTACGCCGCAGGCTCGATATGCGTGCCCCGCTTGCGGATCTCGTTCGCGGCGAAGAACGGAAACGCGACAAGTTCGCAGCCCGAGGCTGCACCGAGCACGATCGCCGCTGTGATGCAGGACACGGCCGAACCTCGGACGCCGACTCGCGATCTGCTCGGTTTTACGCGGTTCGGTTTCATGCGGAGTTCCATGTAACGATCTTGTACACCCAGGCGGCGATGCCCAGCCCCGCGATCGCGAGCCACACGCGAGCGGTCATCATACGGATGAGCATCGAGCCGATGTGAGAGCCGGTCGCCGCGACGTACAGGGCGATCCAGAAAATCGCGGCGGTCGCGATCGCAAGAAGCATGCCCGCAGGCTGGACGAGAAACGATGACAGCAGATCCCCTTCGGCCGCGTGCGAAAACGAGGTAGTCATCCCGCATGTCATGCAGGGCGTCTGGAACGTTTCGGCCCATGAGCAGGGCGGCAGGCCGAGCTGCTCGTGCGTGCCGTGGCCTTCGTGGTCGGGATCGACGATCGCTGCAACGACAAGCACACTGGCCGTCACGCCCGCGACCGCCGCCGCCGCTCCGCGGGCCGGCCAGCCGAGTACGGGCTTAGTCGAACTTGAAGACACCCTTGCGGAATCCATAGACGTAGGCGACAACGGTGGTCAGCAGGAAGAACAGGATCCGGACAAGCCACTCCGCCGAGCCCGGTGCCGTGAAATCGATGTTCGGGAAGGTCACGGCCCACGGATACAAGAACACGATCTCGACGTCGAACACGAGAAAGACCATAGCGATCAGGTAGAACCGGACATTGAACCGCTTGCGAGCGCTCCCGACCGGGTTCATCCCGCTCTCGTACGGGAGGCCCTTGACCGCACCATCGCGCCGAGGGCCGAGCACGAACGTCCCGACGATATTGGCCACGGAGAACGTGATCGCCATCAGCACGATGATCGCGAGCGGGAGGTAGCTGCCGAGGTCTGTCGCGCCAAGCGTGAGCACGACCCAGTGTACCCCGTGTGTCCCGCTTCCGCTATGGCGTGTAGACGAGCCGGATTCAGATGCGTGGGGGCGGATGCGAGCGTCCGAGCAGTACGGTGCGGCTCGGTCGCGATCTGCCAGCTTGGCAGGCGGGCGGGGGCCTCCCCGCGGTTCGTGGCATCGGGCCCGGGCCCGACTCGCTCCCTGGGCGAGCGGCAGCCCGCTTGACGCGGTTGGCATCGGCTTTGCCACGTTGACGTCGTCCAACGATTTCGACCCGCGGCCGCGACGCCGCTGCAGAAGGAACCAGACGCTCATGGCAACCAAAGAACTGACGTTCGAGAACGATGCTCGGCAGGCCCTGCTCGCCGGTGTCGAGAAGCTGGCGAAGGCCGTCAAATCGACCCTCGGCCCTCGAGGCCGGACGGCTGTGCTGGACAAATCGTGGGGAGGCCCCAAGGTCACCAAAGACGGCGTGACCGTTGCCGACGAGATCGAGATCGCCGACAAGGCGGAGAACATGGGCGCTCTGCTCGTCAAGCAGGCCGCCAGCAAGACATCCGACGACGCGGGCGACGGCACCACCACGGCCACGGTCCTCGCCGAGGCCCTCTTCAAGCAGGGTCTGAAGTACATCGCGGCCGGCGTTGACGCAAACGCCCTGGTCCGCGGCATGAAGAAGGGCGTGGAAGCCGCGGCCGCTGCCATCGACGCGACCGCCACGCCGATCAGCACAACCAAGGACGTCCAGAACGTCGCCACGATCTCGGGCAATAATGACGCCGAGGTCGGCAAGCTGATGGCCGAGGCGTTTGCCAAGGTCGGGCAGGACGGCGTGATCACCATCGAGGAGGGCAAGGGCCTCGACTCCCACGTCAAGATCGTCGAGGGAATGCAGTTCGATCGCGGGTTCTTGAGCCCCAACTTCGTGACCGACGCCGACGGCATGAAGGCCGACCTTGAGAAGTGCCTCGTGCTGATCCACGAGGACAAGATCGATTCGATCACCAAGCTCGTGCCCCTGCTCGAGAAGGTCATGGAGGCCAAGAAGCCCCTGCTGATCATCGCCGAGGACGTCACGGGCGAGGCCCTGAGCACTCTGGTCATCAACAAGCTCCGCGGCACGCTGCAGGTCTGCGCCGTCAAGGCTCCGGGTTACGGCGACCGCCGCAAGGCCATGCTCCAGGACATCGCCGTGCTCACCGGCGCCGACCCGATCATGAAGGACCTGGGCACCGAGCTCGACAGCGTCGAGATCGGCCAGCTGGGCCTCGCCAAGAAGGTCACCATCGACGCCGACAACACCACCATCGTGCAGGGCGCCGGTGCGCAGGCCGACATCGACGCCCGCGTCGAGCAGATCCGCCGCGAGATCGACAACGCCACCAGCGACTACGACCGCGAAAAGCTCGAGGAGCGGCTCGCCAAGCTGACCAAGGGCGTCGCGACCATCGAGATCGGCGCGGCCTCCGAGGCCGAGCTCAAGGAGAAGAAGGACCGCGTCGAGGACGCCAAGCACGCGACCCGTGCAGCGCTCGACGAGGGCATCGTCCCCGGCGGCGGCACCAGCTTCATCCGCGCCCGCTCGGCGATCGAGTCGGCCCGCGAGTGGAAGGCCGTCTTCGGCAAGGCCACCGACGTCGCGGCCGACGACATCGGCCACGCGAAGTACGACTTCGCCGCGGGCATGAACGTGGTCTACAACGCGCTCGAGATCCCGCTCCGCACCATCGCGGACAACGCCGGCGCGAAGGGCTCGGTCATCGCCGCGAAGGTCGAAGAACTGGACGGCAACACGGGCTACAACGCCGTGACCGGCGCGTTCGAGGACCTGGTCAAGTCGGGCGTCATCACGCCGGCCAAGGTCGATCGCCTTGCTCTGCAGAACGCCGCGAGCGTCGCAACCGTGCTGCTCACCGCCGACTGCATCGTGACCACCAAGCCCGAGCCGGAAGAGGCCGCCCCCGCGGGTGCCGGCGCCGGCATGGATCCGATGGGTGGCATGGGCGGAATGGGAGGCATGGGCGGCATGGGCGGCATGCCTGGCATGGGCGGGATGGGGTTCTAATTCATGGCTATTCACAAGGTCAACGTTCGAGTCCCTAGTTCAACTCTTGGGAACGCGGATATCTGTTTTGACGTCACTCGTGACGACGAAAAGTTTGGCACGCTGCAGCTCAGTAAGGGTTCGATTGAGTGGCTCCCGGGCAAGAACAGCAAGAACGGCTATCGCCTGACCTGATCGCAGTTCCACTCGCTGGTTGAAGACAACTTTGAGATCCGTCAGATCACTAAGAAAAAGTAGCAGGGGATACAACACATGGCAGTCAAACCACTCGAAGACCGCGTCCTCGTCAAGCCGCAGGACCCGGAGACCATGACCGCGTCGGGCCTGTACCTGCCCGAGTCGAGTAAGGAGAAGCCGATCCAGGGCACGGTCGTGGCCGTGGGCCCGGGCAAGCGGCTGGACAACGGGCAGACCGCCAAGCTGCAGGTCAAGAAGGGCGACACCGTCGTTTACAGCAAGTACGCGGGCAGCGAGGTCGAGATCAAGGGCGAGACGCACCTGATCGTCCGCGAGAGCGAGCTGCTCGGCGTGATCGGGGGCTGATGAGCGGCGATGTTCACCATGGTCCGTGACAACCTGCGGCGCTTCGCGCCCGAACGGCTTCAGGCCCGGGGCCTCTCGCGCGCCATGCGTGATGCCTCGGGCGTGCAAGAGCCGTGGCGGATGCGGACGCTCGTCGACGGCAAGGAGACCGAGTACCGGTTCTTCTTCGTCTGCGGCTTCGGCAAGTCCGGCACGAACTGGGTGAACAACCTGCTCAACCTCCACCCGCACGTCCGCTGCGACGGGGAGTACTTCCTCAACACCTTCGGCTGGGCGCTCGACCAGTTCACGAATGCGCCGCACCAGAAGGGCCATGGCGAGCCCTACCGCACGATCGCGACCGATGCCGTGCACGATCTGGTCCGCCGGGTGCTGCTGTGCAACCTGCGTGAGAATCCGCACGCGACGGTGCTTGGTGATCGGTCGCCAAGGGGCCTGTCCGAGGTGCTGCCTGGCGCACCCACGATCTGGCTCGTCCGCGATGGGCGCGACGTGGTCGTGAGCTACACGTACCACTACCTGCGTCTCAGGCCCGCGTACAACATGCGACACTGGAGCGACGAGATCCGGGCGTTCTTCGTGCCGTTTGCCGATCGGTTTGCCGGTGCAGGCCGCGATGGTCGCATCGAGACCGCCCGTGAGCTGCTCGCCGAGCGGCGGTGGGTCGGGTTCGTCTCGCAGCAGTGGGCGAAGCGGATCGAGCAGGATCTGGAAGCGAAGGCGGGGTACGCGTCGCCGCTGCTCGAGATCCGGTACGAGTCGTTGCATGCCGACACCGAGCAGGAGTTGGGCCGCATGCTCTCGTTCCTCGGCGTCGACCCGTCGGAGGCCTCGCCGGTCGAGACGGGTGACATGACACGCGCCGGCTTCGCAAACGAGCGGCCCGGCGAGTTTTACCGCAAGGGAGCGGTGGGGGACTGGAAGAATTACGACACGCCCGCGTTCCGCGAGGCGTTTACCAAGCACGCAGGAGACGCCGCCGCCCGCGCGGGCTACGGCGAATGGAACAACGCGGCCTAGCCGCTCATCAACACGCATCGCACCACACCGGCCGCGCCGGTGACGACCACACGGAGACTGCCATGGGCCAGAAGCAGATGATGTTCGACGATTCCGCCCTCAACGAGCTGAAGAAGGGTGTCGACCGCCTCGCCGATGCCGTGAAGGTGACCATGGGCCCGAGCGGGCGGCACGTGGTCATCGATAAGTCGTTCGGCGGCCCGTCGGTCACCAAGGACGGCGTGAGCGTCGCCAAGGAAGTCGAGCTCGCCGAGCCGTTCGAGAACATGGGCGCGAAGATGGTGCACCAGGTCGCCAAGAAGACCGCCGACAAGGCGGGCGACGGCACCACCGCCGCCACGGTGCTCGCGCAGGCGATCTTCACCGAGGGCATGCGGTTCGTGACCTCCGGCGCGAACCCGGTGCACCTGCAGCGCGGCATCAACGCCGCCGCCGAGGCCGCCGCCGACGCGATCGACGCGCTCGCCACCCCGTGCAAGGGCAAGGCCGATTACAAGAAGATCGCAACGGTCTCGGCCAACCACGACACTGAGATCGGCGAGCTGATCGCCGAGGCCATCAGCAAGGTCGGCCACGAGGGCGTGGTGGAAGTCGAGGACGGCAAGTCCGCCGAGACGACGCTCGACTTCGTCGAAGGCATGCAGTTCGACAAGGGCTACCTCTCGCCCTACTTCCTGACCGACCCGAAGACCGCCGAGGCCGTGCTCGAGGACTGCATGGTCCTCATCCACGAGAAGAAGATCGGCAACATGGCCGACCTGCTGCCGCTGCTGAACAAGATCGCCGGCGGCAGTAAGCCGCTGCTCATCATCGCTGAGGACGTCGAGAACGAGGCCCTCGCCGCGCTCGTCATCAACCGCCTCCGTGGCACGCTCAAGGTCGCGGCCGTCAAGGCCCCGGGCTTCGGCGACCGCCGCAAGCAGATGCTGGGCGACATCGCCGCCCTCACCGGCGGCACGTTCTTCTCGGAAGACCTGGGCCGCTCGCTCGAGTCGGTCGAGCTGAGCGAGCTCGGCAAGGCCAAGAAGATCGTCGTGACCAAGGACGACACCACGATCATCCAGGGCGCCGGCAAGAAGGCCGACGTGCAGGCCCGTGTCTCGCAGATCGAGGCCCAGCGCGAGAAGTCGACCAGCGACTACGACAAGGAGAAGCTGGCCGAGCGTTTGGCGAAGCTCACCGGCGGCGTCGCCATCATCAACGTGGGCGGCGCGACCGAGGTCGCCATGAAAGAACGGAAGGACATGGTCGATGACGCGTTGCACGCGACCCGTGCCGCGGCCAAGGAGGGCTACGTCCCCGGCGGCGGCGTCGCGCTGCTCCGGGCGCAGGAGGCCATCATGGCCGGCGCGAAGAAGGCCAAGGGCCCATCTGCAGAAGGGGAGAAGTTCGGCTTCGAGATCGTCGCCCGCGCCGTCGAGGCCCCGCTCCGCCAGATCGCCGAGAACGCCGGCTTCGACGGCGACCTCGCCGTCGAGACCGTCAAGGACGAGGAAGGCAACACCGGCCTCAACGCCGCGACGGGCGACTATGTTGACCTCGTCAAGGCTGGCATCATCGACCCGGCCCTGGTCGCCAAGCAGGCCCTGATCAACGCCGCCTCGGTCTCGGGCCTGATGCTCACGACCGATGTGCTGGTGACGGACCTCAAAGAGGACACCGAGGAGGTCGCCGGCGCGACCGCGTGATAGACGATTGCCTGGCCCCGCTGCCGCGGCGTCAGGTACTTACGGCATCCCCGACCTGGTATGGACGATGGTCGAGATTGGAGGCACGGAAGCATGCAGTTCTTGCACAAAGACTTGGGGTATCGGCAGCGAGGCGAGATAGTTGAGGTGACCTTGCGCGGCAATGCTGCGAACGTACTGTTGCTCGATAGCTCAAATTTCTCGTCGTACAAAGCCGGTCGTCGATGCAGCTATCGCGGTGGACATGTCACGCGATCACCGTATCGCGTTTCGATTCCACATGCTGGTCATTGGCATGTCGCTATCGACCTTGGCGGCTACCGCGGATCCGTTAACGCCGGTGTGCGTGTTCTACCGGGCGCTTTGCCCGCTGCCTCGGATCGGTCTCTTGCCGACGTGCCCTCCCTGGTAAGAGATGTACCGCCAACGACGTCCGATTCAAAAGCTTCGTTCGACGTGTTCATTTCTCATGCCTCGGAAGACAAAGACCCAGTTGTCCGTCGATTGGCTAGCGAACTCCAGCAAGCTGGGCTTGAGGTCTGGTATGACGAGTATGAGCTGAAGATCGGGGACAGCCTCCGGCAGAAGATCGATCACGGACTGGCTCGGAGCAGATTCGGCATCGTCGTGTTGTCGCGATCATTCTTCGCCAAGGGCTGGACGAATTACGAGCTTGATGGGATCGTCACGCGATCGGTTACGGGCGATCAGGTGATTCTTCCAATCTGGCACGAGATCACGAAGGATGAACTGATCGATTTCAGTCCTTCGCTTGCGGACAAAGTCGCACGAAGTACAACCACCCACACTATCGAGGAAATCGCAGCTGAAATCGCTGATGTAGTATCCTCGAGTATGACTGCCAAGTAGACCCCGCATGCCCACCACCCGCGACTACTACGAGATCCTCGGCGTCGAGAAGTCCGCCGATGCCGACGAGATCAAGCGGGCGTATCGCCGGCTGGCGATGAAGCACCACCCGGACCGCAACCCGGGTGATGCCGAGGCGGAGGCCGCGTTCAAGGAGGCGGCCGAGGCGTACGAGGTCCTGTCCGACGACCAGAAGCGGCAGGTCTACGACCAGTACGGGCACGACGGGCTCCGCGGCCGGGGCGCGGCGACGCACGACTTCAGCCGGATGAACGTTGACGACATCTTCTCGATGTTCAACGACATCTTCGGCGGGGGCGGCGGCTTCGGCGGCACGGCACGGGGCCGGGGCGGCCGGCGTGTCGCGCGTGGCTACGACCTCGAAACCG
This sequence comes from Planctomycetota bacterium, assembly GCA_039821685.1. Lineage (GTDB taxonomy): Bacteria > Planctomycetota > Phycisphaerae > Phycisphaerales > UBA1924 > JANQQZ01. The sequence continues at coordinate 3,156 of JBCBNT010000071.1, read as the reverse complement.
AGATCGAGATCGAGCTCAAGGACTGCCTCACCGGCACCGAGACCGACGTCGAGTTCACCCGGCTCGATGTGTGCGACGTGTGCAACGGCAGCGGCGCGAAGCCGGGCTCGAAGCCCATCACCTGCCCGACGTGCAAGGGTCAGGGCAAGGTGCAGCAGGCCGGGCTCGGCGGCATGTTCCGCATGGTGACCGCCTGCCCGACCTGCCACGGGCGGGGCACGATCGTCAAGGACAAGTGCGAGGCGTGCCACGGCAAGGGCCGGGTGAGCAAGAAGCGCTCGCTCACGGTCAAGGTCCCCGCGGGGATCCAGGATGGCCAGGTCATCCGTGTGCAGGGCGAGGGCGAGCCGCCGGCGCCGGAGCAGTCACCCAGCGGCGAAGGCGTGCGGGGCGACCTGCATGTCGTCGTCCGCGTGAAAGACCACGAGCTCTACGAACGCGAGGGCGACCACCTGCTACTTGAGATGCCCATCGGTTTCTCGCAGGCTGCGCTCGGCGCGAAGATCGAGGTTCCGACGCTGGAAGGCTCACACGAGCTCAGCATCCCTGCGGGCACGCAGCCGGGCGCGATCTTCCGCGTATCTGGCGAAGGATTGCCGAATCTTCGAAGCGGTCGGCGCGGTGACCTCGTCATGATCACCAAGATCGAGATCCCGAAGAAGCTGACCAAGCAGCAGGAGAAGCTGCTCCGCGAGTTCGCCGAGACCGAGGACAAGAGCGTGCTGCCCGAGTCGCACGGCTTCCTCAACCGCGTCCGTGATTTCCTGGGCGGATAAGCCCTTCACCTTCCCTCTGGTTTGCCCGAGCTTCCACCATGAGCAACGACACCGAACACCAGCACGACGACGCGACGAACGATGGCGCGATCAACGAGCACGGCTTCGATCCGAAGGACCTGCCTCAAGAGTTTGATCTGGACGCCGATCCGGACGGTGATCGCATCGCCGAGCTTGAGAACAAGCTGCAGGACGCCGAGGCAAGGGCGCTGCGGTCGCTGGCTGACTTTCAGAACTTCCAGCGTCGCGCGGCAAATAACGAAATCGAGGCCCGCAAGCAGGGCGTGACCTCGGTGGTCGCCGGGCTGCTGCCCGTGCTCGACAACTTCGAGCTCGCGTTGCAGCAGAAGGAAGCGGGCGGCACCGCCGAGCAGATCCTGGGTGGCGTCGAGATGGTGAAGGCCGAGCTGCTCCGGGCGCTCGAAACGCAGGGGGTGGCATCGATCCGACCGGAGCCGGGCGATGAGCTCGATCCGGGCCGACACGAGGCGATCAGCCAGATGCCGGTCGATGGCATCGAGCCCGGGCGGATCGGCACCGTGTATCAGGTCGGCTACACGCTCGGCGAGCGCGTGCTCCGGCCGGCCAAGGTGGTTGTTGCAATCGAGCCGCCCGAGCCAGCGACGGATGACGCGGGAGCGCCAGGAAACTCCGGCGGAAACGCGTGAGTACGCCCCGCGCGATCGGAACCGACCTCGTCGATGTCGCGCGGATCAGGAGGCTCTGCGAGCGTCACCCCGACCGCTTCCGGGAGCGGTGCTTCACGCCTCGTGAGCAGCGCGACGCCGAGCGGAGCGGTCTTCGCAGGGCGGCGGAGCGGTACGCCGCGCGCTTTGCCGCGAAAGAGGCCGTCCTGAAATCGCTTGGCACCGGATGGTCGTCGGGCGTTGCGTGGACGGACGTCGAGGTCACGCTCACGAACCGCGGAGCTCCGCGGATCGAGCTTTCGGGTGGTGCGCACGCCCTCGCTCAGCAGCTCGGCATTTCGGCGTGGCTGTGCTCGCTCACGCACACCAGTGAGATCGCCGGCGCGACGGTGCTCGCTGTCGGGCCCGCGAGTTCAATCAGCGGAGCGTGACGACGGCGGTGTCCGTATCCAACGAGGCGGCGGCATTGCTCGCCGCGGCCTTGGTGGCGTACCCACCGGACCGGACGGCGAAGAGCGTCCGAGCGCCGCGGGTGATCGGCGAGATCTCCGGGCTCGCCACGCCTGCTGGTCGTGTGAGCCGCGACACGGCCTGCGCGTGCCGCTGAGCCCGAGCTTCTGACGAAAACGAACCGAACTGGATTGCGTAGCCGCCCATCTGACCCGTCGGGTTGCCGGCTGTAGCGAGCGCTCGGCTCGCGGCTGACGCCCGCCTGCCGAGATCGCCCGTTTCTGCGGGAGCGCCTGCGGTGATCGCGTAGTGAGCGGCCCACGCGCCGTCGCTGCCCGCGAGTTCACGCGACGCACGGGTCAGCAGGCGGCGGGCCTCGCCCTCATTGCCCTGACGCAGCGCGATGAGCCCGAGCCCGGCGTTGGCCCGGCCTCGGATTTCCCTCGTAGCAGAGCGTGACAGCGGCCTGAGCTGCGCTTCGGCCTCGTCGTCACGTCCGGCGGCCTCGTATGCAAGCCCCTCGACCAGGCGTGTCGCCTCGTCCGGCGCGGGAATCGCGGCTGCGAGCAGGCTTGCCCTGTCATAGTCACCGGCCGCGAAGGCGGCATGATGGTCTGCCGTTGCCGCCCGCTGGATCGGAGCGCGGGAGGCGCAGCCGCCGATCAGGCCCGCTGCGACCATGAGGAACACTCCCCCGGCACGCCTGGACGAACGGAAACGAGACACGCTGTCAGAATACCGCTGCTTCAGCTTCATACAGGCTTGATCGGCGAGGTGAGGCGGCTTCCAATAGTCGTCGAGGCCGACCGCACGGCCGGCCCGTTGCGGATGGTCGCCATCCCGGCAAGGAGCGCCGAACGCATGAGTGTCCACTGGCCGATTCTCCGTTCGCTGCTCTCGCGACCCCGCGAGCGGTTTGTGATCGACGACAAGCGATCATACCGCGGGATCGATCTGGTCGTCGCGGCGCTGCACGTCGCGTCGGAGATCGAGCGGTCGAGCTCGAGCCGCACGGTCGGCCTGCTTCTCCCAACCAGCGGCGCGTTCCCGATCGCGGCGCTCGCCAGCTGGATGCTCGGGCGGACGATCGTGCCGCTCAACTATCTCCTCAAGCGCAGCGAGCTGAGATACGTCATCGACCACTGCGGAGCCGACGCGGTGATCACCGTCCAGCCGATGCTTGACTTTCTGGGCTACGAGCCCGAAGGCGTGAAGCTGATCCGGCTCGACTCGATCGACTTCCGATCCGTACCCGATCTGCGTTGGCCCGCCTCCGCCGATGA
>JBCBNT010000070.1:0-15619 GCA_039821685.1 Planctomycetota bacterium | reverse complement strand
GATCGATGGCATCCGGATCGGCAGGCGGCTAGGAGCCCTCGAGCCGCTGCCGCTTGGACTCAAGCTCATCCCACCAGATGGCCGAGGCGTGCCGCGTGCTCGGCGACGCCCAGTCGCGTGTCACCGATCTCTACAACCGGTGGGATGAGCTTGAGTCCAAGCGGCAGCGGCTCGAGGGCTCCTAGCCGCCTGCCGATCCGGATGCCATCGATCCGCTTCCCGCGAGCGCTGCGTCACGCAGCACCGGCAGGCCGTGCACGGTTTCCAGCCTGCCCGTGAGCACCACCTCTGACCCGACGGCCCGCAGCATGCGATCGTCGATGTGCTCGGCGTCGCCCGCGTCGATCACCGCCCATACGGGCCGCCCGGCCGCGGTGCCCACGATCGAAGCCGGGATCCCGCCCCGGATGCAGAGCCTCGCGCACGCCGCGTGTGTGACGCCTTCGCCGGGCTTCATCGCACCGAGGTAGCACTTCGTATCGATGATCTCACCGCTGATCGTGATCGCCCCGGCGGTCTCGCCCATGGTCGGTACGGACGCCGTTGTGCTCAGGGGTGGCCCCTCAGCAACGGCGGCCGCGGTGGCTGCAAGCTCGACCATGCGCATCCCGCCGCGCGAGAGCATCGCGCCGCTCGCCACGACGGCTCGCCCATCAAAGGACGAGAGGTCCCGCGCGCCGAACTTGCCCTGCTCGACGAGGAGCACCGGCCCTTCGGATGTTTCGACAAACGCGACCGGGTCGAGGCGGAGCGTGCCGGAAAGCATTGCGACCTCAGACGTATCCCAGACGCCGCTGCCCGGGTCGTCCATCAGCCAGCCGAGCAAGGCGCCGAGGCCGACCGCCCCGCAGAGCACACTACCGACCGCGACCCGTGCGAACGCCCGGTGCTGTTTCGGCATCGGCAGGTAGCCGACGTAGAAGCCGTCGTCACGCGTTGCCATTGGATCCCCTCTCGATCGTTGCTGTTTCCGCGGCAGATCCGAGCGGATTCGACCGATCTCGGACCAGCACCCGGCCACCTTCGAGCCGGACGTCGTACGTCGAGATCCGCTCCGTGTACGGCGGCGGCGAGCAGCCGTCATCCGTCCGATACTGGTACCCGTGCCAAGGGCAGGTCGCGCAGCCGTCGACGATCTTGCCCTCGCCGATCGGCCCGCCCTGGTGCGCACAGACGTTGCTCATCGCCGAGACGCCCTCGCTCGTTCGGAACACGGCGACCGGCGCGCCGTCCGGCAGCGAGATCACCGCTGCGCGGTCGTGCGGGATGTCATCGGCGGGCCCCGCATCGACCCAGCCGTTGTCCGCGGTGTCTCCCGATCTCGGGCCCCTCGATCGCAGCGCGGCGGCCACGTGCAGCACGGTGAGCGTCAGGGCGCCGACCCCAAGAAGAATGGGCCAGATGGGCTGCGGCCGCTCCTGAGCACCGCCGAGCATGACGTGCGCGACAACGAGCCCGTATGCCGCGTAGACCAGCATGTGCAGGGTCTTCCACCACCGCGGGCCGAGCGTCGCGTTCCAGAAGTCGTGGCTCGTGGCGGCCATCGCGAAAAAGACCGTCAGCGCCATGAACCCGAGCAGCTCAAACGGGACGCCGGTGCCGGTGCTTGCCGTGACATTGAGGATCCACCAGCCCTCGCCGAAACCGCCGTAGAAACCAGTCGCGATCAACGCGTGCAGCAGGCACACAAAGAAGAAGCTGACACCGAGGTGCCGGCGGTTGTAGAGCAGCGGGGCGGCAAGGGGCGTCAGCCGCGCGAGCGGCCCGATCGCGAGGATGACGTGCAGCATCATGACGGCGGTCGCGCCGAGCGCCCGCATGACAAGGATCGGAGCCGACACCTCGCCCGGAGGCGGGAAGACGACCAAGCCGATCGTGGCGAACGACCCGATCGCCGCGACGATGCCGCCGACGACCAAAGCGTCATAGACCTTCTTTTGCGGCGTCCACTGGACGACTTTCAGCTCGACGCTCATTCGGCGGCCTCCCTCGGCTGCGCACCTTCCTCCGATCGTGCGGCCTCCCTATCGCCCTGACCGTAATCGCCAGCGGGCGTCTGCCGGAGAGCGATCGCGACGATCAACCCGATCAGCGCCGGCCCGAGCGCGATCCAGATGACGAGATGGGCCCGGCGTTGCGATCGGGTCACGATGCCGCTCGCTTCGCACGGGCGATCATCGCGGGCCAGAGCAGCGCCATGCCGGGCAGCAGGACGAGCCTGACACGCCACGCGGTAGAGGGGAGCCGGGAGTCGATGCGCCCGGGCACGCGGATGAGCAGCGCAAGACCCAGCGCTCCGCCAACGACGAGGTAGATCAGCACCGACGACACGAGCACAGCTGCGATACTCATTCGGCGGTCCTCCACGAACGCGGATCCTCGAGCAGCATGAACAGCACATTGTCCGCGAAGGTGCTGTCACGGGTCAGCCCGATGTGATCGGCGAACAAAAACTGCACGCGGTCCCAGGCGATGGGCGAGTCGAGGCGGGGCGACCATTCGCGGCCGACACGCTCATCCATCACCGCGCTCCGGCGTGTGACGGTCCCGTCGCCCGCTTCGGTCTCAATGACCTCGATCGAGCCCTCGGCATCGACAGCGAGCACCGCCGGCGTGGGTTCGGAATCGCCCGCGAAGAGCGAGAGCCGGAGGCCCGGCGGCGGCGCCGCGGGGTGGTCGATGGCTTCGTGCAGCTGCGATGCTCTCGCGAGCGACTTGCGAAGGTGATCGAGCGCGATCTCTCGGCGATCGGCCGCGGACGCCACGCCCGGGAGCAGCTCCTGCAGCTTGTCGTCTTCGGCAGGGTCGGCGAGCCCCCAGCCACGTTCGGTCCAGGTCTGCGGGTCGAACAGATCGATCGGCTCGCCCGTCTCGGCGTCAACGATGCGGGCGTGCCGACTCCGGGGCAGCAGCTGGTAGATCGCCGGCATGGTTCCGAGGATCGATGCGCGGTAGTTCGGGAAAAGCGGGCCGAGGTCCCACCCGTCGACGAGCTGCTCGAAAGAGAGCACCGAGCCGGCGTTCGGCGTGCCGATCAGGATCGCGTGCTCGACGTGCTCCGCCCCCGCCCAGGTGAGCTCCGGGAGTGAGCCGTCCGCCGGCAGGGGCTGGGTGCCGTACCTGAGGTAGTACCGCAGCACCATCCCGCCCATCGAGTGCGCCGCGACATCAACCTTGACGGGCGCGTCCGCGTCCAGGCCCCGCCCGATCCGCGCCGCCTGCTGCGCATCGCGGATGAGCACGTCGAGCTGCGCGGCGGATTCGGCGATGTCCCGCCGCCAGTCGTACGCGAACTGGAAGCAGGTGTAGTGCAGCCCGCCGTAATCGACGGCTCCCGCTTCACCAAGCGTCTGGTCGCGGTACTGACCCGCGGCGAGCGTCTTAAGGATGTCGACATACGCGCCGATCGTGATGCCACGGAACAGCCCAACGTCCGCAACAACGACATCGAGCACCGATGTCGCGAGCACGTCATCCGTCAGGCCCCCGAGGGGGACGCCGAGTTCCATTGGCAGCGCGATGAGCCTCGCGCCCTCCGGTCGGTCCGCGTCGGCTGCTCCGAAAGTGAACGAACCCCAGACCTTCGTGCCGTCGACCGATTCGAGCTTGGTGCCGAGCACGCCCGGGATCACAACGACCGGGTTCCGAGCGTCGCCGATGGACGTGGCAGCTTCGCTGTAGATCGCACCAAGATCGGCGCGATCGGGCTCGCCCGCACACCCTCCGAGCCAGGGCAGCGTGCAGACCGCGACTGACCAGAGACCGTGTCTCCGCATGGTGAATCCCCTCACGAGCCGCGAACACCCTCAAAGACCCCCGAACGATTCATCGGTCCGTGCGATGCACGCGCTTGTCGATCGAACGACCGCGCCGGCGCGGATGATATTCCGAGGTCGGGGTCTTTGTTCTTGCAGTCAGGGATCGCGCCGAACACCGAGAGCCGCTCGGCAGGTGTTGTACGACTCGGCAACGAACGCCGCGACGCGGGCGTGCTGCTCGCGAGGGTCTTCCGATTCGGTGACCGCGCTGATCGGCAGGATGGCCATTTTCAACGGCCCGCCGCGATCGATCCATCGGCCGCGGCCGGGTGCCGGCCAATCGCAGCCCTCGCCACGCGGGGTCGTTGACCAGGGCGACACGTACCAGTAGCCCTCGTCCGAGACCGAATCGGGCGGCGTCAGCCCGATCCCGATCGTCGCCGACGCGTCTCCCGAGTCCGCGTCGCGGTCCACGGTGGCAAGCAGCGCATGATCGAAGTGGTGCGGCCAGGTCTTGGGCTCGTCCGTGTCTTCGATGAGCGCCGCGAGCCGTTCGAGGAGGGCATCGGTGTTCCCGTACAGGCGGATGACCTCGGCGATCGCGAGCTGCGCCGGCTCGCGGAAGGAGGCCCCCTTCGCGAGATCATCCTCGGGGAGGTCGGGCGCCGGCGATGTTTCTTGCAGCTCGTCGCCGCCGTGCTCCTCGACGATCTTGCGCACCCACCCGGTCGCTTCATCGAGCGTGCAGCCTTCGATGTCGCGCTCGGCGAGGGGCGCACCGGAGCCATCGATCACGAAGAGCTTGAGGTCCCAGGGCCGCAGCAGCGCCCGCAGCGGGGTGCCGGCCTCTGTCACGACGCTCGCGAAGAACTGATCGGGGAGCTTCCGCGTGTCGGGCACCCAGATCAGGCTCGAGTGGCTGTCGTCATCCCGGGCGCGGGCCCAGCCCTTCCCGGCTTCCGCCACGGCCTGAGCCGCGTAGTGGACCTGTCGCCACTCCCGGACCATGGCCTCGGGCTCGTAGTGCCCGGCGAGCTCCCACCAGTGCACGCCTTCGATCAGTTCGGTTCGGTCAAGATCTCTCACACGATTCCTCTCTTCTTTGACCCGTACAGGTTGGGGTGTTCGTTCAGAGTCCGACCCGTTCGGCGGGGGATGCCGCGTTGCTGGGCTGATACCCGGCGGGGTCACTTTTCAGAAGCCGCCCGACGCGGCCGTGCTCGTAGAGCAGGGTCTCGAGAATCCGGCCCACTTCGAGCACGCTCGTGATCATGGCGGCGAGCGTCAGCAGCACGCCCGCGATAAAGACATACACCGAAAGGCCTTGGACGACGCTCGGCAGGTCAACGATGTACCTCGCAGCGAGCCCGAGCACCGAGAGCAGGTTGCACCCGATCGCCGCGAACAGGATCAGCATGGTGATGCGCAGCAGGCGGGCGCGCCTGAGAAGCCGATCGACCTGATGATCGAGGCCGCTGAGCCTGGTCTCGCGCACGGCACCCTGCTTGGTTCCCTCCGCCGGGTCCTGGCACCAGATGTCGAGCATCTCGGCGTGGAACGTCCGGATACGGGCGAGCACGACGTTCATCCGGGCCGTGGAGGAGAGCAGGAGCATCGCCGAGGCCGGGATCATGACCGCGGGAGCCACGATGTCCTGGATGATCTCGGCGGTGGCGTTCTGCATCCGTGCGTCCTCGGGCTGCGGGGGACGGGGTCGTGTCCGTGTCACGCTACGGCGGCCGCTGGGGTGTGGGGCGATCAGGGGCTTGACATATGTATGCATATAGCGTATAAAAATGCATGAGCCGTGAACGAAGGCACGAAACCATCCGCCGGCTGCTGGCTGACGGCCCGATGCCGAGCCAGGAGGCGATCCTCGAAGGCCTGTCACGGGAAGGCATCACCGCGACGCAGGCGACGCTCTCGCGTGATCTGCGCGTGCTCGGAGCGGTGAAGGGCCCCGAGGGATACGAACTCGCGGCAGCAGCGACGGGGGTACGGAGCGTTTCGGCAAGCGGCCGCGTGCTTGAGCAGCACGCGCTCGCGGTGTCCGCCGCGATCGGATCGGTGGTGATCCGCACAGCGCCGGGCAGCGCGGGGCTCGTTGCGCTTGAGCTCGATCGTCACCCGCCGGCCGGCGTGGTGGGCACCATCGCGGGCGATGACACGATCCTCGTCGCCCTGCGGGAAGGTACGTCCCCCTGCGATGCGGCCGAGCGTCTGTGCGATCTTGCCGGATTGCCGCCAGGGGACGCGGCATGACGCATCGAGCGGCGATCGTCGGCGTGTCGGGCTACACGGGCCAGGAACTCGTGCGGCTCGTCGTATCGCATCCGGAGCTCGATCTCGTTGGCCTCTTTGGTTCGTCGACGCGGTCCGGCGAGCCGATCGGCGACGTCGCGCCCGGGCTCCGCGGCGTTGTTGAAGGCGAGGTGCGCGCTGGGACGGCTTCGGCCATCGCGCATGCCGGAGCGGAGGTTGCGTTCCTCGCGACACCCCACGAGGCGAGCGTCGGGCTCGCCGGCGACCTGCTCGACGCGGGTGTGCGTGTTGTTGACCTCTCAGCCGCGTTTCGCCTGCAAGAAGCTTCGTTGTATCCGCGGTTCTATGGGTTTGATCACGCGAGGCCCGATCTGCTGGCGGAGGCGGTCTACGGCATGCCGGAGCTCGACCGTTCGCGGCTTCGCGGGGCGCGGCTCCTCGCAAGCCCCGGGTGCTATCCGACGTCGGCCGTGCTTCCGATCGCGGCACTCGCGAGCGCCGGCCTGATCGATGGGGGTCGACGCGTCATCATCGACTCGACGTCCGGGGTGAGCGGGGCCGGCCGCGGAGCGAACGCACGGACAAGCTTCTGCGAGGTGAGCCAGTCGCCCTACGCCGTGCTTACGCATCGGCATCAGCCTGAGATCGATGCGTATTGCGGCACCGAAACGATCTTCACGCCGCACCTCGGCCCGTACGCTCGCGGGATCTGCTCGACGATACACATCCAGCTCGCGCAAGGATGCAGCGAGGACGACGCCCGCTCGGCGTTGCACGATGCGTACAAGAGCGAGCGGTTTGTTCGGCTGCTGCCGTCGGGCGTCTGGCCGAGCGTCGCTGCGGTGTGTCAGACGAATTATGTCGACTTCGCGCTCGCGGCTCGCGGCTCGCACCTGATCTTGGTTTCGTGCCTCGACAACCTCGTCAAGGGTGCGAGCGGACAGGCGTTGCAGGCGTTCAACGCCTCGGTCGGTCTCGATGAGTCGCTTGGTCTGCCTGCGATCGGTGGCGCGTCATGACGGTGGTCGTCAAAATCAGCGGGAAGCCGCTCGCGGACGCCTCGGCTGCTGCTTCGCTCGCGGCCTCGATCGGATCTCTTGCCGACCCGGTGGTCCTGGTGCACGGCGGCGGGCCCCAACTCGATGCTTTGTTTGAACGGCTCGGTGAGCCGGTGCGTCGGCTTGCCGGCATCAGGCTCACTACCGATGCGCAGATGCCCCTCGTCGCGGGCGTGCTCGCGGGCGATGTGAACCAGTCGCTCGTATCGACGCTCCGGGCGGCGGGATCGCCGGCGGTGGGGCTCTCGCTCGCGTCCCACGGTGTGGTCGACACCGGCGTGCACCCGGTCGCCGGCGGCAGGGTCGGCGCTGTCGCGGGTGGCGACGGTTCGACGCTCCGGCTGCTTCTTGGACAGGGGCTGCTGCCGGTGGTGGCTTCTGTCGGATCCGACGGGCGGGGCGGACTGCTGAACGTGAACGCCGACGACGCGGCGGCGGGTATCGCCCGAGCACTCGGCGCATCGCGTTTGATCTTCTTGACCGACGTACCGGGTGTGCTCGACGCGAGCGGCGGGGTGGTTCGAGATCTGCCCGTCGACGCGATCGATGGGATGATCGTTTCGGGCGTGATCGCCGGCGGGATGGCTGCGAAGGTGCGGGCGATCGGTGAACTGGCGATGGGGTTTGACGGCGTGTCGTCGTGCGATGTGCTGATCGCGGGCTGGGCAGATATTGAGCCGGCGGCGCACGGCGACGCGGGCGTGGGCACGCGGGTCCGCTGGGATGCGGCGTGGGAGGAGCAGGCGGGATGAATTCGGTCGCGGCACTGACAGGACGGGATCTGCTCTCGATTGGTGATCTGGCGTGCGACGAGGTTGCCTCGCTCGTGACGTCGGCCGTCAAGCTAAAGGGGGCTCCCCCGGATCGGTCGCTGCTTGCGGGTGTTGGGGTGGCGATGCTGTTCGAGAAGCCGAGCCTTCGGACGCGGGCGAGCTTCGAGTTTGGGCTCGCGGCCTTCGGTGCGCACCCGGCGTTCTTTGACCTTGCGCCGACCCGGATCGGTGAGCGAGAGAGCGTGAAGGACTACGCGATGAACCTGGAGAGGTGGTGCGACGCGATCGTCGCGCGGGTCTTCGATCATGCGGTGCTCGAAGAGATGGCTCGGTACGCTTCGGTGCCCGTCGTCAACGCGCTGAGCGATCGCGAACACCCGTGCCAGGCGCTCGCTGATTTGCTGACCATCCGCGAGTCGCTTGGGACATTGTCCGGCCGGCGGCTCGCGTTTGTGGGCGACGGGAACAACGTCTGCCACTCGCTGATGCTCGCGGCGGCTTCAGTCGGCATGCACGTGACCGCGGTTTCGCCCGACGGCATGGGCCCTTCCGATGAGATCGTCGCCGCATCGCGAGAGCGGGCGGCAACAACCGGTGGCAGCGTGCGGGTGTCGACCGAGCCCGATGCTGTCCGCGGGCACGACGTTGTTTACACCGACACCTGGGTCTCGATGGGCGATGACGCTGCCAAGGCGGAGCGGTTCGCGGCTTATCGCGTCGATGAGCGGCTTCTTTCCATGGCATCGGACGGGCTGGAGAGCGCTGCGATTTTCATGCACTGCCTGCCGGCCACGCGCGGCGCTGAGGTCGAGGCGAGCGTGATCGATGGGCCGGCGAGCGTGGTGTATGACCAGGCGGAGAACAGGATGCACGCGCAGAACGCGCTGATGCTCGCCCTGCTCGGGCGGGGCTGAACGAGAGAGGACGGGTATGGCTTCCAAGATCGTGCTGGCGTATTCGGGCGGGCTTGACACCTCGGCGATCGTGCCCTGGCTCCGCGAGACCAAAGGGTGCGAGGTCGTGTGCTACGTGGCGGACGTCGGGCAAGGGGCCGACGAGCTCGCGGGCGTGGAAGAGAAAGCTATGGCGAGCGGCGCGTCGGAGTGCGTCGTCGATGATCTGCGTGAGGCGTTCGTCGATGAGGTGATCTGGCCGGTGCTCAAGAGCGGCGCGGCGTACGAGGGCACGTACCTGCTCGGCACGTCTATGGCCCGGCCCGTGATCGCCCGCGGGCAGGTCGAGCTCGCCCGCAAGGTCGGGGCGGACGGGCTGTGCCACGGCTGCACGGGCAAGGGCAACGACCAGGTGCGCTTTGAGGTAGCCTTCGCGGCGCTCGCGCCGGAGATGGAGGTGGTTGCCCCCTGGCGTGAGTGGACGTTCAAGGGTCGGGAGGACCTGATCGCGTACTGCCGAGAGAAGAACGTGCCCGTCACGAGCACGGCCGAGAAGATCTACAGCCGCGACCGGAACCTGTGGCACATCTCGCACGAGGGCGGGCCGATCGAAGACATCGGCAAGCCGCCGCCCGCCGATGCGTGGATGCTGACCAGCGAGATCGCCGACACACCGGACGAGGCGATTGATGTTCGGATTGGATTCGAGTCGGGCGTGCCGATCTCGCTCGATGGTGAGCGGGTCGGGGGCGTTGCGCTGATCGAGCGGCTCAACACGCTTGCGGGCGAGCACGGCGTCGGGCGGATCGACATTGTGGAGAATCGGGTCGTGGGCATGAAGAGCCGGGGGCTGTACGAGACGCCGGCGGGCACGGTGCTGTACGAAGCGATCAGGGGGCTCGAAGACATCGTGCTCGACTCGCGCGGGCGGAAGCTCAAGGAGCAGCTCGCGATCGAGTACGCCGAGCTCGTGTACGCCGGCAAGTGGTGGATCCCGGCCCGGGCGGCGATCCAGGCGGCTGTCGAGGTCTTGGCGCAGGACGTTACGGGCGAGGTAACCGTGCGGCTCTTCAAGGGGCACGCAACGACCACGACCCGCACCAGCCCGCGGAGCATGTACGCGGAATCGGTCGCCAGCTTTGACATGGCAGAGGGCTACGACCAGGGCGATGCGGACGGATTCCTGCGGTTGTTCGCGTTGCCAGAGCGGATCCGCGCCGCGGCCAACGAGCCCGCTGACGAGACCCTCGCATGACCGGGCGTGGTGCGACGAACGGCGGCGCCGGCGGCATGTGGGGCGGGCGATTCACGGGCGACGCCGAGGCGGTGTTCCGCGCGATGAACGACTCGCTGCCCATCGACTGGCGGCTTGTGCAGCAGGACATCCGAGGCTCGCTCGCGTGGGCGGGGGCGCTCGGCAAGGCCGACGTGCTGACGGGCGGTGATGTCTCCCGGCTGACCGCGGCGCTGCGCGAACTGGCGGCCGAGGCTGCGGTTATCGATCGGCCGCCTGTTGAGTCCGGCGCCGAGGACGTCCACACGTGGGTCGAGCAGCGGCTCGTTGCCGAGCTTGGTGACCTCGGCAAGAAGCTGCACACGGGGCGGAGCCGCAACGATCAGGTCGCGACGGATCTGCGGCTCTGGATGCGGGATGCGGTTGCCGATCTGCTGAGCCTGACGGCCCGTGCGATCGGTGCGCTGCTCGATCAGGCGGACGCCCACGCCGGCACGCCCTTTCCCGCCTACACCCACCTGCAGTCGGCCCAGCCGGTGACGTTCGGGCACTGGTGCCTGGCGTATGTCGAGATGCTTGAGCGCGATGCGTCCCGCCTGGCGGATGTGCTGCGCCGCGCGGACTTCTGCCCGCTCGGATCGGCTGCCCTGGCGGGCACGGCATACCCGATCGATCGGGAAGCGCTCGCTTCGGAACTCGGATTTTCGGGACCGACGCGCAATAGCCTCGACGCAGTCGCGGACCGTGACCCGGTGCTGGAGCTGCTGGGCGATCTATCGATCATGGGGGTGCACCTGTCGAGGCTCGCGGAAGATCTGATCGTGTACAACTCGGTCGAGTTCGGGCTCGTGCGGCTCGACGACGGCGTCACGAGCGGTTCGAGCCTGATGCCGCAGAAAAAGAATCCCGACTCGCTCGAGCTGATCCGGGGGATCTCCGGCCCGCTGATCGGCGCGCAGGTCGCGATGCTGACGACCGTGAAGGGTTTGCCGCTGGCGTACAACAAGGACCTGCAGTTTGATAAGGGTGTGCTGTTCGACGCGGTGGATTCCGCGAGCGCTGCACTCAAGCTCACGGCGCGGACATGCCAGGGGCTTGTGGTCGACGCGGAGCGAGCGGCGCGGGCGGCATCGGCGGGCTACGCGAACGCGACAGACGTTGCGGATCTGCTCGTCGATGCGGGGGTGCCGTTCCGGGAGGCGCACGATCGGGTTGGTCGGCTCGTGAACGTGGCGATCGAGCGCGGCCTCGCTATCGAGGCGTTGCCGGATGATGAGCTGGCTGCGCTGCTGCCGGAGATCAGTATTCCTTCGGTCCGCGCGCTGAGGGTCGAGCGTGTTCTCGCAGCCAGGGAAGTGATCGGCGGGGCATCGCCCGAGCGGGTGCGCGAGGCGTCGAAGGCTGCGCGTACCAGGCTTCAATCGATACATTCGTAGAAATAAATCGCCCGCGCCGACGATCCACGAAATCCCGTCGGCGCGGGCGGGTTGTGGTCGAGTTCCGTCTCGGGGCGATTATGCCCGATCAGCGGCGGCGACGCAAGCCGGCGACTCCGGCGAGGCCCAGCACCGCGGCGGACGCCGGGGCGGGGATGACCTCGGCGGTGATGCTGAACGTAGAGGGTGAGCCGCCTTCGGTTGTGCTGAACACGGGGAACGAAAGTGGGCCGCCCTGCGAAGCGGCGTGTGTGCTGCTCACGGACAGGCTGACGATGCCCTCATTCAAAGAGTCCTGTAGGTAGGCGAGCACGTCCGGGTTAGTCAGATCGAGGCTGAAGGTCACGATCTGGCCCGAGCCGATGACGGTGCCCGGGACCTCGCCCGCGATCTGGCCGATCGCGAACGCGTTGGAGATGAAGCCATCGCGGAACTCATTCGAGACGTCCCGGCGGGAGCCGCCGGCGGCATCGGTAGCGTAGGCGTTGCGGATGTCTTCGCTCGTCGGGTCGCCGAAGCCGTAGGCGAAATTATCGCCGTAGGCAAAGGCGTTCAGTCCGCCGCGGAATCCGGTGCCGAACAGCTCGATCGACGCACCGTCATTCCGAACGTTGTCGTAGCTGAACTCGCCGTCGATAAGCGTGGCTGTAAATGTCGCCTCGGTGATGACGTAGTTCGAAGCGCCCTGGCCCGGTGCGTAATTGCCCGCGGTTACGAAGCTGTTCAGGAACTGTGCGTCGCGATCGTCAAAGGTGAACGGGATGCCCACCGCGCCGAACGTGCTTGCCGCCGTGCGAGTACCCGGCGTGAAGTTGAACGGGTAGTTCCAGCGGTCGAAGGTCGGAGCGGCGTAGTTGGTGGTGGTCTGCGCGGAAACGCTGCCGGCGGCGGCGACCAGAGCTGCTGCTGCGATCATCTTCATGTCTGTCTCTCCTTCCCCTGATTCAGGGGGTGGTGTGTCGTCTCTCCCCACCAGCGGGGCACGAGGTCTTTCGGCCTCGCAGGAATCTGTCTCAGCTGACAGGATAGCGAGACTGAGACTCAGTCTCAACAAGGGGAGTTCAAAAATGATCTGACGCTGAGAGGCCGGCCGGGGCGGCTAGGCTTGCCCCCAATGGCCGGGATTGACCTCATCGATGAACTGACCTGGCGCGGGCTGTTGTACCAGTGCACGGACGAGCCCGGGCTCCGGGAGCACCTGGGCACGGGTCCCAAGCGGATCTACTGCGGCTTCGATCCGACGGCGGATTCCCTGACGATCGGGAATCTCGTCCCCATCATGGCGCTCCGGCACGCGAGGCGGGCCGGTCATGAGCCGGTGGTGGTCATGGGCGGCGGTACGGGTCTGATCGGCGACCCGTCGGGCAAATCGGCCGAGCGGACGCTTCTGACACCCGAGCAGGTCGAGGAGCACATCGCCGGGCAGCGGCCCATCTTCGAGAGCCTGCTGGGCGCGGAGACCTCGATCGTCAACAACGCAGACTGGCTGGGTGAGATCAGCTACCTGGACGCGCTCCGCGGCATCGGCAAGCACTTCAGCGTCAACATGATGATGCAGAAGGAATCGGTGAAGAGCCGGCTCGAGGATCGTGATCAGGGCATCAGCTACACCGAGTTCAGCTACATGGTGCTGCAGGCGTTCGACTTCGCGTACCTGAATCGCGCGATGGGCGTGACGGTGCAGTTTGGCGGGAGCGACCAGTACGGCAACATGGTCGCGGGCTCGGACCTGATCCGCCGGGTGAAGTTCAGCGAGTTCGTGTTTGCCAGGGGCGGCGGGCGGTTCGATCCGGCGGCGCTGGACCGGAGGGATCCGGCGGATCCTTCGGGTCGGTCTGTGGCGGAGCAGCTGACGCCGGCGGCGTTTGCGCTCACGCAGCCGCTGGTGACAAAGTCGGACGGCGGCAAATTCGGCAAAACTGAATCGGGCGCGGTCTGGCTCACCCGCGAGCGGACGAGCCCGTACGCGTATTACCAGTTCTGGCTGAACACGGCCGACGCTGATGTGAGCCGATTCCTGCGGACGTTTACGCTGCTGCCCCGCGAGGAGATCGAGCGTCTTGAGCGCTCGATGGCCGAGAACCCGGCCGCGCGGGAGGCGCAGCGCACGCTTGCGGCTGAGGCGACAGCTCTGTTGCACGGCGAGGCGGAGGCGCAGCAGGCGGAGGCCGCTTCTCGTGCGCTGTTTTCGGGCGATCTGCGGTCGCTCGGGGCCGAGCTGCTCGATGAGGTCCTGTCGGGCGCGCCGCTAACAGTGGCGAGCCGGGACTCGCTTGGCAGCGGGCTGGCGCTCGTCGATCTGCTCATCGACACGCGGCTCGCCAAGAGCAAGCGTGAGGCTCGGCAGTTTCTTGAGTCGGGCTCGGTGAGCGTGAACGGCGACAAGGCGGACGCGGCTCGGACGCTGTCGTCGAGCGACCTGATGCACGGGCGCGTGATCGCGATCCGGCGGGGCAAAAAGAGCTGGCACGTGCTTCGGTTCGAGTGACGCTCAGCTGCCGCCGATGCGGCGGAGCGCGCTCGGCATTTCGGCGTGGCCCGTGCGGGCGCTGAGGAGCGCGGCGTGTGCTGCTGAGAGCACGCCGGCGAGGTCGACCGGGGCGGTGCGTGGTGCGTCGCCGAGCATGGCGCTGATGTCGTCGGCGATGACCGCTGCGGCGAGATCGGCGTCCGCCTCGATGCCCGCGTTCATGGTTTCGACGTGCAGGCCTGCGGCGTCGTACCACTCGACGCGGCGGTCGTCTGCGACGATTCGGCCGCCTGGGCCGAGCAGGGTGATGGTCCGTGACCAGGCTGCGGCCCGGTCCGAGGCGAAGAGGCTCGCGGCGTGACCTTCATCGAACCGGAACGTGGCGGCGAGGTGCCCGTGCAGGCCGCGGAGCGTTTCGGGAGTTGCCGGGTCGTCCGGGCCCGGCGTGTGGGCCGCGTCGACTGAGATGGGCTCGCCGAGCAGAGCGAGCAGCAGGTCGCAGGCGCCGGTGAGGCGTGAGCCGAGGGAGCCTTCGGACAACCTGCCGAGCGACACGATCGAGACCGCTTCGATGGGGCCGAAGCTGTCGAGCACGTCTTGTGCGCGTCGGAAGGCTGCGCCTCGTCGGGCGAGCGGCGAGAAGGCGATCCGTTCTCGGGCGACGTCGGAGGCGTCTCGCCAGGCCGGATCGCTCAGGTGAAGTGAGAGCGGGGGGATCGGCTCAAGGCTGATGATGGTCAGGCCTCGCTGGGCGGCTTCGACGATGGTGCGGAAGTCTTTGGTGTTGGTGCCGTCGGCGAAGCCGGCGGGGTCGCCGATGATGGCGACACCCGCGTCGGTCGAGGCGAGCATGGCTCGGAGGTCGTCGCTCGGTTTGGCATCTCGGAGCCTGGCGACCTCTCGGCCGCCCTCGCCGCCGGCGGTGACGAGCCTGAGGCACGACCTGTCGAGGACGCGCGTGAGCAGGGCGGCCTGGTCAGCGCGGACCCACGCCGCAGCCGATTTCGCGTCTCCGTGCGTCATGCGGGGGATGCTACGCGTCTTGGCGTAGACTTGCATTGATCACGCGCCGCGAGGCGGCCGCGGGTCGGGGGTGGTCCCCGGCCTGAGGAAAGTCCGAGCACGTCAGGACACGGCGGTGGGTAACGCCCACCCGGTGTTGGTCATTTCGCGGCCGGCACCGAGGGACAGTGCCGCAGAGAGCAGACCGCCGATGGCCGGGCTCGTCCCGGCACAGGCAAGGGTGAAAGGGTGCGGTAAGAGCGCACCGCTCGGCTGGTGACAGCCGGGGCATGGCAAACCCCGCCGCGTGCAAGGTCAAGCAGTTCCCGCCTCTTCGGAGGACGGCTTGTCCGGCCGGCTCTTCTTCGGAAGGGAGGGAACGGGTGGACCGCTCGGGCGCCGGCTTTCGGGCCGGGCCCGTACCGCGTCGGCAACGGCGCGCGGCAGAGAAATGGTCGCCACGCCCCGCAGGCCCACCGGCGAAAGCCTTGGGAACCGCGGGGCGGACAGAACTCGGCTTACCAGCGGCGCGCGTGTCCGCGAAAAACGAGGGCCCTGGGGTCAAACCCAGGGCCCTCGGCCTTTTCGGCGGGAGTCTGTCTAGGTGTCGGCCTCGATCAGTCGGCGATCGAGCTCATCGTCGGGAGCTTGGCCGGGCGGAGGACGAGGTTGGTCTCGATCCGGAAGTTGCTCTCGCTGGTGTGCCGCTCGGCGAAGAAGAGCTTGAGCTGGT
>JBCBNT010000069.1:0-15729 GCA_039821685.1 Planctomycetota bacterium | reverse complement strand
TCTTCTCCGACGGCGGCCCCCGCCCCTGGCGCGTCCGCACCCGCCCGCCGACGTTCATCAACTACCAGACCGCCCCCAAGATGGCCGAGGGCCACATGCTCGCGGACATCGTGGCGGTGATCGGGTCGATCAACGTGGTCGCGGCGGAGCTTGATCGGTAGGCGGCCTTTGAGCTTTGCTACCCGGAGTCTTGATCATCGGGAAGGTATAACTCGCCACCCTTTATCCGTAACTGGGTTGTGGCAGCTTCGAGCCTAGCCCGAGCTTCATCGCGATTGGCTTCAGCGAGCTTGCGCTCCTCCTGTACGCGTCTATAAACCGCTTCGGCATCGATCGCTCGAGCTTCGGCGAGAGTCTTCTCGGCCTGTGCTTTCACCAAGTCGGCCTGCGACTCGGCTTCCAAGCGGATCGCATCCGCCTTGTTGTGTGCCTCCGCGGCCTCGGCAACGTCCAATGACTTGATCTTCTGGAGCTTGCTATCTTTGAGATCTCGAAGCGGCACCGCGATCCCAAGCTTGCAAGCCTGAGCAAATGCAGCTGCGCTCGAGATAGCGATTTAGCTCGCCGCGTTGAGCATCTTCTTTGTGCCCTTGGTTGGCTTCGCGAGCACCTGGCCGACCGTGCCAAGGGCAGTCTTGAGCCAGTCCGGCATCATGACTCAACCTCCGCAAAGGCCATAACGCGACTGCCCTGAACGTCGTAACGCAATACATACCCGGTATGCGCCGCATGGAAATCCGAAAGCGCCGTCAGCACTTCTCGAATTTCATCTTGATTGGCATCGCCAGGGTCAAGCACAAACTCAAACGGATCAGGTTCAACGCTTGTATCTTCCGGCCACCCCTCCGGCTCACCCTCAGGCCACAACGGCCCAAGAAACCTGGGCGAAACCGGTGAGTCGTCGCTCCACTGCTCCATTGCCGCGGCATGCATCAAAACCCGAAAATCATGCTCGATAGCTCTCTCATATGCTTCGTGCATCTCGCGCCCGCGTCTTTGCAGCGAATACAGCGCAGCACCAGCGGTGGCTATCTCCGGAGCCGCACCGACCAATGCCAGTCGAGATGCCTCGGCAACATTGAATGCAACGGCCTGATCGTGCTGGGCAAGTTCGCGCAAGCTGCCGCGACTTTGCTCCTCGATGTTGCGTAGGTAATCGCCGGTTAAGTCCCCGTTGCCGCTCGCAAATTGCTGGACGAGTCGCAATCGCTCTAAGACAGCTCTTTCGTACTTCTCGTCGATCTCGGGCCAGGTATCCCGCATCAGCGGCATGACACGCTCGACGCATCTGGCAGACAATGCAAATCTAGCACGCAGCGGAAGTCTTGCTTGATTCGGCAAATCTGGGGTTCCCCCCTTGTAATTGGTCTCTTCAGTCATTCGATCCTCCTGCCCAGCTCTGGCAATTCTACCACAATCCAAACCTCCCACAACCATCTTGGACCCCCGACCAGTTTTTGAAAGCCTGACCTTTGAACGGCCGGGTGCAAAGCGCTCGTACAGTGGCAAGAAAGTGATCCCGCCGTTCGGTTGGGAGCGGTTGCCGTGGGCGAAATCTGCAAAGCCTAAACACCCCTACGCTCCGCCGATGCGTGCACTCCCGATCCTCATCCTGCTGCTCACACTCGGCGCCACCCTCCCCGGCTGCGCCCGCACCGCCACGCTGACCAACACCACCGACGCACCCATCCGTGCCTCGCTCGAGCGGGAGCTCATCGGCTCGGGCAACCGCACGCTCGATGCCGCCACCATCCTGCCGGACGCCACCGTCACCCTCGGCCCCGTGCGGATCTACACCGAACGAGTCACGCTGAACGTCACACCGGCCAACAACCGCGGCGCGATCGCCATCCGCGAGCGGCTCGGCTTCGGCGATACCGAGCTCACCGTCGTGCCCGACGAGTTCTCGCCCGCGACTATCCGACTCATCGAAGGCCCGCCCGACGACTCACTCCTGCGGAAGAAAGAGGCCGATCAGCCGCGCAAATGAGTCGATGCTCGCGCGTTTTCCCGCGAGCGAACCTCGGGTACGCTCCCGGCGGAGGTACCCCGGCATGCTCACCCACCTTTCAATGTCGCTCGTTACGGCCGGACTTGTTTCGACCGGACTCGTTTCAACCGGCCTCGCGCATCAGCCCGAGACCGATTGGTACAGGCCCGTGGTCGACGAGCCGCACCCGCTGATCACCGAGATCATGTTCCGCGTGCCGCCGGGCGACGAGGGCGACGCCTTCCCCGACGGCACCCGCGACGCCTCGGGAGACGAGTACGTCGAGCTGCACAACCCGCACGACGAGACCATCGACCTGACCGGCTACACCATCAGCGATCGCAACCGCGGCGGGCAGGGCGAGGTCAGCTTCACCTTCCCGCGCTTCAGGCTCAAGCCGGGCGAGTCCGTCGTCGTGATCAACGGCCACAACCAGCGGGCCTCGGGCCTGGGCACCGCCGACCGCGCCCCGACCGCCGAGCACGCCGAGCTCGGCTGCTACGTGTTCACCGCCGGCGTGACGAGCCAGTTCACCGCCTTCAGCAACTCGGGCGACTGGGTGCTGCTTTCCGACCCCGACGACAACCCGATCCACGTGGTGCACTGGGGCGAGTTCAAGGAAACCGTGCCCGCGGCGGAGCTCGTCGAGACGATGGTCAGCCAGGGCGACGGCAGCGCGTGCCGGTGGTACCCGGGCGGCCCGCTCGCGCCGCACACCCAAGTCGACGGCCGGATGATGTCGCCCGGCGAATTCCCCGTGGGCCCCACGCCCGAAGAAGCCGCCGCGAACGCCGATCGGACGGACGACGACGACCGCTAAGCCCGCCGAATCCCCTACAGTGTGCTTCGACGAACCGTCGCCAAAGCAAGGCAGGAGCCCCCATGGCCTGGATCACCAAGAAAAGCTCGACCGCTGCGCCAAGCACCGACGCCGACCACCAGGGCGACTACCTGACCGGCGACATGAAGCAAGATCTAACCGACCGCTACCTGCCCAGGTTCGAAACCAAGCACGCCGCCCTGCTGCCCGCGCTGCACATGATCCAGCACCACTACGGCTGGGTGCCCGAGCAGGCCATGCTTGAGATCGCAACGTTCCTCGAGCTGCCCCCAGCCGAGGTCATCGACACCGCGACCTTCTATGAGGAGTACTGGACCAAGCCCAAGGGCCAACACGTCGTCGCCGTGTGCCGATCGATCGCGTGCGAGTTCTGCGGCCAGCCCGAGATCACAGAAGCCTGCAAAGCCAAGCTCGGCGTCGACGTCGGCGAGACCACCGACGACGACAGCTTCACCCTCATCGAGCTCGAATGCCTCGGGTCTTGCGGTACGGCACCCGTCGCCCTCATCGACGAGACGCTGCACGAGAACCTCAAGCCGGGCGATATGGCCGGGCTGATCGACGAGGTGAAGCAGAACAGCGGCGGGCACTGAGCCAGACATGGCTCGCTGTCACTGACCAGGTTGCATACGTCTGACGAGGCCGAAGCGCGAGCAAGGCATTCCCCCGCATGGGGCCTCGCTCGCGCGTCGGCCTGGCCGCGCCGCTGTCGGGCAACGACTACACCGTAACCCTCGACGACACGATCACGAGCGTCGCCACCGCCCAGGCGCTCGACGGCGACAACGACGGCATCGGCGGCATCACCGGCGGCGACGCTTCGTTCACCTTCACCCACCGCTGCCTCGCCGACGACAACCTCGACGGGCAGATCTCCCCCGCCGGTTTCACCGCCTAGATCCTGAACTTCAACGCCGGCTGCCTCGAGCCCAACCGTCGATTGCATCCGTGCCCGCGTGTACCGCAACGTTTCAGAAACCGTGTCCTTGCAGCGAGGGATATCTGTCTAGTACCGTACAAACGCTCCGCACCGATTGATATGAGGGAGTCTCTGATGGCACACTCGTACACGCAAGTTGCGGCCGCTGTCGCTGCACTTTCATGCCTTGCGATGCCGGCATCGGCTCAGTGTTTCGCACTTGACGATGGCAAGATCTTGCTCTGGTCATCCGGGATTCCGACCGGCCCGACCTCCACCGGGGAGGGCGTGCTGCTGCTTGATCCAACTGACTACTCCACGGAGACGCTCTTCCTCGGGTCCATTGCCTTCGCGCGACGTGTTGAGTTCGACTTTGCTCGGCGTGAAGCTGTGGTACTCGATACCACGAACGACGAGGTCTATCAGATCGGGAGTGACGGAAGTGTCATCGTGGTTCCGATCGACCCAAACCTGTCCATCAGTCTGATCACGACCGCCGAGCCAGATTTTTACTACGGCACCAACGGCGGCAACGGCTCGCCGATCTGGCTGATCAGCACGTCACCGGGCGGCCCTGTGCTGCCCGTGTTCGAGCCCGACGGCGTCACGCCTGCCACCATCAGTTCCAACACAACAGGTCGCATCAACTCGTTCTACTACCACCGCCCCTCGAACAGCCTGTACTACGACAGAAGAATCGACATAGGCGAAGAGTCTGTCGTCAAGCTCACACTCTCGTCCAGCGGTGACCAGGTGCTTGCGTCTGAGGAGAGCCCGATCGATGTGACTCCACCAACCATCGGTGTCGAGGTGAAAAACATCAGCATCGGCAGAAACAACAATGAAATATTTTATAGCCTCGACGTCAATAACAACGGCCAGTGGCCGCGAGCGTTTGTGCTCAACACCGACACGCTGGTCCCAACAGCGTACTTCGAATCCGGCTTCTTTCGTGCCGCGGGCACGAACACGGGCGTCTATAGCCCCGACCTGGACCGCGCGCTTCTGTACACGCAAGACGGCTTCCGCGAGTACGAGTTCGGTGACGTCGACCTGGTGGGCGACGCGGCCGATCTGGTCGCGGTTGACTACGGCGTGAGCGATATGGCGCTCGTCACATTGCCGTGCCGAGCCGATACCAACGGCGACGGATTGGCCAGCCCTGCCGACTTCAGCGCATGGGTTCTGAGCTTTAACTCTGCTGGCGTCAACTGCGAGCAGAACGGCGACTGCCTCTGCGGCCCGTCCGATTTCTCTGCCTGGATCCTGAATTTCAACACCGGCTGCCAGTAAATTCGGCTCATCCAGTTGTGCCGTGTCGCGTTCGCGCCTCGATTTCCGGATGAGGTCTCGCACACGCAAGCCGCCGCCGGTACGCTCGGCGCAACCACGATCCGGAGCCCCGAACATGATGCTGATCCGTGCCTTCTGTGTGGCCTCGCTCGGCCTCGCCTCGACCGCTGCCGGCCAGTCGCCGTTCGAACTCGGCCGAACCTACGGCATCGGTGATGCCTCCGCCGACTTCATCTACTCCTTCGACCGCGACGGCACGCCAAACGTCTTTACGCTCAGCACGCCCGGCTTCGCCCGCTTCATCGGCCTCGAGTTCGACGCCCCCCGCGACCGCGTCGTCTTCATGGCCAATATCGCCAGCGGACGCACGATCGGAGCCATCGACGCCGACCTCGATCCCAGCAGCGCCATCTTTCTCCGGAGCGGGCTCGACCCCGATGCTGTCGAGGTCGATGTCGACCCCGCAACCGGACGGATCTACTGGTGGGAGAACAACCAGATCGTCAGCGTCGACGCCCAGGGCAACGGCACACCCCGCGTCGAAGCCAACAACGTCCCCATCCCTTTCGCGCTCGAGATCGACACACAGCGAGGCCGCTACTTCGGCACCGACACCAGCGCCGACATGCTCTTCACGGGCGCACTCGACCCGCTCGCCACCCCGACCATCAGGCCGCCGGTGAGCACCGCGTTTTCCGCCAACGCGTTCGATATCGCCATCGATCCGGTCACGGGTGACCTGGTCTGGATCGAGACCGCGCTCGAGCTCAACGGCGACATCGCGACCAGCGCCATCCGCAGCGGCCCCGACTTCCTCAACCCGACCGTCGTTGTCGGCTCAACCACGCCCTCGCCAACCAACAACCGCCAGTACCTGGGCGTCAGCGCGCTCAACGATCTGATCGCGGTCGCGTCGATCCCGTTCGGCACATCGCCCGGCATCGCGCAGATCGAGTTCTTCGATACCGCAGCCGGCACCGTCGACTCCATCCCCGCGGCGCGGCTCACCACCATGGACACCGAAGCGATCACCGACCCGATCATCTCGCAGCCGCAGAGCGTTGTGACCAGCAGCGGCAGCACGATCGAGCTCTCGGTCCGCTCGCTCGATCTCAACCCGACGTTCCAGTGGCGAAAGAACCGGACGGCGCTCGTCGACGATGCGCGGATCACGGGAGCCCGCTCGGCAACCCTCAGGATCCGCCCCACCCAGCTGACCGACACCGATACCTACCAGTGCCTGGTCACCACGAGCGCCGGCGAGCAGCAGCTCAGCGACGCTGCCATCCTCGCCGTCCGAGGCGAGCTCCCCCCAGCCGAGTGCCCAGCCGACCAGAACTTCGACGGCATGCTCACGCCCGCCGACTTCACCGCCTGGGTCCTCAACTACAACGCCGGCTGCCCCTGACCGACCGACTCAGCAACCCGTGTTGAAGTTCAGAACCCACGACGAGAAGTCTGCCGGGGTGCAGAGGCCGTCGCCGTTCTGATCACACGCAGGTGCGCTGGTGTTAAACGCGAGGATCCAAGCGGTGAAGTCGGCGGGCGTGAGCATGCCATCGCCGTTGGCATCGGCCGGGCACGGCTCCGTCGCGGCGATGCTCCAGTTGATCGTCGTCGACCCCATCTCCGGATCCGTGTCGAGGATGGAGATCCCGCTGTGGTTCAGCCCAACGCGGACGCGATAGCTGCCGGACGCGGCGGTCAGCGGCACCGTGATGGAAAACGGCGTCGCCACTCCGCCCGCGCCATCGGTCAGCGTCTGATCGAAAAACCCGCTGCCGACGAACCCGCTGCCGGGCATAAATTCACTGAACACCTGAAGCCGCGCAAAGAAGCCGATCGACGACGGGCCGGAGTTCGAAAGGTCTCCCTGAAACGTGACGCTGCCCTCACCATCGATCATGAAGTCGTACTCGAACGCGCTCCCAAGCGTGTGCCCGAACGACTGAGCGACCGGCTCGTCGCCGAACTCGTCGCCGTCGTAGCTCAGCATCGACGTAAACACGCCGGCTTCAGCCGAGGTAAACGCCGCGTTCCCGTTGGAGCTGGCCGTGAAGAAGCCGTCGGCACTGCTGATCGAGACCGGCGCCGCGATCGGTCCGAGCGTGGCCGTTGTACCGCCCTGATCGTCGGAGTCCTCCAACTCTTCGACCAGACCCACAACGCTGAGCGAGATCCGCGATTCGGCCTCGAGGCTCGAACGCACCGGGCTCACCTGCCCAGCGGCATGCCGACACGCCACAGCAGCGAGCAGCGATACACCGATCAACGAAATCGAACGAGGATCCATACGCGACCTCTTTCTCTGCTCCAGGCGTTTAACACACACCGACACAGAACTCCGCTCCACCTGCTCACTCAGGTTAAGCGACTGCCCGCCAGAGGCACAAGCAGCAATCGACAACCAACCAACCGGGGCGGCTGCCCCTGACCGCTCCTGATACGATCCTCACGTGAGCGAACAGCCGCCAAAGCCCGGGCTGATGCGGAACCTCGGCCGGTTCTTCGGCGAGATCGGCAAGGCCGTGCGGTCCGATCCGATTTCAACCGACGGCCCGAGAGAGGTCGTGGAAGTGCGGCGAGAAACCGAGACCGAGACCCGCGAGACCGGGCGCGGCACGGTCACCGTCCGCCGGACCACGATCGAAGAGATCGAGCTGCCGAGCGACCGAAACGCATAAAGCCGGCCCGCGGGCGATGCCAAGCCCGTGTCACGCCTGCTATCAGCACCACCGTGTCGCTAGAATCGGTTGCACGCTCACCGGCGAACTGCCGTGGGAGCCCGTCCGTTCTGTCTTTCCGGAGCCGAGCATGTCCTGGCAGCCCTCGATTACCGAGCACCACCTCCTCAAGCGGATCCCCACGCCGCCCTACGGCAAGATCAGCGATCGCCACGTCGTGGGCTACGACGAATACGTCAACACCGGCGGCTACGTCGGTCTTCGCAAGGCACTGGGCATGAAGCCCGAGGACGTCACGGAAGAGGTCAAGACCTCCATGCTCCGAGGCCGCGGCGGCGCGGGCTTCCCGACCGGGCTCAAGTGGACCTTCCTCCCGCCCGTGCCGGAGGGCAAGACCCCCGGCGAGCCCGGCGCCGAACGCTACCTCGCGATCAACGCAGACGAATCGGAGCCCGGCACGTTCAAAGACCGCCTGCTCATGGACTTTGATCCGCACGGCCTGCTCGAGGGCATCGCGATCGCGTGCCACGCCTGCCGACTCACGAAGGCCTACATCTTCATCCGCGGCGAGTACCACCACCAGGCCCACGTCCTCGAAGAGGCCCTCAAAGAGGCCTACGAGCACGACATCTTTGGCGAGAACTGCCTCCAGCTCTCCGGCGAGAACACCGGCGGCGAGAAGTTCCGCGTCGACTGCTACGTGCACCGCGGAGCCGGAGCGTACATCTGCGGCGAAGAGACCGGCTTGCTCGAAGCCATCGAAGGCAAGCGCGGCTGGCCCCGCATCAAGCCGCCCTTCCCGGCGCTCAAGGGCCTCTTCGGCAAGCCGACCATCATCAACAACGTCGAAACGCTCCAGCACCTGCCCTTCATCCTTGAGCACGGCGGCGAGTGGTTCACCAAGCAGGGCTGCGAGTCGTCCATCGGCGGCCCGCCCTCCTACGGCACCAAGCTCATGGGCGTCTCCGGGCACGTCAACCAGCCCGGCGTCTTCGAGTTTGATCTCGGCATCCCGCTCCGCAACATCGTCGAGGACTACTGCGGCGGCATGCGCGGCGGCAAGAAGTTCAAGGGCGCCATCGCCGGCGGCGTCTCCATGGGCGTGCTCGGGCCCGACCAGTACGAGGCCGAGCTCGACTTCGACATCGGCAAGAAGTACAACGTGCTGGGCCTCGGCACCGCCTGCCCGACCGTGTTTGACGAAGACACCGACATGGTCGCCGTCGCGCGGAACATCGCACGCTTCTTCAAGCACGAGTCCTGCGGCCAGTGCACCCCCTGCCGCGAGGGCTCGGGCTGGCTCTACCAGCTCATGACCCGGATCGAGGGCGGAGACGCCACCACCAAGGACCTCGACCTGGCCCTGGAAGTCGGCACCAGCATGGGCTCCATGCCCGGCACGACCATCTGCGGCCTGGCCGACGGCAACAACTGGGCACTCCGCACCATCATGAACAAGTACCGCGACGAGTTCGAAAGCCGCGTCCGGCCAGCGCATGTCCCGGTCACCGTCTCCGTCGGCGCGATGGCCAAGGGGTAAGCCCTCCACCCTGACCTGCCCAGGCAATCGCGAGCGCACCCTCGCAGCGGGCTGCATCGATCTCGTCCGCAGCGAAGCCGCCCTCGCGGCCTAACGTCCCCGTGATACCAACGGGAGGACACGCCGATGACACCTCTGCGCTCGCATCACAAGCCGACCCATGCACCCCGCCGAACCCCGTCCGGCGGCTTCACAAGCACGATCGCCGCACTCATTGCCATCGCCTTCGCAGCACCGGCATCCGCCCAGCCCTTCGAAGGCCGGTACCCCACGCAGACCAGCGATCGCGACGACATGGCCGAACGCCTCGCGCAGCGTACCGAATCGATCGAGGGCTACCTCCAAACCCCGTCGGCCAGACGCATGCTCGATGCCGTCGATGATCTGCCGCCGAGAGCACGGAGATGGCTCTGGTCGACCAACGGCTTCGACGAACGCACCTACACCCTCGACGAGTACGACGACGTCCCGGATGGGATCAAGGGCGTGCTCAACTTCTACGGCATCTCGGAGCTCGTGTACTACGGCGGCTGGACGAGCGACTTTCCGTTCATCGAGCTCCGGGCGTTCGACCTCGCGTTCCAGGATTCGCCGCTCGCCGACCCCGAAGCCATCGCGGGCGCCCGCATCCTCATCGTCGATCCGTCCGTGATCACGCAGGGCTGGCTGCTCGCATCGATGGGGGCACACGTCACGATCACAAGCGATGCCAAACGCTTCCACACGCTGTACGATTCGCCGAGCGATCGCGGACGCGTCATCGGCCGCGGCGGCGCACCCGACGGATCGCTCACCATCGTCCGAGGCGACTGGCCGGGCCAGCCCGAAGCCGCACGCGAAGCGGGTGAAGGCTTCGACCTGATCATCAGCATCAGTTCGTTCAGCATGGGCGCGCTCGACCCGGTCCCGCTGCCGGAGCGCTTCGCCAACGAACCGAACCCCATCAAGCAGAACCTCGGAGGCCCCGAGCCGTTCGCCCAGAAGCTGCACGCCTCGCTTGCACCGGGCGGCCGCTTCGTGTCCTACGCGTGGGGATCGCCCCCGAGGACGGGCCTGTACCCCAGAGCCGACGCCGACGTCCGGCCCTTCGTCAGCCCGTCGGTCGCAACGAAGGCCGGCCTTGCGCCGCGGACCTACGCATCGGATGCGTCTGTCTTCAACAGGATCCTGGGCGACCGCTTCCAAGCGCCCGAACTCCGGCGGGCGCTCGATAACGACGGCAGGAACGCCCCGCAGCTCCTCGCCGTCTACGCCGTCTACGACCGGCCCTGACACGCAGACCACCCGGAACGGGCGACCAGCAAACGACCGGAATGACCGAACAGACTTGGCGGTTCTGCCGATCCAGAGTATCGTTGTTGAGTCACACGCCCCGGCGAGCTTCCGGAGACCGCCGCACGCCAGCGAGAGCACCGCCTCCACGCACGACACGATGACCACACCGACACACACCGACCAGACCGCCCGAGCAGCCGACGGCGACACACCCGATCCGGACGGGCCCGACCGACCTCCGTCTGCCGGGCCCGCGATCAGTGTGCTGGGCCGGGCCGATTCAAGCGAAACCCCTGAGCTCCCGGGCCTCGCCCGCAAGCTCGCGACCGCGCTCGCGACCCGGCAGGGCAGCGTCCGCGTCCGCATCGTCGGCGACGACGCCATGGCAGACGCCCACCAGCGCTACAAGGACATCGAAGGCACCACAGACGTCCTGACCTTCGACCTCGCCGGCGACCCGAGCGCGCCCCTCGACGCCGACGTGCTCGTCTGCATCGACGAGGCCGCCCGCCAGGCCCAGGCCCGCGGCATTCCCATCGAGCACGAGCTGCTGCTCTACATCACCCATGCCGTCCTCCACTGCTCGGGCTACAACGACGACACCGACGAAGCCGCCGCCGCCATGCACGCCCGCGAAGACGAGCTCCTGACCGCGATCGGCATCGGACCCGTCTACGGCACAAACAAAGCGGAGCCGGCATCATGAACGGCGTCGCCCTGCTCATCGGCATCGCCGCGATCATCGCGGGCGCCGCG
Organism: Planctomycetota bacterium; assembly: GCA_039821685.1. Lineage (GTDB taxonomy): Bacteria > Planctomycetota > Phycisphaerae > Phycisphaerales > UBA1924 > JANQQZ01. Next base: position 4,431 of record JBCBNT010000069.1, on the reverse strand, counting down.
TGCTCGTCGGTCTACCAGTCGCTGCGCTCGCTAAGCCGCTCGAGGCTCGAAGACCTTGCCGAAACGCGGCGGACCGTGACGCAGCGCGAGCAGCTCGGCCGCATTATCGACGACCGCGCGGGCCACGCCGCCTCCGTCGCACTCCCTCGGGTCATCTGCAACGTCACAGCCGTCGTCGCGCTGCTTCTCTGGATCACCTCCGTCGGCGAGCGCCCGACGACGGTGCAAGACGCGGCCATCGCAGTCACGGCGGCCGCCGCTGCGCTGTGGATCTTCGGCCTGCTCATCCCGCTCAGCATCGCCACGCACGCCGGCGAGCGCACCGTCCTCATCTCGGCCTTTGCCATCCGAGCCGCCCACACGATCACCGCACCCGCCAGGCCGCTCATCAAGGGGCTCGACGAAGCCATCCGCCGCCTCACCGGCGCCGAAGACCGCAACGGCCACGATGCCCAGGCCGAGATCCTCTCCGTCGTCGAGGAATCCGAGGCCGAGGGCCAGCTCGACGAAGCCGAACGCATCATGATCGAGGGCGTCGTCGGCTTCCGGACGAGCACCGTCGAAAACATCATGACGCCCCGGACCGAGATCGACGCGATCGAGATCAACGACGACCTGCTCGCCATCGAACGACGCGTCAAAGAAATCGGCCACAGCCGAATCCCTGTCTACCGCGATAGCCTCGATGATATCGTCGGCATCCTCTACGCCAAGGACCTCCTGCACTGGCTCACCGAACCCGGTCGCCAGCCCGACGACGACTTCGATCTCCAAGACCTCGTCCGCGACGCGCTCTTCGTCCCCGAGCAGAAGACCGTCCGCGAGCTGCTCACCCAGCTCGTCCAGCAGAAGGTCCACCTCGCGATGGTCGCCGACGAATACGGCGGCACCTCGGGCCTCGTCACCATCGAGGACATCATCGAAGAGGTCTTCGGCGATATCCGCGACGAGTACGAAGACGAGGAAGACGACGAGCCGTCCGCGGCGTTCGATGCCGACCGCAGGTGCGTCGAGTCCGACGCGGCCGTGCACGTCGACGATCTCAACGACGAGCTCGAGCCCATCGAGGTCGAGATCCCCGAATCAGACGACTACGACACCGTGGGCGGCTACGTCGTAACCACCCTGGGCAGGATCCCCGGCGCGGGCGAAACGCTCGACCTCGACGACGCCAAGCTCACGATCCTCGAGGCCGCGCCCACCCGCGTCATCCGTGTCCGAATCGAACGCACCGCCGATGCGCCGCCAGAGCCAGCTCCCGCGAACGAAGAGACCGACGCCAACCACTGACCGCGATACGATGCGGCATGCCCCCGCTCACGCTCTACAACACGCTCACAAAGACCAAAGAGCCGCTCCGCGCCGCCGACCCGGCCCGCGTCACCTTCTACACCTGCGGCCCAACCGTCTACGACGACGCGCACATCGGAAACTTCCGCTCCTTCCTCGCCGCCGACCTCCTCAGGCGCTGGATCGAATCCCCCCTCTGCACCATCCAGGCCGACGACGGCTCCGACCACACCGGACCACGCACCGTCGCGCACATGCTCAACATCACCGATGTCGGCCACATGACCGACGACGACCTGCCCGACGGCGGCGGCGAAGACAAAATGCAAGCCGCGACCAAGCGGCTCCTCGATCAGAAAAAAGCCGGCACCGCCCACGCGGCCATCGACGATCCACACGACCCAAAGCAGATCGCCGACTTCTACGCCGAGCGGTTCATCAGCGACGCCGAACGGCTCGGCATCAAGGTCGCCGCCGAGGCTCGCGCAGACCCCTCGGTCATGCCGCGAGCGACAGACCACGTCGCCGCAATGGTGAGCATGATCGAAGACCTCGCCGACAAGGGCTTCGCCTACCGACCAAGTCAGGACGGCGAAGCGAGCGACGCGGTCTACTTCAGTGTCCAGGCCTTTGAGACCTACGGCCGGCTCTCCGGAAACACGATCGAACACCTCCGAGGCGGAGCCGGCGGCCGGGTGCAGGACCGGCACCAGGCCGGCAAACGCCACCCCGCCGACTTCCTGCTCTGGAAGTCGGACGAATCGCATCTCCTGAAATGGCCCGGGCCCACCATCGGTGGCGTCACCATGCCCGACGGCTACCCGGGCTGGCACATCGAGTGCTCGGTCATGTCCCTCGCGCTCGGCACAACGGTCGACATCCACTCCGGCGGCGAGGACAACATCTTCCCACACCACGAGTGCGAGCGCGCCCAGTCGTGCTGCGCCCACGGCACCGAAGAGTTCGCCCGCCACTGGTTCCACCCACGCTTCCTGCTGGTCAACGGCGAGAAGATGTCAAAGAGCAAGGGAAACTTCTTCACCGCCCGCGAGCTCTTCGACCGCCACGAGCCCGCCGCCGTCCGCCTCGAGCTCATCAAAACCCACTACCGAGCCAACGCCAACTTCACCGAGCAAGGCCTCAAAGACAGCGGGCGGATCATCGACCGATGGCGGCGCTTCAGCGAGACCGCGACCGCAGACGGGCCGCCAACGGACCCGGCCGTGCAAAGCCGGTTCACACAAGCCATGAGCGACGACCTCAACATCGCCCAAGCACTCGGGCATATCAACAGCTGGATCGCCTCGATCCAGACCCCCACCCGCGCCGACGCCGAGCAGCTCCTCGCATTCGACGAAACACTCGGCCTGCTCACGCTCGATCGGCCCAAGCAGGCGCAGACCGACATCGGCCTCTTCACCGGGGGCCTCGAGCCCGACGACACCGTCATCGAGAAGCTCATCGCCAGACGCGACGCGAAACGCGCCAAAGACTTCGCAACATCCGACGCCATACGCGACGAGCTCGCCGCGATGGGCTACGCCATCAAGGACGTGGCCGGCGGCCAGGTCGAGGTCAGCCGCGCATAAACAGGCACGCGAGCTACCGCCCGGCCCAGGGCGTCACCAGCTTGTCAAACGTGTCCCGCGGCGCCACCGCCGAGCCCTCGGGACCAACAGTCTGCACATACACCGCCACCCGCATCACCTCGCCGATGCGCCCGGGCTCCAGAACCCATCCGGGCACACCAGCGAGCTGAAGCCGATACAAACCGGTGACGTCGAACCGCTGAGAGTTGCGGGTCGGGTCACGCAGATCCACGCTCCACTCCAGGCTCTGGTCGCCCTCCGCGAGACCCGAACCGAGCACCCGCAGCAGCTGCACGTTCACGCTCATCGGCGCCTTCGTCCCGTGCCCCCACTCATCGACGAGACGCAGATACACCGCCAGCACCGGCTCGCCCCGAGGCCCCATCTCCACGCGCGTCAGCGGGCTGATCTCAACGCTCACCGGCGCGAACGGATCCGGCTCCCCAGCCTCAAACAAGGTGCCGTCGCCCGCCGGCGGACGCGCAACATGCGAGCAGCCACCAAGCGCCAAAAGCGCCGGGAGCAGCACCAAAGAGTTCAGGGGATCCACGCGTGGCATCCGTCCATCCTAACGCTCGCCGAGCCCTGGCGTCGCTGCGCCCGTGTCACCCCAGCGACGCTCGATCGCCGAGATGAGCCGGCCCTGACCGATCTCGAGCGACGCCAGAGCGCGCGTGTTCGCCTCGATCACCCCCACCAGCACCGTCAGCTCCGCACGATCCCGCTTGATCCGCTCGTGCTGCTCGGTCATCTGCCGCTCACGCTCTGCAGCCGACCGCCGCTCCGTGAGCCACATCACCCCGATCAGCCCCGCCGCCCCAAGCTGCGCCAGCGCCCCCGCAAGCTCAAGCTGCATCTCCATGCCCCCACCTCCACTCGCCGCACCCGAATCAAGGCGGACTGAAACGATGGAACCGAGCCTCATACCCGATGCTCACACGCCGACCACGGTCCACCTGCTCCGCCCACTCGACCCGCACCAGCGTCATGTCCGACCACGACTTGCCGTTCTGGTCCACCAGCGTCGCCACGGCAAGATCATCGATCGCCGTCGCGATCGCGTCACGCTGCTGCCACAGCGCCGCATCCGAAGCGGCTAAAAGCCGACCGAACACAAAAACCCGCAGCTCAAACTCGCCGAAGATCAGGTTCCGCGTCGAAGGCACACCCGACGACTCATCCGGCAGCACCAGCCACCCGCCCCGACCCTCCTGAAACCGGTGCGGCCCGCTCCCAAACAGATCGTCTCCATCAAACGAGCTCGACATCCATCACCCCCCAACCGCCAGCGACTCGACCGTTACCGGGTCGCGCTCGCCGCCGTTCGAAGACACCCCCGTCAGCGTCACGACCTGCTTCACGCCGCCCGCCTTCGACTCATACGTCACCCGCGTCACCACGCACCCAACCGTCACGCGCACCCGACCACGGTCCGTCCCCCCGATCGACGACACAAACACCAGCGTCGCCTCCGCGCCGAGCTCGATCTCATCGCCGAGCCCCTCGTCCGCCGATCGAGTCACCCGCACGATCACCTTCCGCGCCGGCACAT
>JBCBNT010000068.1:0-15737 GCA_039821685.1 Planctomycetota bacterium | reverse complement strand
GATCGTCTCCGCCTCGCGCCAGCCCGCCTCGAGCTCGCCCGAACGCCTGATCTTGCGGGCGTCGCCCGTCATCTGCGGCAGGGGCGACGATTCGAGCGTCCATGTATTTTCGATCGGGACGCCGGCCTCGTCCAAGGCCTGCACGACCTGGACCATGCCGGGCTCCATAAAGATCGCTTCCGACTCGCGGTTGTAGGCTCCGCTCGACATGATCACGAGCGCCGTCAGCGTGCAGACGACGATCGTATCGATGAACGGCTCGAGGCCGGCCACCACGCCCTCACGCACCGGCTCGTCGGTCTTGGCCGCCGAGTGAGCGATCGGGCTCGAGCCCTGACCGGCTTCGCTCGAAAAGAGGGCCCGCTTCACGCCCCAGAGTGCCGCGTAGCCGAAGGTCCCGCCGAGGAAGGCCCCGACGGGTTCCGCCGCTTCGCCTCCGAGCATCGGCGGCAGGCCGCTCTTGACGATCAGCCCGAGCATCGCCGGGATCTCGCCGATGTTCAGGATCAGAACGTACCCGGCGGCGAGCACGTACACGATGCACATGAACGGCACGATCCGCCCCGCGACCGCGCCGATCCGCTTGATGCCACCGATGATCACCAGGCCCACCAGCACCGTCAGCACGATGCCCGTCACGACCTGCGGCACGCCGAAGTACGTGCGGGTCACGTCCGCGACGTTCCACGCCTGAAACATGTTGCCGCCCGTGATCGCCGAGATGATCAGCGTGACGACGAACACGCCGCCGATGATCGAGCCGAGCGGGCCGAGGCCCCAGTCCTTGAAGCCCTTCTTGACGACGAACATGGGCCCGCCGTGCGGGTTGTCCGGGTCGTCGGTGTTTCGGTACAGCATCGACTGGGTGACTTCCGTCATCTTGATCGACATGCCAAGGAAGCCGATGACCCACATCCAGAAGATCGCGCCCGGACCGCCCAGCGCCACGGCGACCGCCACCCCCGCGATGTTGCCGAGGCCGACCGTTGCCGAAAGAGCGGCGGACAGGGCCTGGAAATGGTTGATCGCCCCGGGGTCGTGCGAGTCGTCGTACTTGCCGCGGACGACCGCCACGCCGTGGGTGAGTGCCCGGAACTGGCCGAAGCCGGTCCAGACCGTGAACGCGACGCCCGTGAAGAGCAGCGCGTAGACGGTGTAGTTTGAGAAGAGGATCCCGTTCAGGGCGTTGATGACATCGTTGAGTCCGGTCATGGTCGGTCGGTCCTCGGCGGTACCCGTTCTGTGCTGGCGAGCCGCCCCGAGCCGGAGCGGAAAGGGACATCATCGCACGCCTGCGCCCGATTTGCAACGCGGCGCGTATATCCTGCTGCGATGGTGCCAGCGCCGTGGTCTATCGATGAGATCGCCGATCACGCCGCCGCCGGCATCGCCGATGCGAATCAGGCGCTCCGCGATGAGAACGCGGTCCGCGGGCTCGACCACCTCGACGAGATCGATCTGCACACCGTGCTCGAGGCCGGATTTGTGTCCGCCGATCTGGGGCTCGCCCGGGAGCACCCGTTCCCGACGCCGGCCAAACGGAAGCCGAAGGCCAGCGAGCGCGAGCGGTGCGACCTTGTGCTGCTGCCGGGCCCCGACGCCGTGCTCATCGACCCGGTCGAGGCGGACGCGGAAGCCGAGGCCCTGGCTCAGACGCTCTTTGCGACCGCGGCGGCCGACGCACTCGCACCCGGATCAGGATCGAAGATCGCGAGCCCCGGCGTCCGGCCGGACGACGCCTTCTGGATCGAGGTCAAATCCACGGGGCAGTTCGTCGCCCGGGACGATGTGCCCCAGCCCAACAGCCGGTACACCACCGAGCTCATCCGGCACCCTGCGCAGGACATCCGCAAGCTCGTCCGCGAGCCGATGGCGTCGCAGGCCGCCGCGGCTGTCCTGCTCTTCGCTGCCGACGAGGCGACCGCGAGGCACGATCTCTCCGCGGCCGTGCACGCCTGGCTCGATAGCGACCTGCCGATCCGCTCGCCGGCGATCCGGGTCGCACCGATCGATGACCGGATCGGCAACACCGTCTGCGCCGTCTGCCTCGTGCCGATCCGGAAGCACGCGGGGAGCTGAGGGCCTACCGCGCGGTGAGCCCGGCGAGCTGCATCACGGCTTCGGCCGCGGCCTCGCTCGCGTTCTTGCCATCGAACGCCTCTGCCACACGCCGAAGCTCGGACCGCTGACGTGCGAGCAGGCCCTCATCTTCGATCATGCGAGACGCCATCTCGACGATCGGCTCCGCGTCGCCGAAGTGCGGCACGAACTCGGGCACGATCTCTCGCCCCGCGATGAGGTTCGGCAGCGTGAAGTACGGCGCTGAAACAAGCCACCGACCGACGAGGTGATAGAACACCGGGCTGCTCTTGTACACAACGATCATGGGCTTCGCCTGCCGCGCGACTTGCAGCGTGACCGTGCCGCTCACGACCAGCGCGAGGTCGCACCAGGCCACCGCGGCGTCGGTCTCACCCGACACGATCTCGAGCCCCTCGGGCCAGCCGCCGAGCCTCGCCGCGTCGGCCCGCAAACGCTCGACCGTCGCCGGCGTCGTCGCTGCAACGAGGCCCGCTGCGCCCGGGTAGTCCGCCTTGAGCCGCCGGTAACTCTCCAGCAGCATCGGGAAGTTTTTGGTCAGCTCCGCCGGGCGTGAGCCGGGCAGCAGGAGCAGACGCGGTGCGCCGGCGGGCAGCTCCGCCGCGCGGCGTTCCAGCTCGCGCATCGGCAGCGGCTCGTCAAACAGCGGATGACCGATGAATCGCGCCGGCACGCGCTTGCCCTCAAACCACGTCTGCTCAAACGGCAGCAGGCACAGCACCAGATCGCTCAGCCTGCGGAGCTTGTTGACCCGCCACGCGCCCCACGCCCAGACCTGCGGCGCAACCAGGTGCATCACGCGGGCCCGGTGCTTCTTCGCGATCTTGCAGATCGGGAAGTTGGCCGCGGGCGAGTCCACCGGCACGTGCACCCCGACGTCGGGGTGCTCGGTGAGCCACGCGTCGATCCGTTTGTTGATCTGCTGGTGCTCGCGGATCTTCGACCAGCCCGGCAGGCCCATCACGGCGTTCTGGCCCGTTTTCTCCACGACGACGGCACCCGCCGCCTCCATCTTCGGGCCGCCCCACGCGTAGATCGTTGCCGAAGGTCGACGCCGCTTGATGTGAGCGATCACTGTCGACGCGTGGTCGTCGCCGCTGGGCTCGAACGATGTGAAAAGGATCGACCGCGCGGCCGGCGCGGGACCCGACGAGACCGGCTGAGATGGGTTCGCGGGCGCTGCTGTCACGTTGCGACGAAAGCCCGAACGCCGCGGAGAGTCAACTCCGTCCGGCTCTCAAAAGCCGGCCGCGCTCAGCCAGTCGCTGGGCTGCCGACCGAGCGCGATCGCGATCGAAACCAGCGACTCCAGGCTCGGCAGATGCGTGCCGCGCTCCACCGAACTCAGCTGGCTCACGCTCACCCCGGACCCCTCGCTCAGGTCCTTGAGGGTCCAGCCGCGGTCCGTGCGAGCGAGCCGGATCTGCCGCCCGAGCTCGAGACGAAGCCGATCCTGCGGACGCTGACCGAGACCAAACTCCAGCGACGCCTGCGACAGCACCCGATCGAGATCGGCCTCGGAGAAGGGCTTGGCGAGGTAGTCGAACGCGTCCCGCTTGAACGTTTCGCGCATGGTGTCCATCGACGGGTAGCCGGTCACCACCACAACGCACAGACGCGGCCACCGCTCGTGCAGCACGCCCAGCACGTCGCCGCCCGAGGTCTGGCCCATGTTCATGTCGAGCAGAACCACGTCGGGCAGCGTCGCGGCGCACGAGGCGAAGAGCTCTTCGGAGTCTGTAAAGACCTCGGCCGCGTGCCCACGACCGCGGAGCACGCTGCCGATGTATTCGACGAAATCTGGGTCGTCGTCGAGCACCGCGACCCGCAGTGGGCCGGCCGCTGCCGGAGCCGTATCACTCATCCCGAGCCTCCTGTCCGCTGCTCAGCGTAGCGGAAGGCTCGACCGGGAGCACGAACTCGATCACGGCGCCGCGTCCGTCGTCCCGATTCCGGGCGAGGATCACCCCGCCGTGCTCTTCGATGATGCCCTGTGCGACCGCGAGCCCGAGACCGGTCCCCCGGGCATCGAGCCGACCGGTCACGAAAGGATCGAAGAGCGTTTCCATGAGCTTCGGATCGATGCCGGGCCCGTCGTCCGTGACCGTGACGGCGACCCACGCCGCGCCGTCTTTCTCGATGGGCTCCGCCGCGACGACGATCCTCGATCCCCCCGGCTGCTGTCGTGAGGTGGATTTGACCGCGTCGGCCGCGTTCCGGATGAGGTTCACGAGCACCTGCACGATGCGATCCCCGTCGCACGCGAGCTCGATCGAGGGGTCGATCCTCGACACGATCGTGCTGCCGGCCGTGTCGCGGTCGATCGTGACGAGGGTGACAGCTTCATCCACGAGGCCCGCGAGCCCGAGCGTTTGCCGCGAGGGAGGCCGGACCCGCGCAAAGTCGAGCAGGCTCTCTCCGAGCCGTTCGAGCCTGACGACGACCCGCCGGAGCAGCTGCGCCTCGTCGACGCGGAGACCGTCGTCCGGGTCCCGCGCAAGCTTCTCGGCGAGGCCCTTGGCGACGGTGAGCGGCGTGTTGAGCTCGTGGGCGATACCCGCCGACATCATGCCCAGGCTTGCGAGTCGGTCCGCGTCGGCCAGATTGCGGCGCGCCGCTTCGAGCAGGTGATTCTTCCGCTTGAGATCCGTCGCGACACGCTCGAACCGCTGCAGCGCGTCGGCGAGGTCGACCTCCTGCCGTCGGAGCGTTCGCACCGATTCGTTCCGCGAACGCATGATCTCGCCCAGCTCGTCCGCGGGAATGTGCCGTTCGTCGATGATCTCACGCCGGCTGTCGCCCGTCTGCACCGCGTGCTCGGCGTCGAGGATCCGGCGGATCGGCCCGTACACGGTCTGCGGCAGCACGAAGAGCTCGAGCGATACCGCGATCAGCCCGTACACGCCCAGCACCGCGAGCACGACAAACACGTACAGATCTCGCACCGCCCGCCGGGCGCCGGGGATGCTCGCGGTCGCTGTCTCGAACACGGCATCCGAATCGTCTCCGCCCGGTTCGATCTGGCGGACCGCGGTCGCCATGCCGCCCCGCACCGGGCCCGGCACGGGCTCGCCTCCCGCTGCCGCCGCCCTTGCGACCGCATCGCCCGGCAGGCCCAGGCCCGACGCGGTGCCCCTGCCGAATGAGACGCCCTGCAGGTCGCGGGCCTGGTAGGGCTCGGTCAGACGGAGCGCGAGCACCGCCTCGTCCATTTCTGCACGCAGGAGCACCTCTGAGGCAGCGGGACGGAGCGCTACGAGCAGGATCACCGCGAGCACGGCCGAGAAGGCGGTGTGCAGCACCAGTAGCTTTTTCCGCACGCGCATCGTGCCGAGCACGCCGCCGGCCTGCCGTTCTCGCTGGTCTCGCTCGGGCACGCAACGCTCCGCCGGCTACAGTCGCCGCGTGCCCGCCCCTCGCCGACGACACGCCCGACCCACCGCAGACGATACCCCCGCGACCACCGCCCGCGATCTGGTGGCGCGGGTGCTCTCGGCGCAGGCCGCCCGGTTCCCGGAGATCGAGGCCGTCACGCTCGACACCGCGGCGCTCGATACGCGAGAGGCCGCGCTCGCCCATGCGATCTATGACGCGGCCGTCCGCAGATGGCTCACACTCGAGTGGCTCGTCTCACGTCACCTGAACCAGCCGTTCAGAGACGTCGAGCCGGCGCTCCGCGCGGTGCTCCTGGTCGGGGCAGCGCAGCTCGCGCTCTTCGACCGCATCCCGGTCCACGCCGCGATCGACGAAGCGGTCGAATGGGCCAAACGCCGCATCCGACCGGGCGCGGGCGGCATGGTCAACGCGGTGCTCCGGCGTGTCGCGGGCGATCTGGGGGAGCGATCCGACAACCACGACGACGATGCGGGCGATGGCACGCTGCTCCCGCTGCCAGATGGCGGCGCCCGCGCCGTCGCGTGCGGCTGGCCCGACGACCCGCTCGAGGCCGTCGCCGTCCGGTACAGCATGCCCGCGCCGCTGCTGAGACGGTGGCGCCGGTCGCTCTCACGCGACCAGGTGCTTGGCGTCTGCCGGCACGGGCTGACCCGGCCGCCGACCGTCCTCAACACGCGTTACGCCGCGGACCCGGTCCCTGCCGGCTGGACCAAGCCCCACGACGCGGACCACTCCGTCGTCTGGACCGGCCCGCACGATGCTCTCGGCACACTCCTCGAATCACGCACGGATGTGTGGGCGCAAGACGCCGCGTCGGCCGCAGCGATCGAGAGCGTTGACGACCTGCAGCCGGGCGTCATCGGCGACCTCTGCGCAGGGCAGGGGACCAAGACACGGCAGCTGCGCGCCCGCTTCCCGCAAGCGACGATCATCGCGACCGATACGGACCGGTCCCGGTATGCCGTGCTGCGGTCGGCCTTCGAATCCGACGAGCGGGTGCGCGTGCTGCCGCCGCGGCACGCGATCGACGAGCTCCGCGGTCAGGCCGATCTCGTGCTGCTCGACGTGCCCTGCTCCAACACGGGCGTGCTCGGCCGACGGGTCGAGGCCCGCTACCGGTGCACCCGCGCCGCCCTCGATCGGCTCACGGGCATCCAGAAGCAGCTCATCGCAGACACCATGCCCCTGCTGAGTCCGCGCGGCTCGATCGTGTATGCAACCTGCAGCATCGAGCCGTCCGAAAACGATGACATCGCGGAGTGGGCCCGCTCGTGGCATGGGCTCGCCGCCGAGCGCACCCGCCGGACGCTGCCGGCAGCGCCCTCTGGTCCGGCGTCGTCGGTCGACGGCTCGTTTAGCACGCTTCTCCGGCGTGGCTGACCCGGCGTGGCATCTCGCATAGGCTCCGCGTCGGCCGAGGCGCGATGTGCCGGCATAAACGAAGGCCCGCTGGCAGGCCCAGAGGGAACGGAATGAAACTGACCGACCTGATCAGCCCGGCATGCATCATCGCCCCGACCGCGTCGACCGAGAAGCGGTCGGTCATCGACGAGCTCGTCGACGCCCTCGCCGCTGACGGCCGCGTGTCAGACCCCTCCGCGCTCAAGGAAGCGGTCTGGACCCGAGAGCAGACTAGGACCACCGGCATCGGGCACGGGCTAGCAATCCCCCACGGAAAGTCCCCCTCGCTGACGCAGATGGTGATGGCCGTCGGAAAGCCGCCGGAACCGATCGACTTCGAGGCGATCGACGGCCAGCCTGTCAGGCTCATCGTGCTGCTCGCAAGCCGGCCCGATCAGACCAGCGATCACATTCAGGCGCTCGCCCGGGTGAGCAGGCTGCACATGCAGGCGGAGTTCCGCGAGCGGATCTATGACGCCGCGTCGCCGGAAGAAATTTACGAATTGCTCGCCGAGGGCGAGGCCGGCTGAGAAGCTGCTTCTGCCTCGATCGCGGCCGCCCCGACCGTCTCGATGATCTCGAGCGCCCGATCGGCCGAGCCGCGGAACGCGTTGTACGGAAAGAGCACCACGAGCGCGATCGTCAGCCCGAACGCGGTGGTGTACAGTGCCTCGCTGATGCCCGCTGCCATGGCCGTCGTGTCCCGCACCGCTTCGGCAGATCCGAGCAGCCCGAAGCTCTCGATGATGCCGGTGACCGTGCCCAGGATGCCGAGCATCGGAGCGGCCGTAATGACCGTTGAGAGCGTTGGCAGGAACCGAAAGAGCCTCGGGCGGACCGCCGCCGCGCCCGCGAGCACCGCCGCCTCGCCGACGCTGACGCCCGATGCGGCTCCGTGCATCGATCGGACAAACTCGCCGAGCACACCCGGCGCGGTCGGACCCGCAGCGCTCGATCGGCTTGCTCGTGCCGCCCGGACCGCCGCGGCGACCCGGGAGCTGCTGAGCTCGCGACGCAGGCCGATGAAAAACACCAAACGCTCGATGCAGAGCGCCAACGAGACCACGCTCATCGCCAGGAGCGGCCACGCGACCCAGCCCGCCGAATCGAAGAGTTCTGTTACGCGTGTCAGCATCGTGCCCCCGGCCCCTGCAGCCGATGCTACACACCCGGTACCATGACTGCGACATGCCCGTGAACCGCACACCAGCCGACCTCGATGAACACACGCTCGCACCGCTCGCCGATGTCGAACGCGAACTCGAGCGATGGATCGATGACGCCGGCGCCGGCGGCGACCTGTCGCCTGCTCTCCGCGACGCGATGCGGTACGCCGCGCTGGGCAGCGGGAAGAAGCTCCGGCCGCTCCTGGTCTGGCATGTCTGCCACGCCGCCGGCGGCGATCCGCGGCACGCGCTGCCCGCCGCAGCGGCCGTCGAGCTTGTTCACGCCTTCAGCCTCGTCCACGACGATCTGCCTGCCATGGACGACGACGACCTGCGCCGGGGCAGGCCCACGCTCCACGTGCACGCGGGGGAGGCTATGGCCATCCTCGCCGGGGACGCGCTGTTCAGCCTCGCCTACGACGCGCTCGCCCGGGGGTACACGGACGCGACGACCTCGCAAAGCCTCATCCTTGAGCTCGCCAGGGGTGCAGCCGGCATGATCTCGGGCCAGGTCTTTGATTCGCTGCCCGACGCCGACGAACGGCCCGAGGGCCTCGCCGCGGTCGAGCGGGTGCACCGCAACAAGACCGGCGCGCTCATCCGGGCGAGCTGCCGCATGGGCGCGATCTGCGCGGGCAACGCCGATGCGCTCGCTCCGGCGACGGCCTACGGCGATGCGCTGGGGCTGATGTTCCAAGCCGTCGACGACCTCATCGACGTCGAACAAGACGCCGAGCACACCGGCAAGCGAACCGGCAAGGACGCCGACGCGGGAAAGCTCACCTACCCGGGCGTGGTCGGGATCGACGAGACGCGGCGAATCATCGATCGCCTCGCCACGACAGCCGACGACGCGGCCCGCCGTATCTCGCCCAATGCCGCCGCCCTCAACCAGCTCACGTCGTACCTTGCGGCACGCGACCGATAATGCACCGCGACACTGCCCTGACCCGAGAGGACGCTCTGGCATTCGGAGTACAATGATTTCAGTAACCCCTGAAAGGTCCGCGGCCGATCCAACGAGAAACCGCGGCAGAACGAACCCAGATCGGCAGAGGAGCGAAAGCTCCGGGGAACCGGACCGATTCCGCACTTGGCCACCCAGAATCTGAGCCGTACGCTCACGACGCACCCGATCCAGGCGCATCGCCACTGAGAACCGAATGCAGCACCTCCCCCACATCGCCTCTCCCGCCGACCTCAGAGCCCTGCCCGTGGAGCGTCTGAACGAGGTCGCCGACGAGATCCGCAGCGCGATCATCGATCAGGTCCAGTCTTCGGGCGGCCACCTCGCGCCGAATCTCGGCGTCGTCGAGCTCACCCTCGCGATGCACTACGTGTTCGATTTCGGGCACGACCGCCTGCTCTTCGACGTGGGCCACCAGTGCTACCCGCACAAGCTCGTCACGGGACGCTTCGATGCGCTCGCCAAGCTGCGCACACGCGAGGGCATGGCAGGCTTCCCTGAGCCCAGAGAGAGCAAGTACGACCAATTCAGCGTCGGCCACGCCGGCACGGGCATCTCCACGGCCGTCGGTATGGCGCGCGGCGACACGCTCAACAACGAGGCATTCGACCCCAAGTCCAACCCAGAGGGCCGACGCGTGGCCACGATCATCGGGGACGCCTCGATCGTCAACGGGCTCGCGATGGAGGGGCTCAACAACGCCGGAACACTCAAGCGGCAGTTCCTCGTCGTGCTGAACGACAACGGCATGTCCATCGCCAAGCCCCAGGGCGCGATGGCGCAGTACTTCGACCGCCTCCGCCTGAGCCACACCTACACCGAGCTCAAGAAGGCTGGCAAGTCCGTCCTCGACCAGATTCCCGGCGGCGCGCTGATCTCCGACGCCTACCACCGCATGGGCGAAGCGACCAAGGCCATGATCGCCGAGGACGCATGGTTCGAGCACTTCGGGCTTGTCACCGTCGGCCCGATCGACGGGCACAACATCCCCGAGCTGATCGAGTTCCTGACCGAGGCCCGCGAGTTTGACCGCCCGATGGTGCTGCACGTCAAGACGATCAAGGGCAAGGGCCTCGACGTCGCCGAGGGCGATGCGACGACCTTCCACTCGCCCAAGCCCTTCAGCATCGATCGCGACGACGAGACCAACAACTGCCGCGTCGAGATCGCGTCCGGAGGCCGATCATTCACAAGCGCGTTCGGCGACGCGATGCACGACCTGATGTCGTCCGACGACCGCGTCGTGGCGTGCACCGCGGCCATGCCCGGCGGCACCGGCATCGACAAGGTGCTCCCCGACTTCCCCGATCGCACCTGGGACGTGGGCATCTGCGAGTCTCACGCGATGGACATGATGGCGGGCCTCGCCAAAACGGGGTTCAAGCCGTTCTTCGCCGTGTACTCGACCTTTTTGCAGCGGGCGTTCGATCAAGCGTTCCAGGAGGTCGCGCTCCAAGGCCTGCCGGTCAGGCTCTGCCTCGACCGCGCGGGCCTGGTCGGCGGCGATGGCGCAGTGCATCACGGCTTCTGCGACGTGTCCATCCTGCGCACCCTGCCCGACGCGGCGCTCACCGCGGCGATCGACGAGCCGAGCCTCCGCGCGGCACTGGAATTTATGCGCGGCTACGACTCGGGCCTGTCCGCCGTGCGGTACCCGCGCGACGACGTCTCCGACAGGTTCGGAGACGCGCCGCCCTTCGAGCTCGGCAAGGCCCGCTGCCTGACGCCCGGCCTCGATGTCGCAGCGGGCCACTCGCCCGATGTCGCGGTGCTCGCCTTCGGCACCACGGCCGTTGCCGCGATCGAAGCTGCCGAGTCGCTCGCGGGGGACTACCGGGTCGCCGTCTATGACGCGCGGTTTGCCAAGCCCGTCGACGCCCGGCTGATCCGGTCGATCATCGAGGCCGGCATCCCGATCGTCACCGCAGAGGACCACTCGATCGTCGGCGGCTTCGGCGCCGCCGTGCTGGAATCCGCGCAGGAGCAGGGCCTCGACGCCTCGCGGGTCGTCCGCGCCGGACTGCCGGATGCCTGGATCTACCAGGACAGCCGATCGAAGCAGCTCGCCGAGGCCGGGCTCGACGCGTCGGGCCTGGCCCGGGCCATCCGGTCGGCAGCGGATACCCCGCCCGTGGTCAGCACGCCGCCGAGCGTCGATACAGCGGAAGCCAATCGGACGACGCCATCGGCATCGTCGAGCCCGACGCCGTAACGAATCGTCCTTGGCGGAACCTTCTCGGCGAACAGGCTGCGGCGTACAGGCCCCATTCAACGCCCGTCGCGCGTGCGGGCCGAATCGAACGCGGCCCAGAAGACACCGGCCCTGCCTCGTCGATATCCTCGAACGAGACACCACCCGTAGGGGGCTGCCACGATCGCACCGCAAAAGAACATCCTGCTCGTGATCAACCCGGCGAAAGCGGATGATGCCGCCGACGCGGGTTCGCTCGCGCAGCTGATCGCCGATCACGGCACGCTCATCGATTCGATCGAGACCAACGGCGACGCCGACGAGGAGACGCCGGGTGTCGCGGAAGATGCGGACCTGATCGTGGTTGTCGGCGGCGACGGCACGCTCCTCGCCCAGTCGCGCCGATTTGCGCCGCTCGGCGTACCGATCCTCGGCATCAACGCCGGCAAGCTCGGTTTCCTTGCGGATTTCACGATCGAAGACGTGCGGCAGGAGGCCCCCTCGCTCTTCGGCGACGCGCCGCTTGTGACCCGCCGCGTGCCGATGCTCGACGCCACGATCATCGCCGACGACGGCACCGCGAACCACGTCGGTTCGGCGCTCAATGAAGCCGCGGTCACCGCGGGCCCGCCGTACCGGGTGATCGAGCTCGGCATCTCGATCGATGGGGAGTCCGGCCCATCGGTGCGAGGCGACGGGCTGATCGTCTCAACATCCCTCGGATCCACGGCGTACAACGTGTCCGCCGGCGGGCCCATCTGCCATCCGCGCGTCGACGCGACGCTCATCACGCCCATCGCTGCGCACTCGCTGGCGTTCCGACCGATCGCCGTCCCGGGCGACGCGGCGATCGAGCTCACACCCACACAGCTCAATACCCAGGGCGACGACGGCACCACGCTCGTGCTCGACGGCCAGATCCAGCAGCGCATCCTGGAGGGCCAGCGCGTCCGCATCGAGCGGGCGACACGAGGCATCGAGCTCGTCACGAACACCAACGGGAGCTACTGGCGAACGCTGATCGACAAGCTGCACTGGGCCAAGCCGCCCGCGCTCCGCGACCGCTAGCCCGACGGCACGCGGTCAGCATGCCGTACAGATCCGCATCGCGGCTCACGCGGCCGCGGCGGCTTGACCCGGTACGGCAAGCCGCGCCGTGTCCCGCCGACCGAGCAGGGCCCGAAGCCCCCAGGTCATGTCGATCATCAGCCCCAGCATGAGCGGCACCAGCACGAGCGTAAAGAGCGTCGAGACCAGCAAGCCGCCCACCACGACCGAACCAAGGCCGCGGTACATCTCCGACCCTGAGCCCGGCACCAGCACCAGCGGCAGCATCCCGCCCACGGAGGTCATCGTGCTCATAAAGATCGGCCGGACGCGCGTCTTCACCGACTCCGAGATCGCCTCGGCCGCAGAGAGCGGCTCGACCTCGTCGCTCGCGGTCTCGCCGAGGCCCTTCATAAAGTTCAACGCCTGATGCACGATCAGGATCGCGTTGTTCACGACCACGCCGATCAGGATCACAAACCCGAGCATCGTCAGCACGTCCAGCTGCTGGTTGGCAATCGTCGGATCCGCCGCGGTCATCGAATGCACGATCGCGAGCCCGGCGAAGCCGCCGACGACCGCCAGCGGCACCGTCAGCATGATCACGAACGGGTACACAAAGCTCTCAAAGAGTGCCGCCATCAGTAGGTATGTCACCATGAGCGCCCAGACGAAACGGGCCGTCGCGAGCTGAGGCTGATCCGCCGCGAGGAAGAGCACGCCCCCGATGACCGAGAGCAGGAGCAACGCACCGACACCGCCGTAGCCGAACGCTGCACGCTTGGCAGCGATCGCTCGCACGAAGCCGAACCCTGCCGCGGCAAGCCCCACGACAGCGAGCCCGATGCCGACGATCCGGACCACCCCGGCCGCCTGACCATCACCGCCGCCAGCCGCCGCCTGATCCGCGGAGGCCGGGCCGTCGTCACCGCTACTGATCGCCTGGCCGAAGAGCGCCGCCTGCACCTCATCGAGCTTCGCAGCCGTGCCCTCGAGCCGCACGCGCATCGTCCGATCGATGAGGCCCCCGTCGCGTGCGGGCTGGATGAACTTGGCATCGACATCGGCGATCACGTCCTGTACCGCCATGCCGGGCGGCGGCGAAATGAGCAGCTTCACCGCCGGCAGCTCCTCGATCCGCTGGATCGCCTGCGGCGCCGTCGTCCGAGTCACGCTCACCAGCGTGTCCAGCGGCACCACCGGCCCCGCGGGCGTGGCGACCGGGATCTCAGCCATCTTTTCGAGATAATCGAGCTCGCCGCCGCCCGGCAGCACGACCATGTCGACCGCTTCGCCCGCGAGCCGGAAGTCGTCGACGAACGCGCCGTCGAACAGCCCGCGCACGACCGTGCCGACCGCGGCCGTGCTGAGGCCCATCTCACGGGCCGGCTGCGTCAGCTCCGCCTGGATCTCGGGCTGGCCGAGGTTGAAGTTGCCGGGATCGGGCCGAACGCGGCCGTACCCATACGCGGGGTCGTTAAACGCTGCGAGCATGATGTCCTGAGCCGCAGCGACCACCCGGTCGAGATCCGGTCCCATGACCTCGATGTTGACCGTGTTTCCTCCACCCACGCCCCGACCGAACAGCGAAGACTGCTGTGCTCCGCCGAACGTATCGGGAAGGGTGTTCATCGCGTTGGTCAACAGCTGCCCAACCGGGATGACGACCTCGTCGTCGCCGCTCACCGCCCCGGCGAACATGCCCCCCCCGAACGAACCGATGAAGAAGTTCTGAACAGAAACGGGCTCGTAGCTCGGCGCGTCCGATGCAAACCCGGAGGGGATAGCCGAGAGCGTCGCCACGTCGCGGCCCTCGGCAGCGAGCACGTGCTCCATGTACGGCAGCACCTGGTCCTCGATGCGGCCGGCGAACTCAGTCATCTCATCGACGCTCATCCCGGGCGGGATCAGCATGCCGCCGAAAACCAGGTTCCGGTTGCCGGCCGGCAAGTAGTCCAGAGGGGGCGCGAGAGTGAACGCACCGAAGATGCTCGCAGAAGCCATCACGAGGATAATCGCGGGTCGGACCGTCCAACCGAGCACGCCGCGCTGCAGCGTCCCGATCAGCCCACCAAACACACCCACGCATCTGCCCAGCAGCCGCCCGAGTCCGAACAGATCCTGCAGCGCCGACCGCACCGGCCCCACGCGATCCGGACGCTTGCTCAGCCAGCGCGAGCAGGCCGCGGGGATCACCGTGATGGACACCACGAGCGAGAGCACCACCGAGGCCACGATCGCGATCGCGATATCACGGAAGAGCTGACCCGCTTCTTCCTCGATCGTCAGCACCGGGATGAACACGGCAACCGTCGTCAGCGTCGACGCCAGGATCGCTCCCCACACCTCGCGGCCGCCCCGGTACGCGGCCTCCATCGGCGTGTCGCCTTCCTGCACCCGCCGGTAGATGTTCTCCAGAACAACGATCGCGTTGTCAACAACCATACCGACCGCGAAGGCAAGACCGGCCAGCGACACCACGTTCAGCGTGCGCCCAAGGCCCAGCATGACCAGAAACGTGCCGACAACCGAGATCGGGATCGCCAGCGCCACGACGCCCGTCGTCACGAGCGACCGTAGAAAGAGCAGGAGCACAAACGCCGCGATCGCGCCGCCCGCATACAGGTTCTGGGTGACGAGCCTGATCGAGCTGTCGATGTAAATCGTTTCGTCATACACCTGCCGCAGCCGAAGAGATGGGCCCGCGCTCGCGTCGAGTGTCGGCAAGATCTCGGCTCGCACCTCATCGAGACGGAGCTTCAGCTCGTCCATGACCTCGACGACATTCGCCCCAGACTGCCGGATGCAGTTCATCGCGATCGAGGGGTTCCCGAACGCCCGCACGAAGCCCCGTTTCTTGGTGTGGCCGAATTCGACCTGCGCGATGTCCCGTACATACACGGGCCGGCCGTCGCGGTAGGCGACCACCGTCGAGAGCACGTCGTCTTCGGTCGCAAACTGCCCGACGACACGCACCCGGTAATCCCGCTTGCCCTCCGCAAGCGAGCCCGCGCTCACGTTCGTGTTCTCGCCGCGCAGGGCCTCGATCACGTTGCCGATGTTGAGCCCGCGGAGGGCCAGCGCCTCGTTGTCTGCCAGCACCCGCACCTCGCGCTCGCGACCCCCGAAGATGTTGATCTCCGCGACGCCGTCGATCCGTTCAAGAAACGGCTTCACCTCCTTGTCGAGCCGGTCGTAGAGGGTGGTGATATCGAAGTCGGGGTGCTGCGCCGCGACCGCGGGGTCCAGATCGATGATGATCCATGCGATCGCGTTCTCGCTCGCGCCGTCGGCAGCCTTGATCGTCGGCTCATCGACCTCGTCCGGATAGTCAGGCACCTGCCGCAGCGCATCGCTCGTCTCTTGTAGCGCGCGGCTCACGTCCGTCCCGATGTAGAACTCAAGCGAGATCGTGCTCGAGCCTTCGCTCGAGACCGAGGTCATGGTCTTCAGGTTCGCGACGTTCTTG
>JBCBNT010000067.1:0-15752 GCA_039821685.1 Planctomycetota bacterium | reverse complement strand
AGTCAGACCCTTCATCCGCGCCAGAATCCGGCTCATCACCTGGCTTCGGGGGTCGCTCGTGAGCCGGCGGCGTCGCGTCCGTCCCGTGGATCAGTTCGCGGAGCTCGTCGGATGTTGCGCTCGGTGCCACCACCGAGTCGTACGCCCCCGCGTCGGCCGTGTTCGCATCGGCATCGCCGCAGGCCGCGACGTAGGCATCGGGGGCGACCCGTCGCACCGCCGCGACAAACGCGCTGCCGCCCCCGTTGCGGTCGTCAATCTCAGCGCCGGTACCGACGAGCACGACCGTCCGCCGCGGCACCTCGCCGATCGGGTTGGCGAGCTCGCCGATCGCGTCGAAGCCGGTCCTCGCTCGGATCAGCTCGATCGCCGGGTCGAGACGGAGCCGGGCGTCGAGCCCCGTCCGCCCCACCACGACGACCCGCGCGCGCAACGCATCGCCGCCGATGGGCTGGCGGCCGGACGGTGTCGGTGGCGTGTTGGCTCGGTGCTCGGGCATCGGTGCGAGAAATCCTCCGGGTAGCTTCTACCGCTTCTTGGCTTCGGGATGGTCGTCGGCAAGCAGCATCGCGAGTTCTTCGTCGGTCAGCAGCCCAGAAGGCCGCCGGGTACCAGGGTTATCGGCGTCCGCATCGCCCTGATTCATCCCAGCCGGGCTGCTCAGGACCCCGGCGAGGCTGTCCGCCGGGCGGTCGTCTGATATTCCAGAAGCAGCCCGACCCGAGCGATGGCTCGCCGAGGGATTTCCGGATGGCTCCTCGGCCTCGACAAGCCGCAGCGTCGGCCGCGGACCAGAGCCGGCAGCAGCTCCACGAGCCGGCGTTCCGATCCTGGGGGCGGCCGACTCCCCCCGGATCGAGGGAGATCCGCTCCGCGCGGGGGCATCGGCGGGTTCTGGAACGAGCTGCGAGAGGTCCAGCGGCCTGAGCGGCACCGGCGCCTCGGCCTGGTAGACCCAGACGCGAAGGCCAGAGGCGTACCGCCGACAGCTGATCAGCATCGCCCGCTTCCCGCGGAGCTCCGAAGGCTCCACCAGCACCAGAAACGACCCGGTCAGATCGATCGACCCGCCCTCGACGACCTCGGCCATCGCGGCGAAGGCGTCGTGGGTGATCCGCGGCTCGACGCCGCGGCGATGCATCGCCCGGACCAGCTGCGGCGGAGGCGGGCCCTGGCACCAAAGAACGCACCTGGCGCCCTGGAGCGCGGTTCCACCTGTTTGGGGGGGTCCTGATCGTGGAGACATATCGCCATTCATTGTTCCACTATATCGGACGCGCAAGAGTTGCCTAGTCAGAGCCCAAAGTCATCGAAGCGATGCTCAGGATCCGCCGAGCGAGGGTCTCGGCCCCGTCCGCCGGTCCGAGCCGAGCGAGCCCGGCCGACATCTCGGTTCGGGCCCCGTCATCGAGCAGGCGGGCCAGCGATGGCCCGTGCACATTGGCGTTGCGACGGGCGTCGATCAGGTCGTCGGCGAGGATGGCCCCGCCGGCATCGATCAGCGGGCGGGCGTTGAGCGATTGGTGGTTGTCCTTGTGGTGCGGATATGGCAGGATCAGCGCCGGCCGGCCCGAGGCCCACAGGTCGGCGACGGTGCCCGCGCCGCCCCGGCAGACCACGGCATCGGCCGCGGCGAACGCGATATCCATGCGATCGATGTAGGCCGACACGGACGCGCGGATCCCGAGGCCTGTCCAGGCCGCGGCGCACGCCTCGTCTTCGCCCGAGCCCGTCTGGTGCAGCACCTGCCAGCTCGCGAGGTCGACTCCCCGCTGCGCGCACTCGATCACGAACCTGTTGACCGATCGGGCGCCCTGGCTGCCGCCGGTGACGAGCAAGGTGCGACGTTCGGCGTCGAGTCCGAACGCCGCCCGCGCTTCCTCCGCTGCGGGCAGGTCCGCCCAACGCGACGACACGATCGGCCTGAGATCCCGCCCGACGCTGAGCGTCTTGGTGGCGAACCGAGACGCGAGCCGGTTGGCCTTGCCGGGCACGACGTCGAGGTTGATCACAAACCGCTCTGCCTGCTCTGCCCTCGCACCCATGATCGCCGGCGCCGAGACAAACCCGCCGGTCGCGATCATCACGACCCGCTCGCAGCTCGCCCGCAGCGTGCGGATCGCTTCTCGGCCGACGCGCACGCCGCCGGCCCACCGCCTCGCACAAGCGATCAGTCCGAGCGGGCTCATCGCGAGCGGCCTGGCACGAGAAACGCGGTACGCGGCCGGAGCGCCCGCGATCTGCGCCGACTCGAGCACCCTCGCATCGATCGCCCGGTCAGACACAACGAACACCGAAGCGCAGTCGCCCTCTGTCAGACGGTAGAGGTGCTCGGCGACGGCGAGGTTTGGGTGGATGTGCCCGCCGGTGCCGCCGCCGGCAAAGACAACGCCGATCGCGTGCTTTCGTTCGGCGTCGCCGCTCACCCGAAGAGGGTCTCGCGAGCCGGCGGCTCGGGCTGACCGTTCGCTGCGAGACTCAGCGTTCGGCGGGGCGCAGGATCGGGCGCGTCCTCTGGCGCAGCATCCGAGACCCGATCCCGGGCACGATCGATCGCACAGACCACGCCGAGCGCGAGGCAGGTCAGGATCCACCCGCTGCCGCCCTTCGAGATCAATGGGAGCGCGATGCCCTTGGTCGGGGCGAGGCCTGTCACGACGAGCAGATTGATCGAAGCCTGCAGCCCGATGGTCGCCATGACACCGAGCACAAAGAGCCGCTGGATCGGGTTGCCCGCGCCACGGACGACGGCGAGCAGCAGCGCGAGCAGCGCCGCGTAGAGCGCGATGACAACACCCGCGCCGGCAACGCCCAGTTCCTCGCAGATGATCGCGAAGATGAAGTCGGTCGTGTCTTCGGGGAGGTAGCCAAACTTCTGCAGCCCGTGGCCCAGCCCGCGCCCCGCGCCCTCGCCGCCCGCGACGGCGCCCATCGACTGCAGCATGTGGTACCCGTTGCCGGCCGGATCGGCGTAGGGATCGAGAAACGCGGTGAGCCGGCGAAGCCGGTAGCTCTCGGCGAACAGGCCGCCCGCGATGACCGCCAGGCCCGCCGGCATGATGGCAGCGAAGTGCCAGCCGCGGGCGCCCGCGCCGAGCAGCACGAGGCACGCGACAGCGCCGACCAGCGCAGCCGTGCCCAGGTCCTCTTTCATGATCACGACGGTCACGAGCCCCACCGCCGCGAGCGCGGGCACCAGCCCCGTCCAGAAGCGGGCAAGGCGACCACCCGCGGACGCGGCGCACCACGCGACGAGTCCCACCATCGACCACTTGACGATCTCGCTCGGCTGGATGCTCACCTCGCCCAGCCCGGGTGCGGGCAGCCTGATCCAGCGGGACGACGCGTTCATCTCGCGGCTCAGCCCGGGCACATACACCAGCAGCAGCATGACGAGCAGCCCGCCGAGCCCGATGCCGCCGACGCGCACGAGCAGGTCGGGGCGGGGCGACGAGAGCGAAGCCACGACGCGATCCGGGATCAGCCAGCCGGCAGCCATCGCGATGATCGCGAGCGCCGCGAAGATGCCGTCGCGCCCGCCGAGCAGGCCTGCGATTGTCAGGCCGTCGGTCGCGGCGACGGGCGTCTCGGCCGAGGCGGGCTCGATCCGCATGCCCGCCGAGTGCACCATGACCACGCCCAGCGTGAGCAGGGCGAGCGCGCAGAGCAGGATGCCTTGCCGCACCGTTGGCATCGTGATGCTATCGGCGTGGCGGGCAGCGAGCGTGCAGAACCCGGCGGTACCCTCGGCCCCGGCGCTGTCGGGCAGCCTCGGGGCCCGGGGGAGAAGCGTCAGCGGAGGACGGTCAGGCTCGTGCGGGCCTCGAGCTCGCGGACCGGCCGGGCGATCAGGTCGTAGCCGTCGGCGGCGATCACGGCGCAGCGGACGAGCTCACCCGGGGCGAGCCGCTCGCGGGACTGCACATAGGTCACGGTGTCGACCTGCGGCGCCTGGTGATACGCGCGGCCCTGGTACAGGCGTCCGCCCGCGCTGACGCCGGGGGTTGCCTCGACCTCCCGGCCCGTATCAGAGTCGATCAGGATGTCGAGCTGCACGCCCGACTCCGCGGGCTGCGACGGGTCCCACTGCTCGGCGAGGAACTCGTTCTGCTCGAACGCCAGCTGCTGCTGGAGCTGCATGATCTCGGCCTTGCGGCGAGCCTTGACCTCGGCGGGCACAGCGAGCGAGGGGTCCTGCTCCATCCGGCCGGCGGGTGTGCCGGGCTCGGCGGAGTATTCGAACACGCCGACGGCGTCGAAGCCGACCTCGTCGATGAACCCGAGCAGCTGCTCGTGGTCGGCCTCGGTCTCGCCCGGGAAGCCCGAGATAAACGTCGTGCGGATCGCCAGGCCCGGGATGGACTCGCGGAGCTTGTGCATGAGCTCGGTCTGCTGGGCGGCCGAGACGTTGCGGCGCATGAGCTCGAGCATGCGGTCGGATCCGTGCTGCAGCGGGATGTCGATGTAGGGGAGCAGGTGGCCGTTCTGCGTGAGGTCGGCGAAGGCCTCGATGAACTCGTCGCGGAAGTTGCTCGGGTAGGCGTACATGAGCCTGACCCAGCCGGCGGCGGTGGTGTCTTTCACGGCATCGCTCACGCCGCGGAGCAGGTCCGGCAGGCCCCCGGATCGCGAGGATTCGTCCCAGCCGCGGCCGACATCGTCGCCGTAGCTCGTGGTGTCCTGGCCGATGAGATTGATCTCGAAGACGCCGTCGGCGAGCAGCTCGCGCGCCTCGGCAACGACCCGCTCGATCGGCTTGCTGCGCATCTTGCCTCGGATAGACGGGATCGTGCAGAAGGCGCACTTCTGGTTGCAGCCCTCGCTCATACGCAGGTAGGCGTAGTGCCTGGGCGTGAGCCGGAGCCTCGCCGAATCGTCCTCGAAATAGCCGATGCCCTTGCCGTCCTGGCCCCTGACGGTCAGGCCCACCGTCTCCATGCCACGCGCATCGGCTGCCTGGATGGCGTTGCTCGCGATCCAGTACTTCGGCTGATCGCTTGCCTCGGCAAGCGAGGCCCGCGCAGGACGGACGCCGCGGACAGCCTCGACGACCTTGTCCCGATCGAACACGCCGATCATCGCGTCGATGCCGGGCTCCCAGTCGAGCATCTTCGCGCGGTGACGCTGCACGAGGCAGCCCGCCACGACGACACGCTTGACCCGACCAGCCCGTTTCGCGCGGACGGCATCGCGTATGACGCCGAGCGATTCTTCTTTCGAAGCTTCGAGGAACCCGCAGGTGTTGACCACGACCGCGTCGGCCGGGTCAACGCCCTCGTCGACGCCCACGCCCGTATCGGTCTCGGACCGGTTCTCGGTGTGGCCCGAATCGTCCCAGCGCTCGTCGGTGCTCGGGTTGTAGCTGACGGGCATGAGCCCGTCTTCGGCGAGCAGGCCGAGCATTTTCTCGCTGTCAACGAGGTTCTTCGGGCAGCCGAGGCTGACGAAGCTGACCGTGCGCACATCGGTGCCGCTGGGGCTTGTCGTTTGCGTCTCTGTCATGAGCCCGAACTGTAGCCCGGGCAAGAAGTTGCGATCGGGGTCCGGTATCAGGCGCCCCGGCGTGTGAGCCTGGGCGCGGGCTCGACCAGCGTCGAGGCGTCGAGGCCGGGCATCGGGTAAAGCTCTTGAAGGACCGGGGCCATCGCTTCGGGCTCGGCAACGACGAAGAAGCAGGGCTCTGCGATCTGCGTCGCGGCAAAGCGGAGCGCGCGGGGCAGATTGGCCCTTGGCGTGGCGATCATGACCTCGCCGTGCTCGAACCGCAGCGGCAGCAACCGGAACTGCCAGGCCTGCCTGGGGGTAACGACCGCTGCGGCGTCCGCATCGGGCTCGTACCGCGCGGGATCGATCACGCCGGCGAGCGACTCGTACTGCTCAGCCCAGGCCTGCTCGATGACATCAGGATCGATGCCGAACATGCGCTCGGCGAGCTCGCCGAAGGGCCGGGCGACGACGCGTTGCTCGTCGAGGATCTCGTCTCGCATCGCGGCCGTGAGCCGCCCCGATTCCACCAGCAGGTCACCGATCCGAACAGGCATGGTCTCTCCCCCCTCGGCCGGGGAGATCGGCCGGCGGCGGTCCCGGCATGCGGCCGGACGGACAAGCGCGGGCCGGATGGAGGCTCTAAGGGTCGGCTTGTGCGGTATGCGCACGCTGGCGGGGCGGGCCCCGCGTGGCTGGCTGGTCGGTCCGGCGACTATTTCCCGACGCAGAACGACGCGAAAACCAGGCCCAGGACCTGGTCCGGGTCGACCCGGCCGGTGACGGCGCCGATCTCGTCGAGCGCAGCCCGGAGGCGGTCGGCGACGAGCTCGGCGGGCGGATCGGCCGATTCGGCGAGCGAGGAGGCATCGGCGAGCGAGGCTGCGGCGGCGCGGAGCCGACCGGCGACCGCGTCGGGCAGGGCGGAGGCATGCCCGGCGAGCTCCGCGATCCTTGCGGCGATCTCGGCGCGGAGGCGATCGAGCCCCACGCCGGAGATGCTGCAGACGGCGAGCGCGGCTGATGCGTCATGCGACGCGGGACGATCCGCCTTGGTCCGCACGAGCAGTCTCGGCGTCGACCAGGGGACACGTTCGAATCGGCCGAACTCGTCGCATCGCAGGGCAAGGTCGGCCGCGCGCGCGTGCTCGCTCGCTACGGCGGCATCGCTCGCGCCTGAACCGGTGCCGACACCGGGCAGATCAACGAGCTCGATCTCGATGCCGCCGGGCAGGGAGACGGGCTCGATGAGCGCATCGCGCGTGGTGCCGGGCGATTCGTGCGTGATCGCACGCGGCCGGCCGAGCAGGGCGTTGAAGAGCGTGCTCTTGCCGGCGCTCGGCGGGCCGACGAGCACGACGCGGGGCAGCCCCGACGCGAACTCGCGGCCGGCGCGGGCGCCGAGCAGCGCATCGATGCCCGCGGCGGCAGCGGCAACTGAACGCGCGAGCCTTCCACGATCGATCGCCGAGACGTCTTCCTGATCGGTGAAGTCGATGCCGGCTTCGACGAGCGCGAGGACCTCGGCGAGGCGATCGGCAAGGCCCGAGGCGTCGCGGCCGAAGGCTCCCGAGAGCATGCGGCGAGCTTCGGCGAGCTGGGTATCGGTCGCGGCGGAAATCGTGGCCTCGACGCCGCGCGCCTCGTCGATCGAGAGCCGGCCTGCGAGGTACGCGCGGGCTGAGAACTCGCCTGGCTCGGCAACGCGGACGCCCGGGATTGCGAGCAGAGTGTCCATGACGCGTGCGACGATCGCGGGCCCCCCGGGCAGGATCAGCTCCAGCCCGTCCTCACCCGTGTAGCTCGCGCGCGCGACGAACCGCAGCGCGAGGCACGGCAGGACGCTTTCGCCGATGCGGATGCGGATCGAAGAGACACCCCGTCGCGCCGGCAACGGCTCAAGGGCGGCGGCCAGGGCTTCGAGCGGGCCCGAGATACGGACGATCGCTCGCGGCGCGGGCCGAGCTGCCGCGGACGATCGCGCAGGAGGCGGGGTCGCGACGGCGGCGATCGTGTCGCCCGGGATCATCAGCCGCCGCGGCTCTTGCGGATCGCCTGCTGCGCCTTGGACTCGGTCTTGCCGGGCCGACCGGGTGTGCCGCCCTGCTGCCGCTGCTGGAGCTGCTGCTGGCGGAGCTGCTGCTGCTGCTCGGCGATCTGCTGGAGCCTTTCAAGGAAGCCGCCCTTTTTGCGGGGTTTGCCGGGCTTCTTGGGCTTCTTGGTGACCTCGAGCAGGTCGTGCTTTTTGATGTGGCTGCGGATCCAGGTGTTCTCGAGGATGGCGACGGTCGAGTTGGTGATGAAGTAGAGCGCGAGGCCGCTGGGCGCGTTGTACATGATGATCGGGAAGAGGCCGACGGTCATGTACTTGGCGATCTTCTGCGTCTGCTCCTGCTCGGGGGTGAGGGTGGCGCTGGTGGGCGGCGTCATGAACTTCATGTGCACGAAGTAGACGATCGCGAGAAGGATGGGCAGCACGTTGAATGACTGGATCTGCCCCATGAGCGGGATCGAGAAGTGCCAGCTCGCGGGCAGTGGGATGAAGCCATCGGGCTCTGCCATGTCGGCGAGGAAGAGCCAGCTGCCGCCGGTGATCGTCTGAACCACGCCGTAGAACGCGGGCTCGTGGCGCAGGTCGAAGAAGTAGAACAGGCTGGCGTAGAGCGCGATCCAGATGGGCGACTGCAGGAGCATGGGCAGGCAGCCCAGCATGCCGGCGGGGTTGACGCCCTCTTCGCGCCAGAGCTTGGCCATCTCCTGCTGCATCGCCTGGCGGTCGTCTTTGAACTTCTCCTGGATCTTTTTCTGCTTGGGCGCGAGGTCCTGCATCTGCTTGCCGAAGCGTTGGACGCGAATCTGGCTCCAGCGGTTGACCGGGTGCAGGATGGTGCGGACGCAGAGCACGAGCATGACGATGGCGACGGACCAATCGGTGACGATGCCCTCGAAGAATCTCAGCGCGCCGAGCAGGGGGCCGGTGAGCCAGGTGAAGGTGCAGAAGGCGCAGGGGCCGCCGAAGTTGTAGGCGACGATGCCCTCGATGCCGGCGTCTGCCGCGCGGGGGTTGTCGGCGATGGTGGGCTCGTGCTTGGGCCCGGCGTAGAAGCGGTAGCTCGCGGCGGTGCTGACGGCGCTCGGTCCGAGATCGATCGTGGGCGAGCCGAGCCGCAGGATCAGCTTCGGGTCTGCCGCGCCCTCGAGCACGACGCGGTCGACGGTCTCGATCGAGCGGATCGCCCGGCTGGTGGTGCCCTCGAGGGCCTGGTCGTGGACGACGACGGAGTAGTACCGGTTGGTCATGCCCGCCCAGACGAGCGTGAGCTGGTCCTGCTCGGTCTCGCCCGTGGGCCAGACCTGGCGGACCGGTGCGTACCGGCGGGTGATGTCGTCGCGCTCGCCGAGGAATTTGTTGCGGGGCGAGAGGAACTTCTCGGCGAGCACGTTGGTCCGGGCGGGATCGAGCTCGGGCCTGAGCAGGTAGCCGAAGCGGATGCGTCGGCGGTCGCCGCCGTAGGTCACGTCGCCCTTGGGCAGGTCGGTCGGGCCGAAGGTCACGAGCCGCACGCGGCGGGGCGTCTCGGTCAGGTTTTCGATGCGCTGGCTGACGAGCACGTCGAGCGAATCGGGCTCGAGGACAAACGACCGCGTGATGCGCAGCTGGGCCTCGCCGGCATCGTCTTCGATGATCGCCTCGAAGGTGCCGGGGGATCGCTCGGTCCAGACGCCGGCATCGATGAGCCAGACGACCGATCGGTCGATCTCCACCCAGAGCGCGGCGAAGGGCGTGACAAACTCGGAGCCGGTCGATTGCTGCGCCTGGATCTCGACGTGATCGTCGACCTCCAGCGTGCCGTCGGTCGCCCATTTGGTGCGATCGGAGACGTCCTGGAATTCGCTGGCGAGGCGGAGGCTCGCGACGCCGGCGCCGCGGGTGCTGAACTCGATGCGGAGCGCATCGGAGCCGTCGGGGTCGATGCCGCCGATGGGTGCCGGAACAGGCGCCGCGGCGGCTGTGATGCGTGCGCGAAGCTGCGCCGCCGGTGCTTGGTCGGCAGCCGGCTCGGTTTCTTCGGCCTGCGCCGCCGCGGTCTCGGGTTGGGTTTCTGCCTCAGTCTGTGGGGTGGCCTGTGATGAAGACGCGGTCACGGGATCGGCCACATCATCCGCGTTGGCGACGGTGGTTGTCGATCGGTCCGCGGCTTCGTCGGCCTCGTTGCTCGGGACTGACGAATCCGTCTGGCTCTGACCCGCCTGGGCCGGGGCGGCTTGGGGGTTCGATGCGGGCGTCGACGGCGCGGTGGTGTTGGTAAAGACGGCGAAGGCGACGCCGACCGCGACGACGGTCAGCGCGAGCGGGATGCCGATTCGGAGGACCGGGTTTGGCTTGGGCGGGGGCATTCGGGGCCTTTGCTTCGGGGCCGGTGAATTCGGCGCTTGCTCTGAGATGCCCGGCGGGCGGGGTGCCGGGGTGCTGCGAGGAGTGTATCGGGCCTCGGCGTCCCCTAGCCGGCCGTGCTCGGGAACTCGGTTGATGCGGGCTGCGGGCCGTGTGCGCCGCGAGCGTGGATCGGCTCGCGGGGCTCGCCTCTGCTACTGGCCTTCGTAGAGCCGCTCGCCGAGCCAGTTGCTGAGCTGCTCGATGGCGATGATCTTTTTGGCCACGGCCTCGACGTCGTACTCGACACGCATGAACTCGACGCGGTCGGGGTGCAGCACCGCGTAGCTCGCGCGAGGGTCGCGGTCGCGGGGCTGGCCCACGCTTCCGACATTGATGACCGCCTTTTCGTCGTCCGTGAACTCAAAGCTGGCGTCGCTGAGTTCGGCGGGCGGGTAGAAGTCGGGCTCGTCGGTGAAGACGCCGGGCACGTGCGTGTGGCCCACGGCGGCTGCGGTATCGATCCGGCGGAAGATCGACGAGAGCTTGTCGGGGTCGCTGATCACGTCGTCGGGGAAGATGTATTCGTTGACGGGCCGGCGGGGCGAGCCGTGCACGTAGAGCAGCGGGCGCGTGCTGTCGGGGGCGGCCTCGACGACGCGGACGCGGAGCCTGCCGAGAAAGTCATAGCGCGCTTCGCGGAGGTCGTCGTCGGGCTCGGCGTCAAACTGCTCGCGGGTCCAGTAGGCGGCGGCCTGGGCGCTGGGGTTGAAGTTCGTCGGCTCGTAGAGGACACCGAAATCGTGGTTGCCCATGAGCGACCAGTCGCAGCGTTCGCGGACCATGTCGACACACTTGAGAGGCTCGGGGCCGTAGCCGATGATGTCGCCGAGGCAGATGATGCGATCGATGCCCTTGGCGTCGATGTCGGCCAGGACGGCGGTGAGGGCGTCGGCGTTGCCATGGATGTCGCTGATAATGGCGGTAGGCACGTCGTGTGGCTCGCAGGCGGCGGGAAAGAACGCGGGTTGCTGATTCTGGCACCGGATCGCACGTCGGATCGGTCTGGTCTGTTGCTCCGCTGGCGTGGGAAGGCTTCCGGGCGACCCGGGACCGCGATGGTAGGTCGGTCCGCTTCGTGCCTCCACCCGGGCGGCGGGCGCAACCGACAGGGGCTCAACGAGCGGAAAAGCGATGCCGGACGAGACACGCGGGCGGATCTAAGCTCCGCGGGCCGATCAGCCGACACTGTCTGAACGGCAAGACCCTGCGCTGCCCGCGGCGACCGCACGGGCCCAGCGCAGCGAGAGACACGATGTGCCGTCCGGGCCTCGGCCTTCGGACGGAGGAGAAGCTTCCCATGCCCGCAGCCGGCGTCAGCTACCAGCGCACCCGAGAGATGACCATCGACGAGCTGCTGCTCGAGAACCGGATCGTCTTCCTGATCGGCGACATCAACCATGCCTCGGCCGCCCGGGTCATGATGCAGATGCTCTACCTCGAGAACCAGAAGCGTGGTCAGGAGATCAACTTCTACATCAACAGCCCGGGCGGCGTCGTGGACGACACGCTCGCGCTCTACGACACCATGCGGTTCCTGTCGAGCCCGGTCAGCACGTACTGCATCGGCCGGGCGTACTCGGGCGCGGCCGTGCTCCTCGCCGCGGGCACGAAGGGCAAGCGGTACATCCTGCCGCACGCCAAGGTGATGATCCACCAGCCCTACGGCGGCGTGACTGGACAGGCCGCGGACATCAAGATCCAGGCCGAGCAGATCATCAAAATGAAGAAGACCCTCAACGAGATCCTGGCGAACTGCACCGGGCAGGACTACGACACCGTCGCCGCCGATGGCGAGCGGGACAAGTTCTTCAGCGCCGAAGAGGCGGCGGCCTACGGGCTCGTCGACGAGGTGCTGCAGGAAGCGCCGCCCGAGGCGAGCCGCCCGACCTTCAGCTGAGACCGCCCACGCACGATCCCACGAACGACTTACGAGAGACCCACACCATGTCCTACCTGGTTCCCATCGTCATCGAGCAGTCCGGCAAGGGCGAGCGGTCGTACGACATCTACTCCCGCCTGCTCAAAGACCGCATCATCTTCATCGGCGGCGGCGTCTCCGACGAGATGGCCAACCTCGTCGTCGCGCAGCTGCTCTTCCTCCAGAACGAGTCGCCCGAGAACGACGTGCACATGTACATCAACTCGCCGGGCGGCAGCGTGACCGCGGGCCTGGCCATGGTCGACACCATGAAGTACATCAAGCCCGACGTCTGCACCTACATTATCGGCCAGGCCGCGAGCATGGGCAGCCTGCTCGCGTGCAGCGGCACCAAGGGCAAGCGGTACGCGCTCAAGAACAGCCGCAACCTGATGCACCAGCCGCTGCTCTCGGGCGTCATGGAAGGCCAGGCGACCGACCTCGAGATCGAGGCCCGCGAGATGCTCCGCCTCCGCGATCGGCTCTACGCGATCTACAGCGACGCCACCGGCAAGCCCGCCGACGAGATCGAGAAGATCTGCGACCGCAACACGTGGCTCGACGACAACGAGATGCTCGAGTACGGGCTGATCGACAAGGTCCTTGAGACAATGCCCGATCGCTAATCGCATAGACTCCGCTCATGCGGAAGCTTGCCCTCATCGTTCTGTGTCTTGCCGCCGGTAGCCTGGCGTCGGGCTGCAACTCCGGCAAGCGGATCGCGGCCGCGAACGATCAGCTCAGGCTCGAGCGCGAGACGCAGCGCGAACGCATCGACACGCTCGAAGCCGAGAACGCCGAGCTGCAGACCAAGCTGGCCGAGTCAAACGCGCGGCTCGAATCGCCGCTGCCCGATGATGTGCTCGACGCACTGCCGCGGGTGGCGTCGATCGAGCTGACACGGTTCTGCGATGTGAGCGATGGCGAGGTGACCTGGAGCCTGTCGACCAAAGACGGCCGCGGCCGATTCGTTCAGGTCGTGGGCACACTGGAGCTCCGCGCGGTGTCGACCGGCGCTGAGCCTGCGGTGCTCGCCGAAGCCGTGCTGACGCCCGCGCAGGTGCGCGATTCATATGCATCGGGCCTGGCCGGCACCGGGTACCGCGTCATGCGGCCGATCGCAGGAGAGGCGTCTGGCCCGGTGACCCTGACAGCCACGCTGCACGACCATGTCACGGGGCAGTCGCACGAGGCGTCGCATGTCGTCGAGACCCGCTAGATCTCGATCGAGATTCCCGCGTAGATCTCGGTCGTGAAGAGCCGGTACTCGTCGAGGTCGGTCATCGAATCGAGATTGGGGATGTAGAGGAACCGCACGCCGGTGTCGAGCCAGACGTGCGGGACGAGCTGGGTCTCGAAGCCGATCGGCAGCTGGATAGCGATGCCCGAGTCGGAGTCGCTGAAGCCGTTGATGTCGGCCTCGACGTCCGCGTAGCCGATGCCGAGGCCGCTGTAGCCCCGCAGGTTGCCCGCGGTGATATCGAAGAGGGCCTGCCCGATGATGGTTGTGACTTCGAGGTTGCCGTCGAGGTCGCGGAGCTGGACGTCGTCGCGGTAGAGCCCGTCGGTGCCAAAGAACCGCTGGGCGACCTCGGCCTCAAGCCGGAAGCCCAGGCCCTCGCTCCAGGGCTTGGGCCCCGGGCCGAGCCTGACGCCGACAGCAGCGAACCAGCCGCCGCCGACATCGCTCCGGAGCTCGACGTCGTCGCTCCCGCCCACGGTGCGGTTCTCGTTCTCGGTGTTGATCGGGAAGGTGATCATCCCGCCGCCCTTGACGTAGACGTGCGGGTTGAGCCCGGTCAGGATGCCGCCGGCCTGGGCGATCGCGGGGCCTGTGATCGCTCCGCAGATCAGCGTGACAGAGACGCACGCGAGGAGATGCGGTGCGCGCTGTCGTGTCGTCGGCATGGCTGGGCTCCCGGGGCGGCGATCAGATCTCGAGCGAGAGGCCCACGGTGAAATCGAGGGCGAGGGTGTTGGCTTCCTGGATGTCGGTGTCGTATTCGACCTCGCTGGTGCCGAGGAGCGTGAGGCCGAAGGTGAGCCACAGGTGATCGGCGATCTTGGTCTCGGCGGTGCCGAGGAGCTGGAAGGCGACCGAGGTGCCGGTGTCCTCGCGGCCGTTGGCTTTGAGATCGGTGAACATCACGCCCACGCCGCCGCCGCCGCCGACGCGCCAGTGTTCGTCGGGCCACCACTCGGCGATGATGTTGCCCATGACGGTGTGGCCCGTGAGCCGGCCCGTGATGTCGGCCTCAGGCCTGACGCCGAAGTCTTCTTCGTAGATGACCTCGTCGAGCGTGGCGGTGCGGAACATGTACTCGGCTTCGATGCGCGTCGCGCCGTGGGCGTGATCCGGCGCGTGGGCCCACGGGATGCGGAGGCCCAGCGCTCCGCCGACGGCGAACCCGATGTCTGACTGCGCCCGCTCGGGCTCGAGCACGCCGATGGGCGGGAAGAAGGGCGTGACGTTCGGGTAGGCGGCGGGGTCGAAGTCGCCGATCAGCTGCATGAAGGTGAAGCCGCCGGCGCCGCGGGCGTAGAGGCGTGTGTGCGGGCGGAGGTGCCTGGGCACGACGAACTCGGGCGGTGCCTCTTGCGTCTCGGGATCGGGCTGGCTTTGGGCGGGCCCGCTGTCAGCGGGCTGCCTCTTTTCAAGCTGGGGCGCGAGCGAGGGCGCGGGCAACCCGGTGAGAAGGCCGCCCGAGCGCGGGCCGTCCGAGGCGGAGGCCGACGTGGCGAGCAGCAGGCAAGCGAGAGCAGCTGGGATGAGTCGTCGCATGTATGTAAGCGTACGCTAAATACAGCCCGGCGTGCAAGCCTTTCGTTAGTCGACGTGCGCGACCGGGGCAGGCTCGTGGCCCGGGAGCGGGAACCGCTCACAGAGAGCCGCCACCTCGGCCCGGACCTCGGCGGTGACGCGTTCGCGTTCGCCGTCGCCCGCGAGCCCGGCGGTCAGCACCCGGTCGATGAACTCGGCGATCGTTGCCATCTCGGGCTCGGTGAAGCCTCGCGTTGTCGAGGCGGGCGTGCCGAGCCTGATGCCGCTGGTGGTCATGGGCGGACGCGGGTCCTCGGGGATGCCGTTTTTGTTGCAGATGAGCCCGGCGTCTTCGAGCCACTTCTCCGCGGCCTTGCCCGTCAGGTCGCCCTCGGCTCCCTTGGGGTCCTTCGCGGAGAGGTCGACGAGCATGACGTGGTTGTCGGTGCCGCCGCTGGTGATCCGAAAGCCCCGCTCGATGAGCGCTTCGCTGAGGGCCTTGGCGTTGGCAACGACCTGTTGCATGTAGTCCTTGTACCCGCCGGTGAGCGCCTCACCGAAAGCCACGGCCTTGGCGGCGATGATGTGCATGAGCGGGCCGCCCTGCATGCCCGGGAAGAGCGCGCGATTGGTTCTCTTATAGATGTCCTCGTCGTTGGTCAGGATCAGCCCGCCCCGCGGGCCGCGGAGGCTCTTGTGCGTGGTGGTCGTCACGACGTGGGCGTGCGGGAAGGGGCTGGGGTGCTGGCCGCCGGCGATGAGGCCCGAGATGTGCGCGACGTCGGCCATGAGCAGGGCGCCGACCTCGTCGGCGATTGCGCGGAACCTGGCGAAGTCGATGATCCTCGGGTAGGCGCTGTAGCCGCAGAGCAGCATCTTGGGCTTGTGCTCGAGCACGACCTCGCGCACGGCGTCGTAGTCGATCCGCTCGAAGTCGGCGTGGCTGCGGTCGCGCACGAGCGGGTAGTGCACCGGGTTGTAGTAGTGGCCGCTGAAGTTGATCGGCAGGCCGTGGCTCAGGTGCCCGCCATCAGCGAGCACGAGGCTCGCGTAGGTATCGCCGGGCTGCATGAGCGCCATAAAGACCGCTGCGTTGGCCTGCGCACCCGAGTGCGGCTGCACGTTCGCAAAGTCGCAGCCGAACATCTGCT
>JBCBNT010000066.1:0-16081 GCA_039821685.1 Planctomycetota bacterium | reverse complement strand
GATCGTGGTGCGTCTGGACGGGTTCGAGGAGGTCGTGAACGGTCAGAAAGATGCACCGGAGCCGATGCCGGAGAACCGGCGGATCGTGACGACGGCGGGCCGGATTCTCTTTAGCGACATCCTGTGCCCGGGCATGCCGTTCTACAACTGCACGCTTGGCAAGAAGGGCTGCGCTCGCGCGATCGATGACGCGTACCTGTACGCGGATCGTCGGCACACGATCGACATGCTCGACCGGCTGAAAGAGATCGGCTTCAAGCGTTCGACGACGGCTGGCCTGAGCTTTGGCTTGACGGATCTGCGGATCCCGGACGCGAAGCAGGGCCTGCTGGATGCGGCGCAGAAGCAGGTGAACCGTGTAGAGCGTTCGTACGAGGACGGCATCATCACGGGGCGGGAGCGGTACAACCAGCTGCTCGATATCTGGTCGCACTGCCGCGAGGAAGTGACCAAGACGCTGATCGATACGATCAAGATCGACCGCCGGCATCCGGACGGGTCGTACGCGCCGGTCGAGAGCGACGAGGGCAAGGCGTACCTGAACCCGGTGTATTTGATGATGGACTCTGGCGCGCGTGGCAACGTGAGCCAGATGCAGCAGCTCGCGGGCATGCGTGGTCTGATGGCCAAGCCCTCGGGCGAGATCATCGAGACGCCGATCCGGGCGAACTTCCGCGAGGGGTTGAACATCCTCGAGTACTTCTCGTCGACGCATGGCGCCCGCAAGGGTCTGGCGGATACGGCGCTGAAGACGGCGGACTCGGGCTACCTGACGCGGAAGCTGTGCGATGTGGCTCAGAGCGTGATCGTGAGCGAGCAGGACTGCGGCAGCCGCCGGGGTGTTGTGAAGCGGGCGATCTACAAGGGTGAGCAGGTCGATGTGGCGCTCGCGGATCAGATCATCGGCCGGATCAGCGTGAGCTCGATCGTGAACCCGGTGACGGATGAGTCCGTGGTGAAGCGTAATGAGATGATCACGCCGGAGACGGCGGCGAAGATCGAGGACCTGGGCATCGACTCGGTGGTCGTGCGGAGCCCGCTGACGACCGAGGCGGAGTTTGGGTGCTCGGCGCTCGACTACGGCATGGACATGTCGACGGGCCGTTTGGTCGAAGAGGGCATGGCGGTGGGGATCATCGCGGCGCAGTCGATCGGTGAGCCTGGCACGCAGCTGACGATGCGGACCTTCCACACGGGTGGCATCGGTACCCGCACGATCGCGGAGAGCGAGTACCGGCCTGCGATGGCGGGCACGCTCGAGCTCCGTGATTGCAACGCGGTGCCGACGAAGGACCGCGACGGCAACGACGTGCACGTGGTGCTGAAGCGGAACGCCGAGGTTGCGATCGTCGACGACAAGGGTCGCGAGCTTGAGAAGAGCAAGGTGCCCTACGGGTCGTACCTCTGGGCCGAGGAAGGCTCGGCGGTGAAGGCCGGTCAGCAGCTCGTGACCTGGGACCCGCACCGGACGCCGATCCTTGCTGAGAAGGGCGGCACGGTGCAGTACGTCGACATCGAGATCGGCGAGACCGTTCGCGAGGAGGACGCGGGTCAGGGCAAGAAGGCGCTGCTCGTGATCGAGCACAAGGGCGACCTGCACCCGCAGATCAACATCGTCGACGGCGACGGGAACATCCTTGACTTCCACTACCTGCCGGCGAAGGCGCGTATCGAGGTGCAGGACGGCTCGGCGATCACGGCGGGTGAGCTGCTTGCTCTGCAGCCGCGACAGGCGGCGGGCTCGCAGGACATCGTCGGCGGTCTGCCGCGGGTGACGGAGATCTTCGAGGCTCGGAAGCCGAAGGACCCGGCCGTGATGGCTGAGATCTCGGGTCGTGTGGAGCTTCACAGCGACAAGCGGAAGGGCAAGATGACCATCCGCGTGGTGTCGGACTCGGGTCTTGAGAAGGACCACCACGTTCCGAACGACAAGCCGCTCTTGGTCCACACGGGCGACTTCGTGACGGCGGGCGATCCGCTGACGGAGGGCCCGATGGTGCCGCACGACATCCTTCGGATTAAGGGTGAGGAGTCGCTCTGGACGTACATGCTGGACGAGGTGCAGAACGTGTACCGCGCTCAGGGTGTGACGATCAACGACAAGCACATCGAGCTGATCCTGGCGCAGATGCTGCGGAAGGTGAAGGTCGAGAACCCGGGCGACACGGATCTGCTGCCGCAGGACGTGGTCGACAAGGTGATGTTCAAGAAGGAGAACTCGCGTGT
Source organism: Planctomycetota bacterium (assembly GCA_039821685.1). GTDB lineage: Bacteria > Planctomycetota > Phycisphaerae > Phycisphaerales > UBA1924 > JANQQZ01. Next base: position 13,855 of record JBCBNT010000066.1, on the reverse strand, counting down.
CGCGGATCTTCTGAAGATCATGGACGCGGGCGACACCGAGCTCGTGGTGGGCACGCTCGTGCACCGCGATGAGGTGAAGGAAGCGAACGCGAACGCGGAGTCGGAGGGCAAGGAGGTCGCGAAGACCAAGCGTGCCCGGCCGGCGTCGGGTCGGACGCTGCTTCTCGGTATCACGAAGGCGTCGTTGCAGAGCGAGAGCTTCTTGAGCGGTGCGTCGTTCCAGGAGACGACGAAGGTGCTGACCGAGGCGTCGCTGAAGGGTGCCGTGGACACGCTCGTGGGCCTGAAGGAGAACGTGCTCTTGGGTCACCTGATCCCGGCGGGTACGGGCTTCACGGAGCACCAGTCGATCCGCGTGAAGACGGTCGGCGAGCTGCCCGAGGTGGCGTACGACGACGATGCGGAGATGCTGGCCGAGGCGGCGGAGGCCGCGGAGGCGCTCGGCGCTGGCAAGAACGATGCGCTCGGTGTGCCGCACGTTGAGGTGCGGGATGCCGGGGTGAACGGGGGCGTCGGTGGCAGCGTCGGCGAGACGGCCGAGGCGAGTCAGGACAGCTGATCCGCTCGCGCGGCTGGCTTGATGCAACTCATAGATTCATCGGCCGGGTCCTTCGGGACCCGGCTTTTCTTTTTGGGTTTGGGATCGCCCGAATTCAGGCGTGAGGCCGCGGGTGTTGATCATCGCGGAGCGCGCGGTCGAGCTCGTGCGGAGGCATGACCGGGAAGCTTGTCTGGCCGGTTTTGAGCATGAGGCGGACGTAGGGCTCGCACATGCCGCAGCCAGTGCCGCAGCCTGTTTCCATGGAGAGGTCGTCGAAGGAATCGGTGCCGGCATCGGCGAGCTGTTTGAGCTCGGTGAAGGGGACGGTGTGGCAGACGCATCGGTCGACTGGCATGGCGCGGTCCTTGCGTCGGGCTTAGCGGAGGTCGAAGAGCTCGTTCGAGTCATCCGCACCGAACCAGCCGAGGCCGTGCTCGGTCGGGTCGGTGTTGTAGATGCCGTTCGTATGGGTGTAGGTCCTGGTTTCGGGGGCGACGTGGCCGTCGAGCCAGGCGACGTTGGCCCGGCTGTTGTGGCGGAAGTGCGTGGAGGGCTCGAGCCGGAATGAGGCGGCGTTTGCCTGGCCGGTGATGAAGCGTGGCTCGATGAAGCTGTATTCGATGAGGTCGGTGGGGGCGGCGTCGCCGACGAATGCGGCGTCCGCGAAGGCGGCGGTCTGGGACGGCCGTTTGGCGGCATCGAAGCGTGCGCCGAGGCGGTCGGTGATGAGCGCGCCGGCGCGTGTGCGGGTTTGGCCGAGGTAGGTGTTGTTATAGCCGAAGCCGCCGGCGGAGGATTCGAACGCGCCTGTTTGGGTGGGGTCGGTGTCTTCGAGCACGCGCGTGGTTGGCGCGAAGGTCGGGCAGGCGCGGACGCGCTTGGATGATGCTTCGAGGTAGGGGGTCAGCGTGCCGCCTTCGGGCGAGAAGGTCTTGGCGGTGGAGGTGCGCGAGCCGTGCCAGCGTGTGCGGTTGGCGAGGAAGTCGGGGGCGCCGGGCGGGAGCAAGCCTTGCTCGTTGTCGGCGTAGAGCGTCGCTGCGAGGGCAAGCTGGCGGGCGTTGGAGGCGCAGACGATGGCTTGGCCTGTTTGCCGCGCGGCGCCGAGCGACGGCAGCAAGATGCCGACGAGCAGCGCGATGATCGCGATGACGACGAGCAGCTCGATGAGCGTGAAGGCGCTGGCTCGGGTGGGCGGCGTTGGTCGCGACATGCAGCGGGGCATCAGTCGCAGCCTCCGTTGAAGTTGAGGATCCAGCTGGTGAAGTCGGCGGGTGTGACGAGGCCGTCGTCGTTCTGGTCGGCGACGACGGATTGGGTGTTGAACGCGAGGACCCAGCTGGTGAAGTCGGCGGGGGAGAGGGTGCCGTCGAGGTTGGTGTCGGCGGGGCAGGGGGGGCGTGCGTCGGCGACGGCGTCGATCTCGGTGGAGACCTCGCCGAAGATGCCGGCGGGGACGTCGGGGCCGGTGGTGATGCGGATGAAATCGAAGCCGGTGAGGTTGGCCCGGTCGAGCGTGCCGGGGATGACGGCCCAGCGGATGTCGAAGGCGTCGCCGCCGGCTGTGCTGGTTCCGTCGGGGAGGATGTCGATGTCGATGGAGGTCGGGTCGTCGGGGATGGTGTAGAAGCTTGCTGGGTCTGCGCCGTCGGGGAGCGCGGCACGGGGTGTTGCGTCGGCGTAGCCGAAGATGAAGTCGGTATCTGCGGGGAAGCCGGCGGGCGCTTCGAGGACGGGGCCGTTGAGGATCGGTGGGAGGGGGATGGTTGTGCCGTGAGAGCCGGCGATGGGGTAGAAGGTGTCGTCGGCGACGCCGTTGTTGTTGGAGTCGAGGGCGATCTCGATGAGGCCGGGCTCGGCGAAGCGGCGGGTGGGGTTGCCAGCGATGTAGAAGGCGTTTCCGAAGACGATGGCGTCGAGGCCGAGGCGGTTGCGTGGGTCGTCGAGAACTGTCCTCGGCATGCGGAGCGTGATGGAGCCGCCGAGGCCGCCGAGTGTGACGGTGGATGTTGTGGCCGGTTCGGCGGCTGTGTCTGGCGGGCCGAGCGCGTCGGCGGGGTCGTTGAAGTCTGGGTTGGTGACGAACTGGCCCGGCGCGGGGCTGTAGTCGAGGACCTCGACGGCGAAAGGCTGGGCGCCCCCGGAGGAGGCGGCCAGCGTGATGAGTGCGGTGCGGATCACGCTCGTCTCCGGCGGGTGGCGGCGAGGGCGAGCGGTGCGAGGGCGAGCGTGGCGGGGGCGGGGATGGTGTAGGCGAAGATCGTCGTGGTTGGGACGAAGGTGTTCGTATCGAAGACGGAGTTGGTCACGATGATCTGGTTTTGCGATGGGTTGAAGAACCCGCCATAGAACTCGCTTGAGCCGAGCGGGGCGAGGGTGAGGGTCGTGCCGGCGACCCGATCGATGACCTGAACGCCGCCGGAGCCGGCGATGAGCAGGAGGCTGCCGAACGTATCGATGCTGCCGGCAGAGCCTGATCCTGCGATGAAGGTGCCGGTTGAGAAGTCGGCGGCGGTCGTGCTCAGCGCGGCGATGTCGAACGAGCGGACGTCGCCCGAGTCACCCGCGCCGATGAGGAGTTCGTTTCCGTTCGCGTTCACGCCGCCGGAAGATCCGCCGGCGGGAGAGATGACGGTTTCGCTTGTGCCGTTGGTTGCGTCCAGCCGGTTGACGACCGTGGTGAACGGGCTGCTGATGGCACCGGTGACGAAGAGCGTGGAGTTGTCCGACCAGCTGGCGGCAAAGTTTGGCGTTGTGATCGTGCTGAGCGGCGAGGACACGCCCGGGCTCGTGAGATCGGCGGTGTCAAAGATGCTGACGGCGTTTGCAGGACCGAACACGTTGTCACCGATCGCGACTGACTGGCCGTCGGGGCTGATCGAGACGAAGCTTGGGGCACCGTTTCCGGGGTTGAGTGGTGCGATGGATCCTGCGAGTGTGAAGCCGGTGCTGTTGACGGCGTCCTGCTGGAGGACGTCTCCGTCGCCATCGATCAGGAGCAGTCGGCCGTCGGCCTGGACATCGAACGCGACGTTTGACGGCAGCGTGTACGAGGTGGTGAGGGTGAGCTGTGAGTGGGCGGTCGGCGCGGAGAGGGCGGCAGCGATGGCTGCGGTGGTCAGGAGTGAGCGCATGGGCTCCTCGCTTTCTTGTTCGTGCCGAGTCGCGCGGCACGGCTCCCGGGTCTCTCTCTCCCTTCCCAGGGAGAAGCGGCGAAAGTGCCGCGGTTGGCCCGTCGTGCGCGAGTGGGTGAGCGGTTGGCTCGTGTCGGTGGAGACGTTGCGCCGGGAGCGGGCGCGCGGTGATTCCGCCGACGCCCGGATCGCGCGGGCCGTCACACGTCGCATCGGGCAGGTCTTCCGGCTCCGGGCGTCGCTCGGCTGCCTTCCCGCTGGCATTGGCGTTGAGCCTTGTCAGCAGTGGCGTGTGGTGCCGAGCGCTTGTGTGCCCGTTACGGCGGCGCGTCCGCAGCGGCTTTTCACCGCTTTCCCGTTTTCACCCCGGCTGTCCGGGGCACCTGATGCGGGAGCAGGATATCAGGGTCTGGTGGGGGGCGTCAAGCGGGACGTGGATCAGCAGCCGTCGTTGTAGTTGAGTGACCAGGCGGTGAAGTCGGCTGGGGTGCAGATGCCGTCTCCGTTCTGATCGCATTCGGGGAGGTCGAGGTTGAACGCGAGGATCCACGCTGAGAAATCGGCTGGGGTGACAGCGCCGTCTGCGTTGACGTCGGCGGGGCAGAAGAGGCAGTTGCTGAGGTAGACCTTGACAACATTCGCGGGGCTTGTGCCGAAGCCCGACGAGGTGATGAGGTCGGTAGCGCCGTCGTTGTTGACGTCGGCGGCGAAGACGGTGTGGTCGAAGTCGGCGCTGATCGGTACTGGGGCCGCGAAAGAACCGGTGCCGTTGCCTCTGAAATAGAGCACGCCCGGGTTGCTGTTGGTAGCAAGCATGATGTCTTGCTCGTCGTCTTTGTTGAAGTCTGCGACGATGACACTGGATGGGATAGCGGTCGTTGTGGTGGTGTAGGGGAGTTCGATAGGTGTCAGGCTGAGGCCGCCAACGCCGTCGCCCAGGAAGATGCGGATGGCGTTGATATCGGAAAAGGCGACGATGAGGTCGTCGACGCCGTCTTCGTTCACGTCTTCGGCTTCGATGGCGGTTGGACGGGGGCCGACGGGGTAGATCGTGGCGGGGAAGTTGAAGGTGGTATCGAACAGGTGCGCCCAGACGACACCGTCGTTTCTGCCGGCGACGATGATGTTCTCGTCTTGGCCGTCGCCGTTGAGGTCGGCAGAGGCGATGGCGGATGGCTGGTCGGTTGTGGGTCGGCGGAACGACGTGATGGACCCGCAGTAGCTCTCGAAGGGGAAGAGCGCGAGGTTGATGTAGAGGAACTCGTCGGGCCCGGTGGGTTTGTCTATTGCGATGATGGTGTCGGCGACAGTGGCGTTTGGGAGTGGGCCGAAGTCGATGCCGGTGACGATGCCCTCGGCGTCGCAGGGCTCTACGTCGCCAAAGCCGGCGTCGGTGCGGCGGTAGTTGCGGAGGCTGTTGAGCTCTTCGACGAGGATACTGTCGTAGGGGTCGGGGTTGTTGGACACGGGGACGACCGAGACGAGCCGCGCGGGCAAGCCCGAGTTGATGGTAATTTCGAAGCTAAATGTGCCGTCGCCGTTTCCTGTGAAGGTAGAAACGGTGCCGTCGTTGGAGTTGACGACGGCGAGGTCGATGTTGCCGTCGTTGTTGAAGTTGCCGAGAGAGAGGCTTGTGGGGCCGTTCCCGGTGGGGATGAGGATGGGTGGGGCGAAGTCAGCGCCGGCAGGACAGGCCTGGGCGGCGGCGTTTGTCGCTGCGGCTGCGATAAGAGCGGTCAAGATATTGCGGTGCACGATCGGATCCTCACGAGTGATTTCCCATCGATACTACTTGAAATCCATGTTGTGAACAAGACATGTTGTGAACAAGACATGTTGTGAACAAGACATGTTGTGAGCAAGAGTCGGTGCGGTGCTCGTCGACAGCGTCTGATGCATGTGCTGCGGTATTCGCTTCGGGTTTTGCGTGGGTCTGGAACGCGTGTTGGCTGCGGATGTCGTATCGGTTACGAAGCCCGTGACTGCTGCTTGTTGCTCGGTCTCGTGACGGTTTCGGAACCGACTCGCGGGTTGTCTGCGTATGGGTGGACGTTCCGAACCGCCGATGTTTTTGGCGGATGTGCCCGGCCTGGTTTATGTGACCGAGTTCATTGGCCGTGGTTTCGTGTGCTGCATCGGCGATCTGCGGAGTGCGCTGGCGGTTGTTGTGTTTGCTTCGATGGTCTGCGGCCGAGGCGAGAGGGAGGGTCCCCGTTGGAGGGAGGGAGAAGGGCGGCCCGGTGGAGGCCGGGCCGTCCCTTTGACCTTCTTTGGCCGCTGGTTTTCAGTCGAAGAGCGGTGTGCTCTGGCGTCGCTCGGCGGTGTCGGCGGTGGCGATGGCGAAAAAGCCTCCTGGGCGGATGCAGGCGGAGCCGAACGCGCCGTCTTTGCGGAGCGCGTACATGGTGACGTTGAGGTTTGGGTTGCCGTCGTCTGCGATGAGGCGTTTCTGCTTGGTGCGTCGTGCGATGGAGCGGAGGGTTTCGAGGCAGGCCTCGGTGGGTGTCATGCCGCGGGCCATGTGGTCGACAGCCTGATACGCGCCGCAGGACTGGATGACTGCCTCGCCTCGGCCTGTGGCGCCGGCGGCGCCGATGTCGTTGTCGCAGTACATGCCTGCGCCGATGATGGGTGAATCGCCGACGCGGCCGGGGATTTTCCAGCTGAGGCCGCTGGTGGTGGTGCAGGCGGAGATATCGGCGGCGGCGTTGACGGCTGCGCAGTGGATCGTGCCGGTGGTGAAATCGTAGATTCCTTCGCTCGCGTTTCGGGCCCCGTCTGCGGTCGCGATGTGGCTTCCGTGTCCTTGTTCGTTGAACTGCCAATCGAGTTCGTCGTCGTTCAGCCAGTCGTCGCGCTTGGTGCTGTTGCGTTTCCAGCGGAGCCAGGCTTCGCGTGCGCGGTCGGTGAGGAGGCTTTCTTCTTTGAAGCCCATGCGGAGGGCGAAGCGTTTGGCTCCTTCGCCGACGATGAGGGCGTGGTCGGTTCGGCGGAGGACTTCGAGGGCGACGGCTGCGGGGTTTTTGATGTCTTCGATGCAGGCGACGGCGCCGGCCTTGTGGGTTGGGCCGTGCATGACGGAGGCGTCGAGCTGGACGATGCCGTCTTCATTTGGGAGGCCGCCGAGGCCGACGGTCATGTCGTTGGGGTCGTCTTCGACGATGCGGACGCCTTCGACGATGGCTTCGGCGGTGTCGCGGCTTTGCTCGAGGAGCTGCCAAGCTCGCTGGACGGCCGGGAGGCCGTTGCCAGAGGCGATGACGGCCGGGCCTCGGTGCTCGTCGCCGGGCTCGCGACGATGGGGCCTGACCGCTGCGCCTGCGGAGGCGGCGAGCGTGGTGAGGGCGCTGGCGGCGAGGAAGTCGCGTCGTTTGAGTCTGTTCATTCGGCCATTGTGACGCAAATCGGGGCGGGGTGCGCGCTTCAGGGCGCGGGTTCGGTGATGCGTCTGCTGTCGGTGGTGTAGACCTTCTGGCCGGTGATGAGCGTGTCGTGGAAGAGCATCCAGCCGTTGACCTCGTGGAGGGGCGTGGTGGTGTTGGAGCTGGTGGTGGTGCCGTCGCCGATGAAGAGCTGGAGCCTTCCCTTGCCGAGCTGGTCGCGGGTGTAGGTTTGTTGGTCGTCGTAGAAGCCGACGGTGAGCTCGCCGACGGCCGAGCCGCCGTTGGGTGAGTCGTCGCCGGTGGCCATGGCTCGGAGCTTGAGCTGTCCGCTCGGGAAGTACTCGATGACCTGGCTGATGAGGGCTCCGTCTTTGTAGCTCATGTTGCGGTGGATGCCGCCCTGGGGGTAGTAGTGGACGGTGGGGCCCTGGAGCTTGCCGTCGACGACGCAGGCGACGAGTGCTGGTTGGCCGTTGTCGTGGGTTCGGGCGAGATAGCCGGTGAAGACCTCGCTTGTGTCGGTGTCGGCGTCTGTGAGCAGGTAGAGGCCGTTGCGGAATGCGATCCGGTCGGCGCTCGTGGTCTCTCCGCTTTCGAAGACGGCTCGGAGCCTTTCGGCGTCTTCGGAGGGTGGGCCGTTGGAGACATCGATGCCGGCCTGGGCTGCGGTGACGACGACATCGGGGCTGATGGTGCTGTCGATACCGCGTGATTGCTGTGGTCCGGCGACGAAGAGGTAGACGCCGATGCCCGCGGCGGCCGCGATGGCTCCTGCGCCGGTGAGCAGCCTGAGCGTGTCGGTGGAGATCATGGCGGAGGCCTCGTTTCCGGAGTCGGGTGTCGTCATACGCCGAGTGTACACGGCGATCTCTGGTTGTTGGTGCTTTGGGTTGATGGATTGCGGAGCGGCTTCGTCGGGCGGGTTGTTAGCTGTAGCCCGGCGCGTGGGCGGCGAGCAGGGCGGGGAGGTCGGCGATTCTGGCGAGGAAGGGTGCGTTGCCGTCGTTGAAGATGACGCCGGCGGCTGCGTTGGCGAGTGCGAGGTCGGCGAGGAGCTCGACGGCGTCGACCATGGGCAGCTCGACGATGTCGGCTTGATCGGGCTGATCGGCGAGGAAGCGTTCGGCACGTTCTCGGTCGGTGAATGCGGCTGCGAAGGCTTCGCCGTCGATGTCGGCGATGAGGGGTCCGAAGGCGTCGCCCTGGGCGGTGGTCTGCGCCTTTCCGACGACGAACCAGGTCTGGAGTTCGAAGGCGGCGTCCCACAGCGCGTGCATGGCGTCCGGGTCGGAGCGGGTGTTGGCCTGCGTGCTGAGTTCGTCGAATCGGTCTGGGGTGGGCGCCTCGTGCATCGCTTGGACGGTACGCCTAGGGTGCCGGCAACGAACGGAGGAGCCGAAATGAGCGACGTACAGATCAATGACATCGTGGTTGGCGACGGTGCGGAGTGCCCGGCGGGCGCGACCGTGAAGGTGCACTACAAGGGCACGCTGATGGACGGGACGCAGTTTGATTCGTCGTACGACCGTGGCGAGTCGATCGAGTTTCCGCTGAACAACCTGATCCAGGGGTGGCAAGAGGGCATCCCCGGGATGAAGGTGGGCGGGAAGCGCGAGCTGATCATCCCGTGGCAGAAGGCGTACGGCGAGCGGGGCGCGCCGCCGAGCATCCCGCCGAAGGCGGATCTGAAGTTTGAGATCGAGCTGCTTGGCGTGAGCTGATCTGATTGGCTGGTCGGTCTGAAGGCCCGGCACGACCTGGCCGATAGCGTGGGCATGGGGAAAGGTGCGCGATCATCGCGTCCGGAGATGCCGCGGCGTTCGGAGCGTTTTTTGACGTCGGCGTTGGTGTGCCCGTCGGGCGAGGTGCTCGATGTCTCGCGCGATGGGTTTCGGCTCGCGTCGGCAAAGAAATTCGCGTTTCGGGCCGGTGAGGTGCACCAGCTGGTGCTGCGTGCTGGGCAGCAGCAGGTGCGTGTGTCGGCGCGGGTGCAGTGGGTGAAGCGTGCTTCGCTGTTTCCCGCTCGTCATGAGGCGGGGTTCCAGATCGTGGATCAGCGGGCCGGCGTCGGGCACGCGGTGCTGCAGCTTGGGCAGTTTGGTTGCATCGGGTCGGACTCGGTGGATGCCGGATCGGCCGACGAGGCTCAAGCCCAGGCGCAGGTTCGGGCCCAGGCCCGGGCGAAGGAGAAGGCTGCGCAGCAGTCGGCCGACGGGTTCGGTTCGGCGAGGGTGACAGCGGCGGTGGAGATCGAGGATCTGTACGAGATCCTCGGTGTTGCGATCGACGCCGACTCTGCAGCGATCAAGTCGGCGTACCGCCGGCTCGCGCAGACGCACCACCCGGACCACTCGGACCTGGCGGAGGCGGAGGCGGTGTTTGACCGGATCGCGAAGGCGTATTCGGTGCTGGGGGACGCTCGGCGTCGCGACTGGTACGACCGGATGCGGTCGGGTGATCTGGTCGCGTGAAACGCGCGTCAGGTTGGCGTGAGGCGGGCGAGCGGCCTTCGTCAGTTTGTGCGGATGCTGTCGAGCAGGATGTCGAAATCGGTGAGCTTGTCGTCGACCTGGTCGGCCGGTCCTGTCATTTTGATGAATGTGCTTGAGCCCGGCGTTTCGATGACGGCTCCGACGAGGCCGAAGTTCTCGCGTCGGGTGGGCGTGCCCATCATGCCGCCTTCAAGGTACGCGCCGAAGGTTTCGATAACGGTGGCGTCGAAGCCTGCGACGGTGCGTTCGTAGGTGTCTTCGGGCGGGACGGTGTTGCCGTTCTGGTCGACGATCTGCGCAGCCCATCGCTCGATGTTGGCCTGTGTCGAGCCGCCCGCTTGGCTGATGGTGACGGTGACGTCTTCGGACTCGAGCTGTGCGAGGCGCATGCTGTTGTCGGGCGTGACCGGGGTGAAAGCGGGTGGGGGCGCGAATGCGAAGCCGGGGATGGTGATGAGGCCGTCGCCTCCGGATGCCATGGCGGCGGCGGTGCCGATGTTGGCGTCGCGGCCCTTGATCTGGTCGGCGAGGTTGCGTCCCATCTCGGCGGTGCGGCCGAGCTGGCTCTGGGCCTGGTTGCGGCGCTGGGGGCCCTGGTTGTTTGCCGATGAGGAGTTGTTGTCGCAGGCGGCGAGTGCGAGCGGTGCTGTGATGGCGAAGCAGGCGATGATGGTGCGCATGGCGGGGTCCTTTCGGTGGGTCGCCGATGGTATGGGCGATTCCCCGGATCGGGTGCCGGGCTGAGTACCGGGTTTGGGCATGGGCGTGTTTGGGGAGCGCATCGGCCCGTGTCCTCCGGTGAGAAAGCGGGCGGAATCGGGCGTTCTGGGGTCGGGCCGGGGTGGCGTCGAGCCGAATTGGTAGGTGCAGATCCGGCTAGACTCGGCCGGGGCGATGAAACGGAGGGGGCCGATGAAAGGGATCATCCTTGCGGGCGGGTTGGGGACGCGTCTCCGGCCGTTGACGCTGGTGACAAACAAGCACCTGCTGCCGGTGTACGACCGGCCGATGATCTACTACCCGATCGAGTGCCTGCGGAACGCCGGCATGGATGAGGTGCTAATCGTCACGGGCGGCGAGCACGCGGGTGACTTTCTGAAACTGCTGAAGAACGGCAAGGACCTGGGTCTGAAGACGCTGGCCTACGCGTACCAGGAGGGCGAAGGCGGCATCGCGGACGCGCTGAAGCTGGCCGAGGACTTCGCCGACGGCGAGAAGATCTGCGTGGTGCTGGGTGACAACATCATCGAGAAGAACATCCGCAAGGCGGCGGGTGACTTCTTCACGCAGCGGACCGGCGCGAAGCTCTTGCTCAAAGAAGTGCCGGATCCTGAGCGGTTCGGTGTGTGCCGGCTTGATGGCGACAGGGTCACCGAGATCATTGAGAAGCCCGCGGATCCTCCGAGCAACCTGGCGGTGACGGGGATCTACTTCTACGACAACACGGTGTTTGAGATCTGCCAGACGCTGACGCCGAGCGGGCGGGGCGAGCTCGAGATCACGGACGTGAACAACGCGTACCTTGAGCGTGGCGACTTGACGTACGACGTGCTCGAGGGCTGGTGGACGGACGCGGGGACGCACGAGAGCCTGTACCGGGCGGCGACGTTTGTGGCTGAGGGCGGCGCGAACCAGATGGATGGAGGGGGCTGATGCGCCTTCAACGAGTCGTGCGTGTTGATGGGACGGTCGAAGAGGGGTACCGGCGCGCGCTGGCGGAGGGCGAGCCGGTGTTTGTTCCGGCGCAGTACTTCGCGGACGACCGTGGGTTCAGCCTCATGAACCAGCTGCAGGGTGTGCTGAGCCCGAAGGGGCAGGTGAACTACTCGACGCAGTACCCGGGCGTGATCAAGGCGTGGCACCGGCACAAGAAGCAGACGGACTTCTGGATGTGCTTGCGTGGGCATCTGAAGGTCGGGGTGTGGCGCGAGACGGACAACGAGGCGTGGGTGCAGGTGATCGGCGAGAAGCAGCCGGGCACGGTGATCATCCCGCCGACGCTCTGGCACGGCGCGGCGACGGTGGGGGATGAGCCGGCGGGGCTTCTGTACTACGTGACCGAGACGTACAACGCGGCGGAGCCCGATGAAGAGCGTGCGGCGTTTGATGCGTTGGCCGGCTTCCCCTGGACGGTGCAGCACGGATGAGCGGCGCGGGTGGGGTTGGGTCTGGCTTGGGGCCGACGCTGGTGATCGGTGCGGACGGCATGCTCGGTCGCGCGGTGTGCGCGACGCTACGTGAGGCGGGCATCGCCCTGGCGCAGCCGGGCCTTGACCAGCTCGACCTCACGAGCCGCGGCTCGATCGGCGGCGCGGTGGCGGCGGGTCCCTGGAAAGCTGTGATCAACTGCGCGGCGTACACGGACGTGGATGGTGCCGAGTCGGACAAGGACGCCGCGAAGGCGGTGAACGCCGACGGCGTGGCGTGGCTCGCGGCGGCCTGCGCGGAGTCGGGCGCGAAGCTGGTGCACGTCTCGACGGATTACGTCTTCGGCGGCAAGGCCAAGCGGCCCTACCGCGTGGACGAGCCGTACAGCCCGGTGGGTGTATATGGGGTGACCAAGGCGATCGGCGAGAAGGCGGTGCGCGAGGCGAGCCCGCGGAACATTGTGGTGCGGACGAGTTGGCTCTACGCGCCGTGGGCGAAGAACTTCGTGCGAACGATGGCGATGCTGACACGCGACAAGGATTCGCTGAAGGTCGTGCACGACCAACGGGGCACGCCGACGAGCGCGGAGCACTTGGCTCACGTGATCGTGTCGCTGCTGATCGGCGAGGCCCGCGGGGTGTTTCACGCGACCGACGGCGGAGAGTGCACGTGGTACGAGTTCGCGTGCGCGATCCGCGATGGGCTCGGGCATGAGTGCGCGATCGAGCCCTGCACGACCGACGAGTTTCCGCGGCCGGCGGCGCGGCCGGCGTACAGCGTGCTGGATGTGAGCAAGACGGAAGAAGCCGTCGGCCCGATGCCGGGCTGGCGGGCGAACCTGGCGGCGGTGCTGGATCGGCTGGAGGCGTTCTGATGCATGTCTTGGTGACGGGTGGTGCTGGTTTCATCGGGACGAGCTTCGTGCGGATGATCCTGCGCGATCGGCCGGGCTGGAAGGTGACGAACTACGACGCGCTGACCTACTCGGGCAATCTCGAGAACCTGACCGAGATCGAGGGCGACGAGCGGTACACGTTTGTGAAGGGCGACGTGCGGGACGCGGCGCTGCTCGACGAGGTGCTGCCGGGCGTGGATGCGGTGGTGCACATGGCCGCCGAGAGCCACGTGGACCGGTCGATCATGGACTCCGGGCCGTTTGTTGATAGCAACACGCGGGGGACGCAGGTGCTGCTGGACGCCTGGCGTCGGGCGCACGGGGAGCTTGTCTGTGGTGGTGGCAAGCGATTCCTGTACGTCTCGACGGACGAGGTGTACGGGACGCTGCCGCTGGACGACAAGACGGCGCTGTTTACCGAAGAGACGCCCCTGCAGACGAACTCGCCCTACTCGGCGAGCAAGGCGGGCGGGGATCTGATGGTCCGGGCGTATCACCACACGCACAAGATGGACGTGGTGACGACGCGGTGCTCGAACAACTTTGGGCCCTGGCAGTTTCCGGAGAAGGTGATCCCGCTGTTTGTGACGAACCTGCTCGATGGGAAGAAGGTGCCGCTGTACGGCGACGGCCGGAACGTGCGCGACTGGCTGCACGTGGAGGACCACTGCGAGGCGGTGCTGACGGTGCTGGAGAAGGGGCGTTCCGGCGAGGTGTACAACGTCGGCGGGAATAACGAGCGGAGTAACTTGGAGCTCACGCACTCGATCCTGTCGATCATGGGCCACGGCGACGAGATGATCGAGTACGTGAAGGATCGGCCGGGGCACGACCTTCGCTACGCGATCGACGCGAGCAAGATCAAGAACGAGCTGGGCTGGGAGCCGACGCGTTCGGCGTGGCCCGGCGCGCTCGAGGATACGGTCAGGTGGTATAGCGAAACCCGCTCCTGGTGGGAGCGGGTTCGGAGCGGTGCCTACCAGTCGTACTACGAGACTCAGTACGGTTGAGCCGGGTTTCGGCGGGGCGGCTCGTTCAGCTGTTGCGGCGGCGGCGGGCGGCGGTGAGCCCCACGCCCCCGAGGCCCGCGAGCGCGAGGCCCGCGGCCTGCGGCGTCGGCACGAGCGAGAGCAGCACGGCGGCGTCGTTGAAGTCCTTGTCCGAGTGGTGCTTGTGCAGGTCTTCGAAGAAGAGCGCGAAGCCCGTCAGGTGATCCTGCTCGTAGATGGCGTAGGTGACCATGTGGTCGCGGTGGTCGCGGTTTT
>JBCBNT010000065.1:0-16542 GCA_039821685.1 Planctomycetota bacterium | reverse complement strand
CAGGGCGTGGTGAACCCGAACCGGTTCAGCCCGATCGGCGTGGGGTCGAACTCGCTCGGACTCGCCGAAAACCTTGCGATCGGCGACTTCGCGACGTCGATCCTCGGTGCGGCCCCCGCGCTCGGTGTGGCGGGCCAGTTCCTGAACGACATCCAGGTCGACTTCCTCGTGAAGGCGACCCAGGCAGACCGGCGTTCGGTGCAGCTGACCGCCCCGCGCCTCACGTTCACGAACGGGCAGATCGCCAACATCGTGGTCGCGACGCAGACCGCGTTCGTGTCGCAGCTCGCGCCGGTCGTGGCGACGTCCGCGGTCGGCTTCGATCCGACGATCAGCGTTGTGTCGGAGGGCGTGACGCTCGAGGTCGAGGGTACCGTCAGCTCGGATCGCCGCTACGTCACGCTCAACGTGCAGACGGGCGTCTCGCGTATCGACGGCTTCGCGCAGCAGCCGGTGACCGCGGTCGTCGGCGGTGACGTCGTCGATTCGTCGGATACCTCGTCGTTCATCCAGCTGCCGACCGTGACGGTGACCCGGATCCAGACGACGGTCACGGTGCCCGATCAGGGGACGGTGCTGCTCGGCGGCCAGCGGCTCGTGACCGAGTTCGAGGTTGAGACGGGCGTGCCCGTCGTCAGCAAGATCCCGGTGCTCAACCGCTTCTTCACCAACCGCGTCGAGAGCAAGGAAGAGCAGACGCTGCTGGTGCTCATCAAGCCCACGATCCTCATCCAGTCCGAGGAAGAGGAGCGGAACTTCCCGGGTTTGAGCGACACGCTGCGGAACAGCTTCGGCGGCTGACCCGGGTCGCCGGGTGCGGCTATTGTTGCGACCGACGCAGCACGGCGGACGCCACGATCGGCGCCGCCGCGGGAGGGCGCACGCATGTCTAGCCAATCGCGGCTCCGGATGTCCGAAGATCAGGGCATCACGACGGTCGAATTTATCGACCGGAACATCCTCGATGAGGCGAACATCCAGGCGATCGGCGAGGAGATCGCCGGCGTGATCGAGCGCTCCAGCCCGCCGCGGCTGGTCATCAGCTTCTCGAACGTTGATCACCTTTCGTCGGCGGCGCTCGGCCAGCTGATCACGATCAACAACAAGGTCCGGGAGAAGTCGGGCGCGCTCCGCCTGTGCAACATCGACCCGCAGATCTACGAGGTGTTCGCGATCACGAAGCTCAACAAGATCTTCGAGATCCACAACACGACCGAGGACGCTGTCTCGAGCATCGGCTGAGGGCCTGCCGGCTCATCCGGCGGCAATGGCGAAAGGGCCTGAGGCGGTGGCATCACCCGACCGATCCAGCTTGGGCGGCGGAGGCGCGGCGAGCCGGGCCTCGCTCGAAATCCGCAACGATCGGGGCGAGATCGAAGCGCTCGGTATGCGGATCACCGAGGCCGCCGGCCGGGCAGGCTACTCGGACGCGTCGTGCTTCGCCGTGCGCCTGGCGGTCGAAGAGGCTGTCGTCAACGCGTTTCGTCATGGCCACCGCGACGCATCGCCCGAGGAGCCGGTCGATGTCGAATTCGACGTGTCGGCGGAGAGGATCCGGGTGAGCGTTGAGGACCACGGGCGGGGGTTTGATCCGTCGGCGGTGCCGGACCCGACGGCGCCCGAGAACATCACCAAGACGAGCGGCCGGGGCCTGCTGCTTATTCGGTCCTACATGTCCGATGTCTGCCATAATGACCGGGGCAATCGGATCGAGATGCGGTACGACAAACCCGCTTCATAAGGCTGAAACCGTCGGGTTTCACACTCGTGTATGCATCTTGATCGTCGCCCTGACGAATCCTAAACTGGAATCGTTCTAAATAAGCGCACCGCCGGGTCGTTTGAACCCCGGCCTTGCCAGCCCGGGGGACCGCATGAGCCTGAATTTCCCGCTGTATCTCGACAACGCCGCGACGACCCGCACCGATCCGCGTGTCGTGGAGGCGATGCTGCCGGCGTTCGACGAGACGTACGGCAATCCGGGCAGTCGGAACCACGCGTTCGGCTGGCACTCCGAGGATCTGGTCGATATTGCCAGGCGGCAGGTCGCGGATCTGATCGGCGCCGACCGGAAGGAAGTGATTTTCACGAGCGGCGCGACGGAGTCGAACAACCTCGCGATCAAGGGCGCGGCGTACATGTACGAGAAGGCTGCTGCCGGCTCGGGCGCGTCCCGGGGCCACATCATCACGGGGAACATCGAGCACAAAGCGACGCTCGATCCGTGCAAGCGGCTCGAAAAGGAAGGCTTCGAGGTCACGTACCTCGAGCCCGGACCCGACGGAGTCTTCACCAAGGACATGGTCGAAGCGGCGATGCGGGACGACACGATCCTCGTCTCGATCATGTGGGCCAACAACGAGATCGGTGTCATCAACGAGATCCCCGAGATCGGCTCGCTCTGCCATGACCGCGGCATGATCTTCCACACCGACGCGACGCAGTGGGTCGGCAAGATGCCGACCGATGTGTCGAAGGACAACGTCGACCTGATGTCGATGAGCGCCCACAAGATGTACGGCCCGAAGGGCGTCGGCGCGTTATACGTGCGTCGCCGGCGGCCCCGCGTGCGGCTTGTGGCGATCCAGGAGGGTGGCGGGCAGGAGCGTGGATACCGATCCGGCACGCTCAACGTTCCCGGCATCGTCGGCCTCGGCAAGGCGTGCGAGCTTTGCGCGCAAGAGATGGACGCCGAGCAGGCCCGCCTGCTCGCGCTGCGGAACAAGCTCGAGAGCAGCATCACGAGCCGACTCGATTCGGTGCAGGTCAACGGCCACGCCGAGAAGCGTCTGCCGCACCTGACCAACATCAGCTTCGGCTTCGTTGAGGGCGAAAGCCTGATGATGGCCTGCAAGGAGATCGCCATGAGCTCGGGCTCGGCGTGCACGAGCGCCAGCCTTGAGCCGAGCTACGTGCTGAAGGGCCTGGGCGTCGGCGACGATCTCGCCCACAGCTCGCTCCGCCTGAGCTTCGGGCGGTTTACCACGGAAGAAGAAGTCGACTACGCGGCGGACGCGATTGTCGCGGCGGTCAACAAGCTCCGCGAGCTCAGCCCGCTGTATGACATGCACAAGGAAGGCATCGACATCACCAAGATCGAGTGGCAAGCCCACTAGTTTGAGTCAGGCCCCTCCGGGCTTGAGAAGATTTGAGCCGGGTCCCTTCCGGCCTGAGAAGATTTGAGCCGGGCCCCGCCGGGCCCGAGGAAACTCGTCCATCGCCCGTCGGGCGTGGAATCACGCGTGAGAACATGACACCACCTCCAGCGATGCTGGATGAAGGCACGAAAGGTCAGCACCATGGCATACGGCGAAAAGGTCATCGACCATTACGAGAAGCCCCGCAACGTCGGCAACTTTGGCACGACGGGCGAGGTCAAGGAGCGGAAGGACATCGGCGTGGGGCTCGTCGGAGCGCCGGAGTGCGGCGACGTCATGCAGTTGCAGATCAAAGTCTCTGACGACGGGATCATCGAGGACGCGAAGTTCAAGTGCTTCGGGTGCGGGTCGGCCATCGCGTCGTCGAGTCTCGCCACCGAGTGGCTCAAGGGCCGAACGGTTGACGAAGGTCTCGAGATCCGCAACACGGAAATCGTCGAGGAGCTCAGCCTGCCGCCGGTGAAGATCCACTGCTCCGTGCTCGCCGAGGACGCGATCCGGGCGGCGATCGCCGATTTCAAGGACAAGAACGGCGTCGGTGCCGAAAAGGCCGCTGCGGCACACTGAGATTCGCGCCCTCCCCCCCACCCCCCGACGTGTCGTCGACCGAGGAACAGACCATGCCGGCCTCGGGACGATTCGATGGTGACTCCAGGGCTCGAATGAACAAATGCCCCGGTTGGTGCGATATACTCCGATGGAGCTGACCAGGATGTGCGAACGTCCAGGCTGCCCTGAAAGGATCAACTCATGACAACGGCAACCGAAACCTCCCCCGCCGCGACCGTGATCATTACCGAGACGGCCGCCCGGGAAATCAACTCGATCGTCGAGCAGCAGGAGCTCAACCGCGAAACCGTCGCGCTCCGTGTGGGCGTCAAGGGTGGCGGCTGCAGCGGCTTCAGCTACGTGCTCGACCTGACCGAGACCGTGAAGGACACCGACGAGGTCTTCGAGCAGCACGGGATCCGGGTCGTCTGCGATCCCAAGAGCCTGCTCTACTTGAACGGCACGACGGTGGACTTCAAGGATGAGATTATGGGTCGGGGATTCGTGTTCCAGAACCCGAACGCGACGAGCTCGTGCGGCTGCGGGTCGAGCTTCTCGGCCTAGGCCGGACCAACTCACCCACGACTTTTCAAGCCCACAGCCGATGCAGCGGTCGTGCACCCGGCGCGTTCCGCTCCGTGAAATCGAGATCTTTGAGCCTTCTTTCAAGGGGCCCGTGGTTCCACGGGCCTTTGTTTGTTACACTTCAGAGAGGCGGGTGGTCACCCGCCGGATCTCGGCCGCCCTGATCGGCACACGGATACGTGCATGAGCCAGACCCCGATGCCGCCTGAAACGATGCAGGGCTATGCCCCGCCATCGGTCACGCAGTTCTCGGTCTTTCTCGATAACAAAGTTGGCAAACTGTTTGATCTGGTCGAGGCCTTCGATGGTTCGACGTGTGAGATCTGCGCGCTCAGCGTGCACGAGGCGTCCGACCATGCGGTGGTCCGGCTGATCACAAACGACAGCCGAGTCGCCCGCGATCTGCTCAGGGCCGAAGGCCTGCCCTTCAGCGATCTGGATGTCCTGGTCGTCGAGCTCGGCAAAGGGCACAGCCTGAGCTCGCTCTGCTTGCACCTGCTCGCGGCGGAGCTGAATATCCGATTCGCCTATCCGCTGATGCTCAGGCCGAACGGCACGCCCACGATCGCGATCGCGGTCGATGACATGACGCTCGCGGGCCAGATCCTTCGGCGGAAGGAGTACAGGCTCTTCGGTGAGTTCGACCTGCCCCGAACCGCCTGATCGCGAGCCGGCCACCATCGGCTGATACGGAACAAACCGGTACACTCACGGGTAAGGCATTGGGGCGGTGCGGGTATTTCAGGCCCGAAACACGTGCTCCACGAACGTTGACCGGAAGCGCCGCGTGTCCCGTGGATCCGCGGGCAGGTGGATACCAGGAGGAACGGATGAGACGGACACGGATGATGGCGGCTTCGGTACTCATGGCGGTCGGCGCGGCCTGCGGGAGCGCGACTGCTCAGGATGCGCTCGGCGGGCAGACGGCCCAAGCGGTGCTCAAGGCTGAGACGGCCGCGATGCAGGGCGGCGGGGTCGCGATGCCGGATCTGACGGTTGGTGACCGTGCACCCGAGCTCAAGGTGGCCTCCTTTATCAAGGGAGCACCGATCTCCGAGTTTGAGGAAGGCTCGGTGTACCTGGTCGATTTCTGGGCGACGTGGTGCGGGCCCTGCATCGCGTCGATCCCAAAGCTGACGGAGATGCAGGAGAAGTACGCGGATGATAACTTCACGGTGCTCGCTGTGTCGGTGCTCGAGCGCCCCGAGGGCGACGCGCTGATCGAGCACGTGTCGGGGTTTGTCGAGAAGCGCGACGACGAGATGCGGTACACGATCGCGGTCGACGACGACGGCGCGATGGCTGACTCGTGGCTCCGCGCGTCGGGCCAGCAAGGGATCCCGACGGCGATCATCGTCGGCCGAGACGGCAACGTGGCCTGGGTCGGTTACGGCACCGACCCGTCGCTGCCGGGCGTGGTCGACGACATCGTGAACGATCGATGGGACATGGCCGAGGCGCGAGAAGCGCCGATGCAGCGCGCGTGGTACGCGCACTTCATGAAGGTCGCCGGCACGGACACCGACCGAGCGACGCGGCTCGCGGCGGCGCTCTTCGACGAGGGCAAGCTGACCGATCCGGCGGCTCTCAACGGCGTCGCGTGGCGGATCGTTGAGAACGAGGGCTGGAGCGAGGCAGCTGCGGGCGTCGCGCGGGACATGGCGACCGACGCGCTGCGTCGCATGAACAAGGACGACGCCTCGACGCTCGATACGCTCGCGTGGGCGTACTACCGCCTGGGCGAGTACGACAACGCGATCGAGACGCAGGAGCGGGCGGTCGCGAACGCGGGGGACGGGCAGCTGAAGGCCGAGCTGGCGAAGTCGCTCGAGGTCTTCAAAGCCCGCGGCGGCTAATCGTCCCCGCGAGTTGACGACGAACCATCCGCAAGATGACCAGCGGGCGGTGCTCAGGCATCGCCCGCTGTTTCTTTGGTCAGTTCAGGTCGTATTCGCCGAGCCAGTGCTCTGCATCGAGCGCTGCCTGGCAGCCCATGCCGGCGGCGGTGATCGCCTGGCGGTACTTGGCGTCGGCGACGTCTCCCGCGGCGAAGACGCCCGGGATGTTCGTCGCGCTCGAGCGTGACTTGAGGCTCAGGTAGCCGTCATCCTCGAACTCGAGGCCGGACTCCTGCAGGAAGCGGACCGCCGGCGTGTGGCCGATGGCGACAAACAGGCCCGAGACCTCGAGGCGGGAGCGCTCTCCGGTCTGGGTGTCCTCGAGCTCGACGGCTTCGATAGTCTTCTCGCCGATGACATCGACGACGACCTTATTCCATTCCACCGTCGCGTTGGGCTTGGACATGAAACGCTCCTGCATGACCTTGCTCGCGCGCAGCTCGTCGCGGCGGTGGATGACGTGGACCATGCTGGCGAACTTGGTGAGGTAGGTGGCTTCTTCCATAGCGGTGTCGCCTCCGCCGACCACGGCGAGCGGCTTGTCGCGGAAGGCGGGCATTGCGCCGTCGCAGACGGCGCAGGCCGACACGCCGCCGCCGGTCTGGGCGAGCCGGAGCTCGTTTTCAAGGCCGAGCCAGTTGGCGGTAGCGCCGGTGGCGATGATGACGGTGTGGGCCCGGACGACATCACCCTGATCGGTGGTGAGCTCGTGCGGCGTGGTGGGGTCGCTCTTGAAGTCAACGCGGGCGATATCACGCTTGATAACGGTGGTGCCGAAGCGCTCGGCCTGCTTCTGGAACTTGTCCATCATGTCGGGGCCGGTGACGCCTTCCGGGAAGCCGGGGTAGTTCTCGACATCGGTGGTGAGCATGAGCTGGCCGCCCGGGAGGACGGGGCCGGGGTCCTGCTTGGGGACGCCGATGTAGACGACGGGGTCGAGCTGCGCTCGGGCGGCGTAGATCGCGGCGGTCCAGCCGGCGGGGCCCGACCCGATGATGACGAGCTTGTGGACGGCAGTCTGTTCGGCGGTCTGTTCGGCGGTTGGCATCGTTGTCTCCTGCGTGGTGGCGGAACGCCGCGGGCGTCGGCGGTATTCCGCCGGCGGGCGTTGGTGCTAGCGGCTCTCGCCGCTGAGCTCGAGGTAGTCGCGGGCGAGGCTGATCACGGGCGGCCAGATGAGGTAGTCGCCGAAGGCGGCCTCGGGGTTGGTCGATACGTTGACGGCCCGTTCGTCGGCGCCGTTGCCTCCGGGCGAATAGATCACAAAGTCGTCGTCGGTGAGCACGACGCTGAACGGCGCATCGATCGGCGGCTCGATGTTCATCCGGTGGACCTCGCCGCGGATGTCGTCGCGCTCGGGGACAAAGTAGAGCAGCTCCGGCCGGTTGTTGAGGTCGACGTCGGGGTTGAAGGGGTCGACGCCCAGGTCATCGATGTAGCGGGGCCTGAGGATGGCGAGGGTCGATGCACGGGCGCCGGTCGCGATGGTGAGCGCCTGGCTCGCGAGGGCGCACCGCGTGCCGACGGTCTCGACCTGCACGACCTTCCGCAGAGCGATCAGCGTGCCGAGATCGGGGACCGACTCTGTGACAACGGCGAAGCCCTGAGCCTGATCGCCGATGCTCCGGTAGACCGACCGGCTCGACTGGATGGGGTCGAACGGGTCGAAGCTCCAACGGGTGTTCCAGTCGTTGAAGATACCGTCGATCATGCGGCGGGTCTCGTCGGCCGAGGCGTGCGAGGAGAGCTCGCCGGACCAGCGGCCCGCCTCGGCGAAGAGCCGGAGCGGCCGGGCGGTGGCTGCCATCTGGGCCATGGCGGTCGGGAACACGGCGGGATCGGGCCGGCCCGAGCCGTTGAACACCCGCTCGACAAGCTGGAGCGCCGCCTGACGGTCGCCCTCGGGCAGCCTGAACCGGTCGACGCGGTAGAGGCCGCGATCGACGTCGATGCCCTCGACGACTTCGATGAGGAAGGCGCTCGAGAGCTTTGCGTCGTTCTTGCTGTCGACGTAGACCACATCGCGGATCCGACGCATGGCGCGGGCGATCGTGCTGTAGGCCCATTCGACCTCTTCGCCGAGCTGCCGGTCTGCGATCTGCCGCGCGAATCGGGCGAGATGGATGTTCAGCTCGATCGCCTTCTCCGGGTCGCCCTCTTCGATCAGCCGGCTCGTTTCGATATCAACCAGGACCGCGGTCCACACGAAGCGCGGCATGTAGCCGAGCTGGGCGGAGGCGATGGTCGGCGGGTCACCGAGCTCGGCGTGCACGCCCGCGCGGATGAAGGCGGTGGGCACGGCGCCGATGCCGTAGGGCAGCGCGAATCGCATGGCGCGGCGGGGGTTCGTCTCTTCCGTCACCTCGACGATCGCATCGAGGACGCCTTGCTGCGGCTCGGCCGAGGCCCATGCCGTCGCGTCGTCCCAGAGCGGGCCCGCGGGGGAGATCAGGCCCGCGACGTCGGGCCTCCGCATGACGAGCTCGGGCGGCGCTGACATCTCGATGAGGGCCGGCAGCACGACGAGGTCGCTCCGTCGGTCCTCAGCGACCCGGCTCAGGGCCTCGTTGATCGCATCGACGAATGAATCCGCCGTGGCGGGGGCAGCGGTGAGCGTCAGGGCTGCCGTGAGCATGGCGGCGCGGAAGTGGCTGATCATGTTGATCATGCGGATGGGCCCCAATCAGGCTTCGAGCGAAGGGCCGGCTGCGAACGCTCGCGCCGGGGAAGCGATGATAGGGGGCAGACGGCTTTCCGGACCCTTTTCGATGTCCGAATGGTCACGCGAAGAGCCGCCCACCTCGACCAGTCATGGGCGCAGCGCGTCTCGTGCCGATGCGGTCGCGTTGGGATGCCTGGTGAGAGGCGGCGTTGAAAGGATCAGGCGCCCGCGAGGCGGAGCGAGGGCCCAGCGGTCGAGCTGCTCGACGGTTCGTCGGATGTATTGCCCGTGATCTGGCCGTGGAGCCTCGCGAGCGTTTCTTCGACGATCTGCCTGACGCGCTCTCGGCTCAGGCCGACGGAGCCGGCGATGTCTTTGAGCGTCATGGGCTCTTGGCCGTCGAGCCCGAAGCGGAGGGTCAGGATTTCCGCCTCTCGCTCGTCGATGGTTTCGAGCAGGCGGCGGAGGATCGAGATCTCCTCATCTCGGAGTGTTGAGTCGGCCGGGGAGCCGGCGCGGTGATCCGAGATCATCTCGGCGAAGCTGGAAAGGTCGCCGTCTTCGCCCATGGGCTGCTGGTTGGACGTCTGGAAAGCCTTGATCGCCCGCTTGATGATCTTGGCCTTTTTGATCGGGAGATCCATGGCCTTGGCGAGGTCTTCGATGCTCGGCGGATACCCCAGCTCTGCTTCGAGCGTCCGGCTGTGGGCCTTCCATTTGGCGATGAGCTCGACCATGTAGGCGGGCACGTGGATGGGCTGCGTCGCGTTCATGAGCGCGCGTTTGATGGCCTGTTTGATCCACCACGAGCCGTAGGTACTGAAGCGGGCGCCCTGGGAAGGGTCGAAGCCCTCGACAGCGCGCATCAGCCCGACGTTGCCCTCTTCGATCAGATCGGAGAGCGGCAGGCCTCTGTTGGCGTAGTTTTTAGCGATGGCAACGACGAGCCGCAGGTTCGCTCGGATCATGTGATCGCGGGCTTCCGGGCACGAATCGTTCATGATGCGCCAGCCGAGCTCTCGCTCCTGCTCAGCGGTGAGCAATGGCGTCTTGGCGATCGCCTTTAGGTAGAGCTGCAGTTCGGACTGCACGCTCGCTCGGCCCGATCGGGCTGCACCGGTAGCTCGTTCCACGGATCCCACCTTCCGCCATGGACCGATGACCCGGCCCTTGACTCCACTCGTCCCGGCAAGGTTCGCGGCCCGCCGGGAATGTCAGCCATGCCCCCTTGCGCACCATCCTCGCTGAGGGTTCCATCGACCCCCGACGCGTCCGGCTGAAAGGGCGGCATGTGCTCCAAACCGCGTTGTGAGTTTAGCCGGAGGCGTGGTCGGTTTGCTACGAAAATGTGGGTGCAAAGGGCAATCTTGACGGGCCGATAAAGCTTTATTTGCGTGCGGAATGGTGCCTTGGCCGGGCGGATCGGCTCGATGATCCCGGGAGTGGGGTCGCTAGCTTGCGTAGAGTGACATCGGACACCGCAAAGGCCCCGGCGTTCGGTGGGCATGCGGGTAAGCACGTGGGAGTCAGAGGGAGGGCATCCTGTCGGATGGACACCGATATCAGCCAACTACTCGGTGAATGGCCCTACGAGGCGGGCCGGATCAACGTTCGGCTGATCGAGCGCGCCGACGGGGCGCAGCGTGTGCAGGTCAGGCTCGACCTGGGTCTGCTCCAGATGCACCTCGATGGCCGACCGGACGGCCAACGCCCGCACGGGTTTGAGAGCCTGCTCGATCTGGTCGAGGCGCAGATGGAGGGCGAGTTCGAGGGCCCGGCCGACGGCGAGCCGGAATCGGGCCCCGGTCCGATCGATCCCCCGGCGTCTTCGTCCTCGCCGCCGGAGGAGGATCTGGTCGAGGGGCCGCTGCCGCCGCCAAGGCGATCGGATGATGACGACGCGGCCGGGCTGAGCCGCGAGCAGGTCGCGGCGTTGCGCGACGAGGCGATCCAGTACTACCACCGCTACCTCGCGCTCTTGGCGCTCGAAGACTTTGAGCGTGTGGTGCGAGATACGACGCGGAACCTCCGTGTTCTGGATGTCATCGAGCGGTACGCGGAGTCGGACGAGGATCGGCAGTCGGTCGCCCCGACGCGATCGCACGTGACGATGATGCGGGCGAGGGCGCTCGCGAGCATGGCGCTGCGGGACAACGAGCCGAAGGCGGCGGTCGCGGCGATCGACGAGGGGATCGACGCGCTGCGTCGGCACTTCGACGGGATCGGGCACGCCGAGATGTTCGAGCGGTCGAACGAGGTGCAGGTGCTGCAGAGCATGAAGCAGGCGCTGATGCCCAAGCTGCCGGTCAGCCAGAAGGCCGAGCTCCGCAAGCGTCTCGACGACGCGGTCAGCCAAGAGAACTACCGCCTCGCAGCGATCCTGCGCGACGAGTTGAACTCGATCCCCGACTGAGCAGGACACCAAGGCAAACGGGCGGATCGGGCCGCTGCGTCGGATCGGCGCGAGAGCGCAGATTCAAGACGACGCGCGGGTGACCGGTTCGCTGTCCTGGTTTGTTGCTGCTGCCTCGCTTGATGCCTCCGGGCTCTCACCGCTCTGAGCCGCGGGCCTGAGCACGTTGGCGTCGAAGCAGCCGAGGACCTGCGAGGCCATCACCTCGGCGGTGGCGAGTTCTTCGACGGTGACGTGGTTCGCCCCGAGCTCTTTGGCGAGGAACGCTTTGGAGAGGAAGTTTGTCCTCGCGGCGATGAAGGCCGATGCGTTGATGCCTCGGATCGCTTTGCAGGCGCGGAGCATGGCGTCGTCATCGGGGATGGTCAGGACGACGGCGTCGGCCTGCGCGATGCCGGCGGACTCGAGCACCTCGGGGTTGGTCACGTCGCCGTACACGATGCTCCGGCCGAGGCTGGTCTGCCTTTCGACGGTTTTCCGGTTGAGCTCGATGACGGAAACGCGCACGCCGCGGGCGACGAGCTTATCGACGATCGAGCGGCCGACGGGACCGAAGCCGGCAACGACGACGCGGTAGGCTTTGTCGTCCGCGGCGTCTTGGGATGCGCGGGCAAGGGAGGCGCGGCGGAACCACGGGGCCTGCGGCCAGCCGGAGGCGACCGCGCCCCACGACCGCGAAACCGCCATCATCGGCGGCGTGACGAGCAGCGAGAGGAAGACCACGGCGATCATCGCGGAGGGGACGATCATCAGGTTGCCGTCGAAGATGCCGGCAGCGGTCGCGAAGCCGAGCACGACGAGCGTGAACTCTCCGGCCTGGGCGAGCGTGATGCCGGTCGTGAGGGCGACCGCGGGCGGGGCGCCGAGCAGCCACGCGCTCCCGGCGATCGTGAAGAGCTTGAGCCCGAGCACGAGCGCGAAGCCGATCAGCACGACCCACCAGATGCCGGCGATCGCCCCGATATCGAGCTGCAGGCCGACGGCGGTGAAGAAGACCGCCATGAAGAGGTCGCGCATCGGCCCGATCTGGCCCGAGAGCTGGAAGCGGAAGGGCGTGCCCGCGAGCAGGAAGCCGGCGAGGAACGCGCCGAGCTCGGGGCTGAGATCGAGGTAGGCGGTGAGGACCGCGGCGCCGAGGCCGAACGCGGCGGACAGCACGAGCAAGGTCTCGTTCGAGGAGTCGCGGGCCGCCTCGGCGAGCAGCTTCGGGAGCAGCGTGAGCCCGGCGACGATCATGAGCGCCATCAGCCCGATCGTGATGGCGGACTTGGTGACGAGCGTGGCGATCTGGATCGGCTCGCCGCCGACGGTCTCGATGCCCTGCGCCGCCTTGGCCCAGCCGGCGACGACGGGCATGCCCGCGAGGATGATGACGACGGCCATGTCCTGCGTGATGAGCGTTCCGAAGGCGATGCGCCCGTGGGCCTGCCGGAGCTCGCGTCGCTGCTGGAGCGTGCGGAGCACGACGGCGGTCGAGCTCATGGCGACGGCGGTCGCGACGGTGAGCGCAGCGGGCCAGTGCATGCCGAAGAGCTTGGCGATCGGCGTGCCGATCGCGGTGGTGCCGATCGTCGAGAGCGCGCCGATGGCGAGGATCGGGGCGAGGCCCGCGCGCAGGTCGGAGCGATCAAGGTGCAGCCCGATGCCGAACATGAGCATGACGATGGCGATCTGGCTGATGCTCGCGATGCTCTCGGAATCGGAGATCAGGCCGATGGCGTTGGGGCCGAAGACAGCGCCCGCGACAAGGTAGCCGGCGATCGCGGCGATCTTGAGCCGTCGGACGATCAGGCTCACGGTCGCCGCAGCCGCGAGCACCAGCAGCAGATCGAGCATGACCTGGGCGTTGCCGCCCGCGGCGAGTGTCAGCGTCATGCGTCGGGTTCCTTCCCGATCGCAGCGTCGGATCGCCGCTTCGCGTGCACGGCGATGAGCGACAGGTCGGCGGGCGTGACACCCTCAAGCCGGCTCGCCTGGCCGAAGGTGCTGGGCGTGAAGCGATCGAGCGCCGCCGCCGCCTCGGCGCGGAGCCCACGGATCGAGGCGAACTCGAGCACGGGCATGCGCTTGGTCTCCAGCTCGCGCTGCCGCCTGATCTGGTTGTGCTGCCGCACGACATAGTCGGCGTACTTGTGGTCGGCGAAGACCGTGCGGCGGATTCCCGGCGGGTGCTCCTCTCCCGCTGCTCGGGCGAAGTCGTCTTCCGTGAACTCGGACCGCTTGATGCATCGCACGAGCGGATCGCCTTCGACCTTTGAGCGTTCGACCTGCGCGCGGAGCGCTTCAAGCGATGCGGTGCGGTCTTCGAAGCGGCGGGCGCGGCGGCGGCCGAGCTCGCCCGTGAGCAGGCCCAGGTCGCGCGCGATCGGTGTCAGGCGATCGGCGGTGTTGTCGGCCCGCAGCAGCAGCCTGTGCTCCGCCCGGCTCGTGAACATGCGGTACGGCTCGACGGGCGTCTTGGTCACCAGGTCGTCCATGAGCACGCCGATGTACGCCTGATCGCGACCGAGCACCCACTCGAGCGAGCCTTCTGCGTATCGCACGGCATTGATGCCGGCGACCAGGCCCTGGGCCGCGGCTTCTTCGTATCCGCTTGTGCCGTTGATCTGGCCGGCAAGAAAGAGCCCCTCGAAGCGTTTGGTCATGCCTGTTGCGAGGATCTGGTGCGGCAAGACGGAGTCATACTCGACGGCGTAGCCGAACCGCAGCACCTCGGCGCGTTCGCAGCCCGGCATGGCCCTGACGACTTTCATCTGCACGTCCCTCGGCAGGCTGCTCGAGATGCCGTTGCAGTAGACCGAGTTCAGGCGGTGGCTCTCCGGCTCGAGAAAGACGCCGTGCTGATCGCGGTCGAACCGATGGACCTTGTCTTCGATCGACGGGCAGTAGCGCGGGCCGGTGCCGTCGACCTGGCCCGAGAAAATGGGCGCGCGGTGCAGGTTTGCGCGGATGAGGTCATGGATGAACGGCGTCGTGTGCGTCTGCCGGCAGCTGATCTGCTCGAGCTGCGGGAAGCTCGCCGGATCGGTGAGATCGCTGAAGGGGATCGGCTCGGCGTCGCCGTGCTGGGCGGGCAGGCCTTGCCAGTCGATGGTGTTGATGTCGAGCCTCGGCGGCGTGCCGGTTTTGAGCCTGCCGAGCTCGAAGCCGAGATCGCGCAGCGTCTTGCTGATGCCGACGGCGGGCGCTTCGCCGTGCCGGCCGCCGGGTGTGCGATCGTCGCCCGTGTGCATCAGGCCCCGCATGAAGGTACCGGTCGTGAGTACGACTGCCGGCGCGCGGAGCTCCGTGGGCTCGGCAGGCGCTTCGAACGCGTGCTCACGCCCCGCCGCCTCGGCCGCGGCGATGCACGCGCTCGACGCGCTCAGGGGCTTCTTCGTCTGCGGCGGGCTGACCCGCACCCCCACCGCTCTGCCGGACTCGATCATGAGATCATCGACCGCGCCCGCGATGACATCGATCTCGACGCGTGAGGCAATGAGCCGCTGCACCGCCTCGGCGTAGGCCTCTTTGTCGTTCTGGCAACGCGGGCCTCGGACCGCCGGGCCCCGGCTCGTGTTGAGCTCTTTGAACATGATGCCGCTGGCATCGGCGGCGAGGCCCATGATGCCGTGGAGCGCATCGACCTCGCGAGCGAGCTGGCCCTTGGCGAGGCCGCCGATCGCCGGGTTGCAGCTCATCACGCCGATGGTGGCCGGGTCGAGCGTGACCAGAGCGACGGACGAGGCCTCATCCAGCAGGTTGGCAGCGGCCCACGCGGCCTCGACACCCGCGTGGCCCCCGCCGATCACGATGACGCGGTAGTCCCGGTTCACGCCAAGATCGTACGCTGTTCGTATGCACGTGCGACACGCGACGATCTTCGACGCCGAGG
Source organism: Planctomycetota bacterium (assembly GCA_039821685.1). Classification (GTDB taxonomy): domain Bacteria; phylum Planctomycetota; class Phycisphaerae; order Phycisphaerales; family UBA1924; genus JANQQZ01. The sequence continues at coordinate 1,403 of JBCBNT010000065.1, read as the reverse complement.
CCGTGACGGCGATCTTCAACCACGCCATCGAGCATACCGACGCCAGCCTGTGGCACGAGCCGAGGCCGGTCGCGGAGATGCGGGGCGAGATGGAGCAGGCGAGCGACGCCTACCCGTGGCTCGTCGCCGAGAGCGAGCAGGGCTCAGTTAATGAAAGTGGGGTTGCCGGCTGGGCGATGGTCAAGCCCTGGAACAAGCGCGACGGGTACCGGCACACCGTCGAGACGACGATCTACATCGCCGAGCACGCCCGCGGGCGCGGCGTCGGGAGGATGCTGTACGACGAGCTCTTCCGGCTCATCCGCGAGCAGGGGTATCGGCATGTGATCGCGGGCATCAGCCTGCCGAACCCGGCGAGCGAACGGCTGCACGAGGCGATGGGGATGGAGCGGGTGGCGCTGTTTCCGGGGATCGGGGAGAAGTTCGGGCGGCGGGTGGATGTGGGGTATTGGCAGATCGCGATCCATGAGACGGAATAAGTTGAAAGCCATCTAGTCACTGGAAGGACAATTTTATCGAACCCTACCCGGGGTATAGCGTACCAGTGGACAGAATCCGAAACAGTTTCGGATACGTGTTCACGGATAGAATGGAGTGGTCTGCATGAAACCCATTTCAGAACTTTCGGCCGTTTTATTTGTATCGCTTGCAGGAACTGCCTTGGGACAATGCACCGTCACCAAGCCCAATTACGACTTGATCGCACTTGAAGGTCAAGTCGCGCCAGGCGGTACGAACGGGGAGACATTTGCCAGCTTTGGACCACCGCAGATCGGGAAGCTAGACGATGTCTCCTTCGTCGCGACAATCGGCCCAGTCGGGTTCCAACGCGATGGACTTTGGGCGACGCTAGACGGCGTCTTAACTCCGATTGCAATCGAAGGAGATCCGGTCCCAGGACGGCCGGGGCTTATATACGTTGATGTTGGCGCTGATGATAACGAGCATGTCCATGGTGACGATGGCGTCATCGCATTTGTGGCAGAGCTCGAAGATGTCAACACAACAGTCTCCGGTGGCAAGGACGGGCTCTTCGTTCGACGACTTGACAGTACTGGCACTGCACAGACAGTCGTCGCAGAGTACGTCGTCGGCGACGATGCGATGTTGCAACCAACCGCATCGCCCGATGAAATCGTGAGAGGCGTAGAAGGTATCGATGTCGGAGCGGGCGGCTCGGTAGGAGCAGTTGTATTGGTTACGTCGACTGGCGCAGATGGACGGGCCATCGAGTTCGGAGCATCTGGCGTTCGACGACAGATAGCATTCGGCAACTTAAGCTCCACACCAGGCGTGACAAATCCAACAAATTTCTTTGGTACTTCGTACGTGAGTTCAATAGCTCAGCCGGTACATGTTGCCTCACCAGCCAGTTTATTGCTTCGCTTGAGCCTCAGCCCACT
>JBCBNT010000064.1:0-16768 GCA_039821685.1 Planctomycetota bacterium | reverse complement strand
TGGTAGTGCTGGGCGAAGCGGTGGGCCTCGTCGCGGACCTGCTGCAGGAGCTTGAGGCCGAGGTTCTCGCGGCCGAGCTTGATCGGCTCGGTGCGGCGTTGCACGTAGATCAGCTCTTCCTTTTTGGCGAGCCCGACGACCATGGGCGGGTGCACGTCGAGGGCATCGAAGACTTCCATCGCGGCGTTGAGCTGGCCCAGGCCGCCGTCGATGAGGATGACCTCGGGGTAGAGCTCGTGGCCCTTGCCGGCCTCGCGGTAGCGGCGTGAGACGACCTCCTGCAGCGCGCGGTAGTCGTCGTTGTCGACGCTGCCGATCTTGTAGCGGCGGTACTCGTCTTTGAAGGGCTTGCCGTCGATGAAGCAGACCTTGCTGCCGACGGTCTCATTGCCCTGCAGGTGGGCGATGTCGAAGCCCTCGACGCAGCGGATGGGCTCGTCGAGGGCGAGGGTTTTCTGCAGGCTCTTGGCGCCTTTGATGGGGTCGACGTATCCCAGCCCGACACTGGTTTCGGTTTCCGGCTGCCAGCCGTCGCGTGTGCTGGCGCGGTCGTCGAGGCGTTCGATGGCTTTGATCTGATCGCGGAGGGTGGCGGCGGCTTCGAAGTCGAGCTCGGCCGAGGCCTGTTTCATCTCGACGCGCATCTCGCGAAGCATGGCGCTTCGCTTCGAGCCGAGGAAACGCGTGAAGCGGTCGATGTCTTGGCGGTAGACGGTTGGCATGATCTTGTCGGCGCAGGGCGCGGTGCACTGGCCGATGGAGTAGAGCAGGCAGGGGCGGAAGTACCGGTTTTTGGAGTGGCCCGCCTCGATGTCGAGCTTGCAGGTGCGGAACTTGAAGACCCGCTGCAGGATCTGCACGGCCTCGCGCAGCGCGCCGGCGTTGGTGAATGGCCCGAAAATCTTGGCGTTTTTCATGTAGGGGTGGCGATCGCCCTTGTCGTCGACGCCGCCCGGATTGCGGGTGACGAAGACGCGCGGGTAGTCCTCGCTTTGCGTCACGACAAGATACGGGAACGACTTGTCGTCGATCAGCCTGGCGTTGAAGCGCGGGCGGGTGTCTTTGATGAGGCGGTTCTCGGTGAGCAGGGCCTCCCACTCGGTCTCGCACTCGATGGTGTCGAAGCCGGTGACGATGTCGAGCATGGGCTGCTTTTTGTGGCCGAGGTCGGCCGAGGGCACGAAATAGCTCGAGACGCGGTCTGGTAACCGGCTCGCCTTGCCGACGTAGACGACCACGCCCGCGGCGTCCTTCATGAGGTAGACACCCGGAACGGACGGGAGCGACTTCGCTTCGGCCAGCAGGCGGGCAAGACGCTCTTCGCGGGTTTCGGTGTGCTTCGGGTCTTCGTGCTGCTCGCCCACGGGTGATCTTAGAGCGGCACCCTGATCGGGTGTGCTGCCGATGCGACGGCGCGCCCCGATCGGGCGCAGTGCGGGATTCCCGTCGACCACCGAATCTAGACCGCCGACTCCTTACCCACACGGAGAGAGAGATCCAGAGCGAGAGAGCGGCCGAGAGGCCACGACCCCGAGGAGTGTGCACGGATGAAGCTGCGGATCAGAACCAAGCTCGTTGGAAGTTTCGGCCTCGTGCTGGCGATGGTGGTCGTGCTGGCCGCGGTCGTGCGGGTGCAGTCTTCGTCGGTGGCAGAGCGGACGGCGGGTGTCTTCGAGACGAGCGTGCCCGCGGTGGAGCTCGGCCTAACGCTTCAGGGCGAGATCCACCACGCGCTCTCGATGCACCGGGGCTACATGATTCTGGGCCTGGAGGCGCTGACCGACGAGCGCGTGCAGACCTGGCAGACGATCGACGGGGCCGCTGCGCAGATGGACGCGCTCGCCGCCGGCTGGGACGACGCTGCGCTGCGGTCTTCGTGGTCCGAGTGCCGGGAGGTCCTTGCAGAACTTCGCGTCGCGCAGGACGAGATCGGGAGCGTGTCGCACACGCCGGCCGATCATCCTGCCGACACGCTCTTTTACATCGATGCTGCCCCCTACGGCGCGGCGATCCTGGACAATCTGCAGGCGATCCTTGAGATCGAGGCGGGGCTCGATGCGTCGCAAGACCGCAAAGAGCTCGTGCGCCGGGTCGCTGCGGCGGAGGGACACCTGCTCAAATCGCGGTACGCGATCGCGCAGTACTTGGCTTCGGGCGAGGCCGCGGATCTCGAAGCGGTCACGTCATGCGTCGGCGCGTGCCAGGCGTCGGTCGATCATCTCATGACGATGACGTCGCTCTTCAACAACGAGCAGCAGGAGCGCTTCGATGCATACCTGGCGGCTCGGGCGGAGTTTCTTCGTCTGGCCAACCGGGCGGTCGCGGTGCGGGGCGAGCCGGGCTTTTGCGTGAGCGAGAACATCTGCCTGAACACGGTGGCGCCGCTGGCCGCGCGGGCGGATTCGCTCATCGGCGAGATCGTCGACGCGTCGCAGGACGAGAAGTCGGCTGCGATCTCGGGCGCCGAAGCGGCGTCCGGTGCGATGGTCACGATCGTGACGTGGACCACGGCAGGGGCGATCGCCATCGGATCGATGATCGCGATCGTCCTGAGCAGGCAGATCATCGGCGCGGTCGCACAGGTCACGGCGTTTACCCGATCGCTCGCGGCGAAAGATCTGGCGCTCGAGCCGCTGGATATCAGGTCGGGCGACGAGTTTGAGGACCTCGGCGAGTCGATCAACGCGATGCACCGGTCGATCCGCGAGGTGATCGGCGACGTGATGACCGCTTCGCAGGAGGTCGCGAGCGCGAGCACGCAGATCTGCGCGAGCAGCGAGGACATCGCCGGCGGCATGCGGATGCAGTCGAGCCAGGTCGAGCAGATCTCGGCGGCGATCACGGAGATGACGGCGTCCGTGCGGCAGGTCGCGGAGCAATCGGAGCGGGCATCGGATCAGGCCGAAGAATCGACTTCGCTCGCGAGCAGCGGCGGCGAGGTCGTGCAGGAGACGGTATCGGGCATGAGCTCGATCGATGACGCGGTGCGTGGCTCGGCGGCCTCGGTCAGCGAGCTCGGCAAACGGAGCGAGCAGATCGGCGCGATCATCGACGTGTTCAACGACATCGCGGAGCAGACGAACCTGCTCGCGCTGAACGCGGCGATCGAGGCGGCCCGCGCGGGCGAGCACGGGCGCGGGTTCGCCGTGGTCGCCGATGAGGTCCGAAAGCTCGCAGAGCGGACGCAGCACGCGACGCAAGAGGTCGGGCAGTCGATCAGCGCGATCCAGAGCGAGACCTCGACGGCGGTGAGCCGGATGAACACGGGCACGGAGGAGGTCGCTCGCGGCGTCGAGCTCGCGGGCAGCGCGGGCGAGAGCCTGCGGTCGATCGTCTCGGGCACGCGGCAGGTGACCTCGATGATCAGAGAGATCGCGCGTGCCGCGGAAGAGCAGGCGCGGGCGGCGGACGATGTGACCCGCGGCATCACCGAGATCGGCATGGCGGCATCGGAGGCGACGCGCGGCACGACCGAGGCGTCGAGCTCGGCGAGCCGGCTCTCGTCCAAGGCGGAGCAGCTCAGATCGCTCGTCGGCCAGTTCAAGCTCGGCTGACACGCCTGTACGCCGCCGGAAGGATGGATCGGCGGATCGGCGGATCGGCCCGGCTAGCATCGCCGTGCTCCGAACGATCGCCGTGATGTGTGCGCTCTCGGCCGGCCCCGCTTCGTTGGGGCAGCCATCGCTCGCGCTCACCAAGACGGACACCCCGCCGACGATCGACGGTCGGCTCAACGATGCAGTCTGGCAGGTCGCTCCGGGCTCAGACTCGTTTGTGCAGGTCGAGCCCGTAACCGGCGCATCGCCGGAGCACCGGACGGTGGTGCGGGCCGCGTTTGACGCCGACACGCTCTACATCGCGGTGCGCTGCGAGGACGACGGCGGGGTCAGGGCGGTCGAGATGGCGCGTGACGGCAGCCTCGATGGCGACGACACGGTGCTCGTCGTGTTCGACCCCTTTGTCGATGGGCGGAACGGTTACTTGTTCGCGCTGGCGGCGGGCGGTGCGCGGATCGACGCGATCCTCGAGGGCGATCGACAGAGCTTCGAGTGGAACGGCATCTGGCGCGGTGAGACGAGCGTGACGCCCGATGCGGAGGGCGGCGGGTGGTCCGCGGAGTTCGCGATCCCGTTCAAGTCGATCCCGTTTGATCCGAGCTCGGCATCGTGGGGCTTCAACGTCGAGCGTCGCGAGCCGCGGACCGGAGAGATCGTGCGATGGTCGGGCGCGAGGCGCGAGCGGGACGTGACCGACCTCGATACCGCCGGCGTGCTCGAGGGCTTCGACGGCACGCCGCGGCAGGGGCGGGGCATCACCCTGACGCCGTTCGGTCTCGTCCGGGGCGACTTCGCTGGCGACAGCGTCGAAACGGAGGCGGGCTTCGATCTGTTTTATCGTGTGACGCCCAAGATCAGCGCCGCGGTGACGGTCAATACCGATTTCGCGGAGGCCGAGGTCGATGAGCGGCGGGTGAACCTGACGCGGTTCCCGCTGTTTTTCGAGGAGCGTCGCGACTTCTTCCTGGAGGACGCGGGCGTGTTCGAGTTCGGCGGGATCAACCGCAGCCCGAGGCCGTATTTCAGCAGGCGGATCGGCATCGTCGGCGGCACGGAGCGGGACATCCTGGCTGGTGCGCGGGTGACGGGCCGCGCGGGGCGGACGCGCTTCGGCGTGCTCAACGTGCAGATGCAGGACGACGACGAGTTGGGCCGAAAGAACCTGGGCGTGGCGCGGGTCGTCCGCGACGTGCTCGACAGGTCGACCGTCGGCCTGATCGCGACCAACGGGCGGCCGGACGCCCGAGGCAACAACACGCTGCTCGGGGCCGATTTCAATCTCGTGCAGACCGACTTCGCGGGGGGCGCCCTGACCGTGACAGGCTGGGCGCAGGGCACACGCGATGATCCGACGGGCGAAGAAGAGGACTTCGGCTACGCGGTCGGCGGGCGGGTGAACTACACGTCCGACGCGTGGCGCGTCTTCGGCTTTGTCGGGCACGTGGACGATAACTTCCGTCCCGGGCTCGGGTTCGTCGCGCGGACCGGCGAGAGGGAGCACATCCTTTCGGTGACGCGGACCCACCGCCGGCCCGAGAGCTCGATCCTTCGCGAGATCGATATCGGTGTGACGGCCGACGTGTTTACCAACGAGAGGGACACCGTGCGGACGGCGGAGTTCGAGCTGCCCGAGGTGACGCTCCGGTCGGCTCAGGGCGACTTCGTTTCTGCCGAGTTTCAGGTCGAGCGCGACAACCTCAACGAGCCGTTCGAGATCGTGGACGGCGTCACGATCGCGCCCGATACCTACGACACCGTCGGCGGCAGCCTGCGGTTTGGCACCGCCGAGTCCCGCGATGTCTCGATCTTCGGGAGCGTCGGCGGGCGCGGCTTTTACGACGGCGAGCGGTATGACCTTTCCATCGGCGGCGAGTGGCGGCCGAGCCCGCTCTTTACGGGCGAAGCCGAGTTTGTGTACAACGACATCAACCTGCCGCAGGGTGACTTCGAGGTCGAGATCGTGCGCACGCGGGGCGATCTGCAGTTCTCGCCCGACCTGACGCTCGGCACGGTTGTCCAGTGGGACAGCGTGAGCAACCAGGCGGGGCTGAACAGCCGGCTCCGGTGGGAGTTCGAGCCGGGCAAAGAGGTCTTCGTCGTGTACAACGAGGGGTTCGACGTGGAGGGCTCGGACGTGCGGTCGGCGGACCGCTCGGCGATCATCAAGATCGGCGCGGCGTTCCGTCTTTAGACTGCCTGCGCCCACAAACCAGAAGCTAGCGACCCACGGGATAGACGCGCAACCCCGGGACCGACGCCTCTTCCTTCTTGATCCGGAGGCCCAGGCGGGCGCACTCGGTCTCGATGTCAGAGACAGAACGGACCGCCAGGCTCAGGTCGAAGAGCTGATCTCCGGTCTCCGTCTGATCGATCGCGGGCGTTCGCGTGATGCCTTCGAGCCACGCGGCCAGATCTCGGATCGTTGAAACACTGTCATACGTTCCCGCGAGGTAGCTGATCGAAGGCTCCGTGGCTTGCGATGGCGTCGGTCCGCCCGACGCGTCCATCGTAATCACCCATGCCTGGCCGGTGGTTGCCGTTGGCTCCCAGGACCAGCCCATCTCGGAACGGATCATCCCGGCGAGCAACCTCTTCGATGTCGCAAGAGATCTGTCAGCCGGAACGATCTTGACTCGATAGAAAGCGTCCTGCTCTCCATCGACCTCGGTCCAGTCGATACGTCCTTCGGGGACGCCGAGCGAATCGCTCAATAATGATTTCAATGCCTGACCGGGAACGAGGATGCTGCCGGTGTCCGGGTCGAATGTTGCCATGTTGCCCGGCTCGTCGACTCGCGTCATTTCGCTGGTCGGCGGCTCGGTGCCCGAGGCCTCAATAAGCCTGACATCCCACGCATCGGCGGCAATTTGGCTTCCGGTCATCGTCGATGCCGGAAGATCGACCGGGTCGCCTCGGTGGATGCCGGCAAGCACCGCAGGCGTGATATTCGACGGGTGTGTGAGGGCGATCGCTTCGCCGCGGTCATCGAACAGCGCAGCGATTGGTGTGCCAGCCGCGTTGATTGCTCGGAAAGACTCGCCGAAATTGTCTCGCGTCACCCGCACACTCGGGTTGTCGAACAGACCTAACGACTGCGCGTCGGACACCAGATCTGCTGGACGGTGAAACGAGACGGCGTAGATGTTCCACTGTTTGCCGGCGTCGGAAGCGGCGAGTCCGGGAAGTTGGCTCACCGAGCGACGGCTTGGCATGCAGAGGGGTGTCCAGAAAACCGCGAGCGTCGGGCGTCCGGCGACGTCCTCTGGCTCGATCGGATGCGTCGACCCATCTGCTGCCACGATCGTGAACGCACCGAGCTGGGATGCACTCTTTAGATCCGCCGAAGGGTGTCCACTCGCTTCAGTATCCCCCCCGCCCACCCCCCGCTGCGCCGAGGTTTCCCCCACGGCAGCGAGCGGGACGAGGCCAACGAAGACGTACACCGAAAGATGGCGAAGCATTGTGTACTCCTGGGGTGGTACTACTCTTTGGGATGCAATCCACCGTCTTTCTCGATCGCGACGATACGCTCATCCACAACCGTGACCTGCCGGCGCCTGCCGATCCGCCGATGGGGTGGAGGCCGGGTGATCTGTACGACCCGGATCGTGTGACGCTGATGCCCGGCGCGCTCGAGGCATGCCGGGAGCTGCGGTCTGCGGGGTTTGCGCTGGTCATCGTTACGAACCAGGGATGCGTGGCTCGCGGGTCGGCGACGACCGATCAGGTCGAGGCGGTGAACGCCCGCGTGCTGAAGCTGCTGACGGCCGAGAGCGGTGAGCCGTTGATCGCGGCGGCGTACTACGTGCCGTTTCATCCCATGGGGAGCGTGCCGGCATACACGCGCGAGCACCCGTGGCGGAAGCCCCAGCCCGGCATGCTGCTGGCGGCGGCCGAGGAGCACGGGCTCGATCTGCCGTCGAGCTGGATGATCGGCGACGCGGCGCGGGACGTCGAGGCGGGCATCAACGCGGGGCTGCCGGCTGGGCAGTGCCTGCGGTGCGGGCCGGAGGGCGACCACGAAACCGTGCTGGATGCCGCTCGCGCGGTGCTCGCTGCGCAATGATGCGTGGTGCCGCAGCCCCCTGAGACTCCCCTGCGTCTGCTGGTCGTCGCCCCGAGCTGGGTGGGCGATGTGGTGATGGCCACGCCCGCGCTGCGGAGGCTTCGCGACCAGCTGCCCGGCGCAACGATCGCGGTGCTGCCCAAGCCGGGTGTCGCGGCGGTCTTGGATGGCCTCGATTCGTTCGACCAGCTGATCACGTCGCACCCCGGCGGGATGATGGGGCATAAGCACACGGCCAGCAAGCTCCGTCAGCACAGGTTTGACACGGCCCTGCTGCTGACGAACTCGTTCTCGACGGCGCTGACGGCTCGGATGGCGGGCATCCCTCGGCGGATCGGGTACGACCGGGACGGGCGGGGGCTCCTGCTGACGCATCGGCTGCGCGCACCCAAGCGCGGCGGCGACTGGGCGATCGTACCCGCGGTGGATTACTACTGGCACGCGGCGTCGGCGGTGCTCGGTGTGCCCTGCGGCGAGGTCGCGGGTGATCTGCAGCCGGCGAACGAGCGGGGCGATCATCGGCTGCCGGCGGGCGCGCATCTCGAGCTGGGCGTGAGCGATGCGGACCGGGCCAAGGCGGACGAGCTGCTCAGGGCGGCGGGCATCGAAGACGACCGGTTTGTGATCCTGAACCCGGGCGGGAACAACCCGGCCAAGCGCTGGCCGGCTGAACGGTTTGCCGAGCTGGCTCATCGCTTGCAGCGAGATCATGGCATGCGGGTGCTGATCAACGGCTCGCCGGCGGAGGCCGAGCTTGCGGCGGAGATCGCGGCGATGGCTGATGGCGATGCCGGTCAGAGCCTGGGCCCGGTGAGCCTGCCCGCGATCGGCGGCACGCTCGGCGGGCTCAAGGCGCTCGTCGGGCGGGCGGCGCTGCTGGTGACCAACGACACCGGCCCGAGGCACTTCGCGGCTGCTCTGGGCACGCCCGTCGTGACGCTGTTCGGGCCGACGGACCACCGCTGGACGACGATCCCGACGAGGCCCACGGGCCCCGAGGCGGTGCTGGTGGCCGATCCGGACCTGCCGGCGGGGGAATCGGCGAACGATCACCCCGAGCGGTGCCGGGTCGACCGGATCACGCTGGAGCGGGTGGTCCGGGCGGCCGAAGAGGTTCTCGGAGCGGCCTCTGGCACGGGCAACGCGGGTGCATGAGCCGGATTGGTTGACCCGGGGCCGGTCGGCATTACTATCTGCCCTGCCGGGTGGTGGCCTGGCACGACACGTTGGGGACGTAGCTCAGTTGGTAGAGCGCTTCCATGGCATGGAAGAGGTCGTCAGTTCGATCCTGATCGTCTCCACTTGAAACGCCCTCGGCACATGCCGGGGGCGTTTGTCATTGCCGCGCCGATCGAGCGATGCATTACAAGGAATAGGTCACCGCGATCTCGACCCAAGCACGGCTGTGTCACTCGAAGCGGATGTCATCGAAGTACACGCTGATCGGTGCATCGCTTCCATCGGAGCCGATCAAGAACCCGCCGCGAACGAGCGAAAGATCGGCTCCGTCCAGCGGGATCGAATACCGCTCCCACTCTTGGCTGACCGTGATACTTTGACGCACGCGCAGCGAGTCCGGGTAGTCGCCTTGATCGATCACCCCGATTCCCACGCCGACGGTCTCGCCACCCAGTTCGCCCCGCGCGGCGAACGACACACGGGTAGCGCCGGTCAGGTCGTACCCGCCCGGCAGATCGCCCCAGTCGTTCGCGGGCTCAACCCAGCCGATCCCCACCCACTGATCACCTGGTGAGACACGCCACTCGATGCAGAACTCACCCTCGTACGGCAGCGCGGTCGACGACTGGTCAAAGACTGCCCTGTCCATGCTTCCCATGAACGCAGATGGGTGGTATTTCTCAGCTGTACCTTCTCGATACACATACACGGGAAGGCCCGGCGGCTGCAGGAGATCACCCAGCTCGCGAGCCAAATCATCTGGCTGGTTCATTTCACTGAGCATCACGATGATGCGTCTCGAAAAATCGCGCACGGCCCCCTCTGGAGCTCGTGTATTGATCAGGCCTTCCCTCGCTGCCGATGCCATCTCAAGGGCTTCCTTTTGGCGGCCGAGTTTCCACAGGGCTTCAGCGGCTCCGCCGCGGAAGTTGTACTGCGAAAAGTCATCCGCGCTCCCGCGACGGGCCGCGGCCTCGAGGAACAGCTCGAGCGCCTCTTCGTACTGCTCGAGCTCCATCATGAGTTGAGCTTGATTCGCATACCACACCGCTGCGACCCACTGGTTGAGCTCGAGCGAGCCATCGCTTTCGTCCAGGATCTCCTTCGCGACATCGCTTGATGCCATCGCTTCCTCATAGCGAGACAGCATCCAGTAGCTCCTGCTGCGCAGTGCGTGATTGAAGAACAGGTGCCCTGGATCCTCTCGTTCCTCTGCGAGCTCGAGCGCGCGATCGAGCAGCACGAGCGCCGGTTCGTAGTTCCTGTCGCCCACTTCAGCCGCGGCCTGAAATGTCACGATGCTCATTTCAAGCTCATGGTCACCCCGGGCATCGTCCAGAGCGAGTGCCGCGGGCATGTAGGCCTCGCAGATCCGGGCCACTTCGACTCCCCTCGTTTCGGAAAGCAGCGTGTCACAGAGCTGGAGCGCAATGCCGACCGTCCGGCGGTCGACGCGGCCGTACAGCTGCTCCGCATCCTGGAGGAGCTCATACCGCAGATCGATCTGGAGGTCGTACCAGGTGTGGCGGTACGCGGTGTCAGCGAGCAGTCCGAGAACCTCGGATCGCGCCTCGGTATCGCGCACCGTGCCCGATTTGATTCGGTCGAGCGCCTCGTCGATGAGCTCCCGGATAGCCAGCGATCGCTCTGGGTGTTGGCTATCCGGCGCGATGCTGCTGAGCAGCTCAACCATAAATCGCCTGAACTCTTCTGAACGGTTCAGCTGCGCTTGAGCGAGCGAGGCCTGCTCCACGGCGTCGGCTCGCGACTGCTCGGCCGCGAGACGCGCCTGCTCGGATTCGTCTCGCGCAGACTCAGCTACGGACGCGGCTGCATCCGCTCGCTCCTTTTCTGAGATTGCCCGGACCAGGCCCACCGATGTACCGACGACGCCCAGGATCATGGCCAGCGCGACGACGCCGCCGCCGATGACCTGGCCCCTGTTCCGCTTCACAAACTTGCTGAGCTTGTACGCGGCGCTGGGCGGCCCGGCGAGGACGGGCTCGTCATCGAGGTGCCGACGAATATCACCGGCGAGCCCGTTCGCGGTCTCATAGCGGCGGGTTCGGTCTTTCTCAAGGCACTTCATGACGATCCAGTCGAGATCTCCCTGAAGCAGCGTGCGTAGCTTCCGCGGGTCGATGCGCCTCTGCTCCGCGGTCCGTGACGCCTGCCCACGAAGCGACGACAATCGCGACGACGGCTTGTTCGGCTCGACCTCTCGCAGCATCCGTGTCATCTCGGCGTACCCAGCGGTCGCGAGTTCTTCCTGCGTGAACGGGGTTGTGCCGGTCAGGAGTTCATAAAGAACGACCCCCAGCGAGTAGATGTCGCTGCGCGTATCGATGTCGAGCCCTGACATCTCGGCCTGCTCGGGGCTCATGTACACCGGGGTGCCGATCATCTGCCGGTGCTGGGTATAGATGGTCTTCTCGGTGAGCTCCTGGTTGGTCGCCTTCGCGATCCCGAAGTCGATGACCTTGGGAACGGGGACGCCGTCGTGCAGCGTGACAAGAACATTGCTCGGCTTGATGTCCCGGTGGATGATCCCTTTCTGATGCGCGTGCTGAATCGCGTTGCACACCAGTGCGAACAGCTCGAGTCGAGCGGTTGTGTCGAGCTTCTCGGTATCGCAGTACTCGAGAATCGGAACGCCTCTGACGAGCTCCATGACGAAGAACGGCCGACCGGTCTCTGTGGTCCCTGCATCAAGCACCTTGGCGATGTTGGGGTGATCCATCATCGCGAGCGCCTGACGCTCGGCCTCGAAGCGGGCGATCACCTGCTTGGTGTCCATTCCGAGCTTGATGATCTTCAGAGCAACGCGACGCTTGACCGGCTCTCGCTGCTCGGCGGCCCACACCGAGCCGAAGCCGCCCTCGCCGATCTGCTCAAGCAGCTTGTACCGGCCGACCTGCTGGTCGACCGCTTCGAAAGGTGTGGCATCGTTCGCCAACCGATCCACTCGCGAAAGCGTCGGCGAGCCCTGTGGATCTCCCGCGGGGGCTGCAGCCAGCGTTTCTGCTTCATCGTTTCCCGGCTGACCCGACAGCAACATCTGGACTTCCCGGCGCAGCTGCGTGTCATCACCGCACATCTCGTCGATGAACGCGTCGCGGGCGTCTGGATCGAGCCGCTGAGCGGCTCGGAAGATGGTCTCGGCGTTGCTTGGCATCCGTTGTACTCTCCTGGAAGCCAGCCTACGTGGATTTCAGCCCGAGCGTCTGCAGAGCATCAGATCGCCAATGCCAACAGCGACCGACAGGGCTCGTGAAATGACATCAGTACTTTGTTCTTGAAAGTACTGCTGCCGACGACTCGCCGCACCGTCGTTGACCGCTCTGGGTTCCGCGCGATTCCAGCGAGTTGCAACCTCTGCAAGCTGGGATTAGTCTCCTCGGCAGGAAGGTCTTCGGGCTATCAGCCGTGCTGCTATCACTATCGACGGCATGAAAGAGGTCGTCAGTTCGATCCTGATCGTTTCCACTTCGGAGCGCCCTCGGGCGATGCCGGGGGCGTTTGTTGTTGTCGATCGGAACGGAATCTTTGGCATGAGGTTCGGAGCGCCGAGGTGTGCATTGCGCTCGACCCTTGCTCGGTGTCGTTGTCTCGTCGTCGAGTCGTTCCGAGCCGCGGGGAATCCGCAGCTGCGCCGAGCAATGCGTTCGGATCAAGCCGGGCCGGTGACGCGAAGCGCGGCTTGGGTGCCCCGCCTCTCACTCGTTTCTTTGAGAACTGAAACGTGACCGGCCTGTGGGAGAACACGCGCGGGATCCCGGCCGGTGGCGAGGGCGGTGGCGACGGCACGGATGGAAGCCCGGACCGGTACGACCTGCAGGAGCGGTATCTCGATCTGGTGCGGAGCGAACTGCCGCACCGGGCCCGGTCGGATTCCGACGGCCCCTGGCCGATCACCGAGGACCACTGCTTCATGCGCATCGTGCTGGACGCGCTGTTCGGCGGCTGCTGGTACGACCACATCGACCGCCGGCTGACGGCGTACAAGCAGCTGAACAACGAGCAGCTTCTCCGCGCGATCGAGATCGCGGAGTCGATGCTGCGCGAGGGCCCAGCGCTCGCCGAGCGGCTCAACGAGCAGAGCCTGCGGTGGCGGGCGGAGAGCCCCGGCGCGCAGGCGCTGGCGGAGAAGCGGTCGTTTCGGCGGAAGCGTGTCAAGCGGAAGCGCCCGCCGAGCCCGGAGCCGTGATACCTTGGTCGCATGAACGATGAGCCGCGACAGACTGATCCGGAGCAGGCCCCGACCGGCGCAACGGCACGGTTTCTCAGCGCGGTCGAGTGGCTCGGGAACCTGCTGCCGCACCCGGTATCGCTGTTCGCGTTGTTTGCCGTGGGCGTCGTGATCGCGAGCGCGGTGCTCTCATGGGCTGGGCTGACGGCTCTCGATCCTCGGCCGGGCCGCGAGGGCGAGGTGTTCGAGGTCACGAGCCTGCTCTCGGGCGACGGCGTGCGGTGGATGATGCAGAGCATGGTGGAGAACTTCGCGGGCTTCGCGCCGCTCGGGACCGTGCTCGTCGCGCTGCTCGGCGTGGGCGTCGCTGATAAGTCTGGGCTGCTGACCGCGGTCGTGCGAGGGCTCGTGCTGGGTGCGCCGCCCAAGCTCGTGACCGCGGTCGTTGTCTTCGCGGGCGTCTTGAGCAACACGGCGAGCGAGATGGGCTACGTCGTGCTGATCCCACTGGCGATGGCGATCTACCACTCTCTCGGTCGGCACCCGTTTGCGGGTATGGCTGCGGCGTTCGCGGGTGTCTCGGGCGGCTACAGCGCGAACCTGCTGATCGGGACGGTCGACCCGCTGCTCGCAGGGATCACCGAAGAGGCGGCGCGGCTCATCGACCCGGCGTATGAGGTGCACCCGGCGGTGAACTGGTACTTCATGATCGCGAGCACGTTCCTCGTGACCGGCGTGTGCTGGGCGGTGACGACGTTCATCGTGGAGCCGAGGCTCGGCGTGTACGACGCGTCGCAGGCCGACGAGGACATCAGGCTCGCCAAGGGCGACGCGCAGGACATGTCCGCCGTCTCGCGACGTGAGCGGGCGGGCATCGTCTGGGCCGCGCTCAGCTGCCTGGTGGTGACGCTCGGGATCGTCGTGCTCGCCGGGCCGGGGGGGGACGCGACGCGCGGCCTCTTCGGCTGGCTGCCCGGTTGGGGTGTGCTGCAGAGCCCGGATCCGGAGGCGACCGGCGCCGAGGCGTATCGGCCTCTGCTCCGGAGCGTGGTGCCGCTGATCGTGGTCTTCTTCGTGGTGCCGGGCTTTGTGTACGGGCGTGTCGTGGGGACGATGAAGACCGACGTGGACGTGATCGACGCGATGGCGGACGCGATGCGGAGCATGGGGCTCTACATCGTGCTGGTGTTTTTCGCTGCGCAGTTCGTCGCGTTCTTCGGCTACTCGGGGCTCGGGCAGATCCTGGCGGTCAAGGGCGCGGACCTCCTGATCAGCCTGAACCTCGACAACCCGCTGGTGTTCCTGCCGTTCATCCTGATGTGCTGCTCCGTGAACCTGATGCTGGGCTCGGCGAGCGCGCAGGGGGCGGTCACGGCACCGATCTTTGTGCCCATGCTGATGACGATCGGGTACAGCCCGGAGGTCATCCAGGCGGCCTATCGCATCGGCGACAGCACGACGAACATCATCACGCCCATGATGAGCTACTTCGGGCTGATCCTGGCCGTGGCGACGCGGTACAAGCGGGACCTTGGCATCGGCACGATGCTCGCGACGATGCTGCCGTACTCCATCGCGATGATCATCGCGTGGACGGCGTTGTTTTATGTCTGGGTGTTTGTCTTTGGGTGGTCGGTCGGGCCGGATGCGCCAACGACGTATAAACTCGTTTCCGCAACCTGATGTTGATTACAAAGTAGAACGGGCAACGTCCCATCTCGGAAAGATCTGATGCGCTCCACAACCACGCTGTTCGCTTCTGTCGTATCCGCGCCGACTATCTTCGTGATTCTGCTCGCTGGGCTTGTTGCATGTCCGGCGTCAGGTCAGGATGAGGACGGCCGACCCGCCGAGACCGAACCGAGCGCCGAGGCGTATCGGGCTGACATTCAGGAACTCGCCGAAACGATTCGCACGACACATCCAAGGCCGTTTCAAGTGCAGTCCGAACAGGCGTTTGATGCCTTGCTGGCCGGCGAGTTGGCATCGGTCGATGCAGGTTGGACACGGCGCGACCTGCTCTGGAGCATGAGCCGCATCATCGCCAGCATCGGCTGCGGGCACTCGCAGACCGCGGCGTATTTCACCCAGCAGGATGCGCTCATCGCCCCGGCAGACCGCTTCCCCGTTGACGTGCGGCTGGTCGCAGGCCGGCTCCTCGTGATCGATCCGCTCACGAACGGCGCGCGGCTCAGCGTCGGCGAGGAAATCGTGAGCATCAACGGCCGGCCGGTCACGGAGATCATGGAAGGCGTGTTCAGACACATCGCCGCGGATTCCAACCTGCGCGCACCGAAGCAGGACCGGTTCAACGTATACGCAACGTCGTATCTCACCTACGAGTTGGGGTTCCCCGGCACATACAGCGTCCGCACGACCCGATCCGACGGGGTCGTCCCGCTCACGCTGACCGAGAGCTTTGCGCACCGCCCGATCATCAGCCCCGATGATCCGTGCCCCGACACGCTGTGCTTCCGGATCGACCCTGCAACCGGCGTGCCCGTCATGCGCATCCGATCGTTCGGCTTCTACGGCAACGACGGCGCTGCCTTTGCTGAGTTTGTTGATGACTCGTTCGCGGCGATCGTCGCAAGCGGCGCAGAAGCCATATTGATCGATGTTCGCAATAACCACGGCGGCTCGGGGCTCGCAGCCGCATACCTGCTGAGGCGGCTGGCGACGAAGCCCTTTCGGTACTGGGCCAACGAAACAGATCCGCGCGCGATCGACGATCTCTTCGAGATCCAGCACCCTGTCGATACGGGCTACGACGGGGAGGTATTTGTGCTGATCAACGCCGATACGTTCTCGTCGGTGCCACACTTCGCGGCACTCGCGAGGCACAACGGGATGGCCACACTCTTCGGAGAGCCGGCAGGCGGGGGGGTCTCAACGAACGACGGCAAGCGGCTGCATACGTCCAGCAGTTTCGGGGTGGAGTACCTGATCGCCCGGATGCGCTTCGATGTCGACGCGTCCACGGCGGGGATCGACGGTCCTGTTCAACCCGATGTGCTCATCGAGCGCACCACCCGCGACGTGCTCTTCGGCGAAGATTCACAACTCTTCGCCGCCATCCAGTTGGCCCATGGGGCGACAGCGACCGAGCCGGGGTGATTCAGATGCACATCTGGGCTTTGTCTCGGGCCCGGGGCTGATACGCTCAACGGATGCGACACCTCTCAATTCCGTCTCGCCTGCTTCTCGCGTTCGCAACGCTGATCGTCGTGCCCGCCACCGGGCAGCAGAGCCCATGGGGCGCAGTTGCTCGCTATGCACAGACTCGTTCGCCGCTCGCCGAGCGTGCGGCCGCGTTCCTTGCCGAGCATCGCCCCCGGCGAGACCTCGACATCGACGCCCGGATTCTGATCGATACCGTCGATCTCGCGGTCGCAGCCCGGGAGGAGTTCCCATGGGCGTCGCAGGTGCCGGAAGCGATCTTTCTCAATGATGTGCTCCCCTACGCGGTGCTCGATGAGACACGGGAGAACTGGAGGCCCGCGATGCTCGAGCGGTGCCGCCCGATCGTGGCTGGTGCGACGTCGGCCTCCGAGGCGGCGCAAGCGCTCAATCGCGAGCTCTTCGATCTGATCGACGTGCACTACAACACGGGCCGGAAGAAGCCGAACCAGAGCCCAAGCGAGTCGATCGTGCAGGGACGGGCGACGTGCACCGGGCTTTCGATCTTGTTGGTCGATGCGTGCCGAGCCGTCGGCATCCCGGCGCGTGTCGCGGGCGTGGCAAGCTGGCACGACAAGCGGGGCAACCACACCTGGG
>JBCBNT010000063.1:0-17767 GCA_039821685.1 Planctomycetota bacterium | reverse complement strand
GCCGGTGACGGCTTCCAGATGCCCGGCGCGTTCATCATCAGCGACGGGCGCGTCGTCCGGTCATTCCGCCACGCGGACGCGGCTGACCGCCCGGACTACGAGGCGCTCTGCTCCGTCGCTGATGATGAACGCGCCGGGCATCTGGAAGCCGTCACCGGCGAGCGTGCCCACGCCGTGCCGCCCGAGCACGCCGGCGAGGAACCCGCGCCACCACACCCGCAGGCCGAAGAGCTGGCCCAGCCGGCCCCGTTCGAGCTCGAAGGCCGAGTAGAGCTCTTTATTTGGATCGCTCACCCGCACGTACTCGGGCAGGTCGTACCGATCGAGGTACGCCCGGGCCGCCTCGTCTTCGACCATGTGCACGATCGCGACGTGCATGTCTCGCACGGCATGCTTCTGCTTGGCGAGGTCGGCGAGCGTCTCGCGGCAGAAGGTGCAGCCGAAGTGCCGCAGGAAGACAACGAGCGTTGGCCGATCCTTGGAAAGCTCCAGCAGCGAGCCGCCGCCAGATGTTGCTGCGCCGGCGAGCGCCGATGAGTAGTCGCCTTCGTCGTCGCTGCTGGTGAGTGTCTGCTGCCGACGGGCGATGTGCTCCCGATGGGCTGCAAGCATGATGAGCCCGAAGGGCACCCACCAGATCAGGTCGTTGAAGATGATCGTGATGCCGAAGGACGGGTCGAGCACCTCGCGGATGAGCACGGCGTCAACAAAGCCGGCGGGGCCGAAGAGCTTGCCGAGCAGGCCCACGAGCACGATGGGCCAGTGCCTGAGCGGGTTCGTTGCCGCGACCCAGTAGCCGACGCCGTAGACGCCAACGATCATGCCGATGCACTGCCAGAAAACGATGGTCGTGCCGGTGATCTGCTCGTCGCTCATGAGCAGGCCGAGCGTGGTCTTGGGCAGCAGCACGGCGGCGCCGCCCCAGAGCAGGTTGTAGATACCCGCGGCGCGCAGGACGCCGGTCATCCAGGGGCGGTCATGACGGGTGACTTCCATCAGACCTTCACCCGCGTCCGGAGGGTGGAGAGGCCTCCGTCGACGCCGAAGACCTGGCCCGTTGTCCAGGCGGACTCGTCCGAGAGCAGGTGGTCGGCCAGCGGCGCGATGTCTTCGGGCTGCCCGATTCGGCCGAGGGCGTGCATCGCGGCGCTGGCCTTCACCGCCATCTCATTCCCGGTGATGTGGCTCGCGCCGGGGGTGTCAACGAGGCCCGGTGCGATGACGTTGAAGCGGATGTTGTTCGTCGCGTAGGTCGAGGCTGCGGACGTGGAGAGGCCTATCACGCCGCCCTTTGCGGCCGCGATCGCCTCGTGGTTGGGCAGGCCCGCTCGGGCAGCGGCTGTGGCGAAGAGCACGACCGAGCCCCCCGAGGACCGCATCGTTTTGCCCGCGGCCTGCACCGCGCCGAACGAGCTCCACAGGTTGAGCCTCAGCGTCTGCTCAAACTCCTCGTCCGTCGTGCGGTCGGCGGGCTTGAGGATGATGGACCCGACGCAGTTGGCGATGCCGCCGAGCGATCCGAACTGTTCGGCGGCGGCCTTGGCGGCGTCGACGATCTCCGATGGCTGCGTGGCGTCGACCGCGCGCGTCATGTGGTCGCCCTGGAGCGATGAGGCGAGGTTGTCGAGCTTGACAGCGTCCCGGCCGCAGAGCGCCAGCCGCACGCCGCGGCCCGCGAGCCGGGCAGCGAGCGTCGAACCGATGCCGCCGGTGGCTCCGAGAATCAAAGCAGTGGGCTGGTCCGCCATAACGCGTGTTTCCTTTCGTATCGAGGCTCCTGGACGGTTCGAGATGCGGAGCGGCCCGGATGCTCTGCCGAGGCGTGCCGGCGGTGCCCGCCCCGTTGCGGGGTGCTATCGTCTCGGCATGAACGCCTCGCGTGCGACACCGTCGATGACCCGGCCCTGCCAGGGCTGTCCGTGTTGTTGTTGCTGCTGAAACAGGCCGGGCGTGTGGCAGCCAGATGCTCTCCCCCGCGATCCGTCCGCGTTTGACCCCACGAATTGAATGAAAGTCGCCCGCCAGGAGTTGGCCGGCTCGCAGCCCGGCCCGGCCCGGCCCGCCGGCCCTCCCGGCCTCCGGAGACCCAGATGGACCACCAGACACGCGTATACGACGACGTCTTCGAGATGCTCCCCGATGAGGACAACCCGACGCCCGTCGTGCGCATCAACCGGCTGAACCCCGCGCCGGGTTTCAAGCTCTTGGCCAAGCTCGAGTGGATGAACCCGTTCGGCTCGGTCAAAGACCGGGCCGCGAGCTACCTCGTCCGGCAGATGGAGGCCGAGAAAGGCCTCCGCCCGCGCGGCACCGAGGGCGATGACGATTTCGGCAAGGGCATCGTCGAGCCCACCAGCGGCAACACCGGCCTGAGTCTCGCCGGGCTCTGCGGGGTGAAGGGCTACCCGATGAAAGCGGTCTGCCCGAACAAGGTGCCGCTCGAGAAGAAGCTCGTCCTCAAGCTCGCCGGAGCCGAGCTCGAGGTCGTCAACGACGCCCTCTGCCCGAGCCCGGGCATGGGCGAGGGCGCGATCAACCTTGCCAAGACCTACGCACGAGCTCAGTCGCAGCGGTACGCCATGCCCAACCAGTACGAGAACGAGGCGAACGTGCAGGCTCACATGGAGACCACCGGCCCAGAGATCTGGAAGCAGACCGAGGGCAAGGTGACCCACGTGTTTACAAGCCTGGGCACCTGCGGGACCGTCACGGGCCTCGCGAAGTTTCTGAAGGCCAAGAACCCGGATGTGAAGATCGTCGCCGTGCAGCCAAGCGAGGGGCACGACGTGCCGGGCCTTAGGAACCAGAGCCAGCTTGCCGTGAGCGCTTTGTATGACGAGTCTCTGATCGACGATCTGCTGGAGATCGACTACACGCTCGCGTACACCCGCGCCCACGAGCTTTTCAGCACCGAGGGCCTGCGGGCCGGGCCCAGCGCGGGGCTCATCTTCGAGGGCGCCCGGATCATCGCCGAGCGGGAGCAGACTGGCCTCGGCGTGATGATCTTCTGCGACGACGCGTTCAAGTATGCCCAGAACTTCGCCAAGCACATCCCCGAACTCGTCAAGGGGACGTCACCGATGAACACACCAGAGAGCACCCTGCCGGCCGGCTCGGCCTAGGAGACAGACACCGATGAGCGAGTACGCAGACCCGAGCGTCCTGGTCAGCACCGACTGGGTCAACGACAACCTGAACAGCGGCATCAAGATCGTCGAGATCGATGTCGACACGCAGCAGTACAACGCCGGGCACATCCCCGGCGCGGTCGCCTTCGACTGGACCACCCAGCTGCAGGACCAGACCCGCCGCGACATCATCGGCAAGGAAGACTTCGAGAAGCTTCTCGGCGAGGCGGGCATCTCGAACGACGACCACGTCGTGATCTATGGCGATAACAACAACTGGTTCGCCGCCTACGGCTTCTGGATCTTTAAGTACTACGGCCACGAGAAGGTGCAGCTCATGAACGGCGGCCGGAGCAAGTGGCTCGATGAGGAAGACAAGCCGCTCACGACCGACGCACCCTCGGTCACGCCCACGACCTACTCGGTTGCATCGACCAACCCCGAGATCCGTGCGCACGTGCAGCAGGTGCTCGAGGCCTCGCAGCAGAGCTCGGCCAACCTCGTCGATGTCCGCTCGCCCGACGAATTCTCGGGCAAGGTCATCGCGCCGGCCGGCATGACCGAGACCGCGCAGCGGGGCGGGCATATCCCGGGCGCCAAGAGCGTGCCGTGGGTCACGGCCGTGAACCCCGACGGCACCTTCAAGAGCCGCCAGGACCTCGAGAAGATCTACTTCGAGGACGCGGGCGTTGTCGAGGGCAAGGACACCATCGCCTACTGCCGCATCGGCGAGCGGTCGAGCCATACCTGGTTCGTGCTCAAGTACCTGCTGGGCCTGCCCAACGCCAAGAACTACGACGGCTCATGGACCGAATACGGCTCGATGGTCGGCGTGCCGATCGAGCGCTAAGGCTCTCGGTCACAACAAGTTCTCCCCGCGAGCCATCCGCGCGAGCTGGGGGTTTCTCGTTGACCCACGAGTTGACCTACAAACACTCATGAAGACCCTCGCCAGCCTGACCGTTGCCGACCTGCTCGATTCGTTGGCATCGAAGAGCCCGGCCCCGGGCGGCGGGGCGGTCGCGGGCCTCGTCGGCGCGCAGGCCGCGGCGCTCGCGAGGATGGTCGTGAGCTACTCGCTCGGCCGCAAATCGCTCGCGGAGCATCAGGCGTCACTCGGAGCGATCGCCGCGCAGGTCGACAACGCCCGCGGCGTCATGCTCTCGCTCGCTGATGCCGATGCCGAGGCGTACGCCAGGCTCAGCGCCCTGTGGAAGCTGCCCGAAGACGACCCGGAGCGCCGGGCCAGGTTTCAGCCTGCGGTGCGATGGGCGATCCAGGTCCCGCGGTCAGCGATGGCGGCGGCCGGAGACATCCTCAGGCTTTGCGAGCGGCTCGCGCCGATCAGCAACCCGAATCTGGCGAGCGACCTGGTCGCCTCGGCCGTGCTCGCAGAGGCTGCCGCGAAGGCCGCGAGCCTCAACGTGCTGGTCAACGCCGAGCAGCTCGACGACGCGGCCGAGCGTGGTCGGCTGCTGACCGAGGTCGACACGGCGATCGCGGATGCGGCCGAGCGCCGGGCCCACGTCGCCTCGGCCGCGGGCCGCTGAGCGGTACACTCCGGGCGTGCGTTCGGCTTCTGACATCACGATCCAGGATCTGGGTGAGCTACCGACGGTCGCCGCGGCCGCGCGCGCGCTGAGCGAGATGAGCCTCGCCGGCACCGAGCATGAGCTCTTTGCCTCGTTCACCCGGCAGTTCAAGGACACATCGTCGGTCACGCATCTGCTGAATCTCGCGGTCGAGGGTTGCGAGCCCGGGAGCTTTCGTGTGATGCTGCGGCAGGACTTGCGTGATGATTCGATCACGCCGGCCCGGCTTCGGGACGAACTCAGCCGCTATCACATGCCGCTCGAGGCCACGAAGGTCGAGCAGTCCGCGGTGCTTTCGAGGCTCGTACAGGGGCCTTCTGCCAAGCTTGCCCGCTCGGTGGATCCCGCCGAGGACGAGCTGCTCGCCGCGTGGGTCGATCAGACCAGTGATCTGCTGGCCATACCGATCTTCATGAACGGCGTCGTCAACGAGTTCGCCGTCATGTGCCAGCGTCCCGACCCTGCGCCGATGGACGAGCACCGGCTGAGCGCGGGCATCGGCAGCGTGAACCTCATGGCCCGCTGCTACGAGACGCTCGCGATCAAGAACGAGATCGAGCGGCTGCACACCAGGCTCGATGCGCAGGTCCATGAGATCGGCAGGATCCAGCGGTCGTTGCTTCCTTCTGTTTGGCCCCGGGATTCGAGAGTGGACGTCGCGACGAGCTACGAGCCGTCTGAGGCGGCCGGCGGCGACTACTTCGACTATCGCACCTTCCCGGGCCCGGACGGGCATGATGACCTGCTCGGAATTGTTATCGCCGACGTATCTGGTCATGGTCCGGTAGCGGCGGTCACGATGGCGGTCTTCCGTACAGCGATGCGAGCAACGGTCCAGTACACGACGAAGCCAGAGTCGACGGTCCCGGATGTCAATTCGATGATCTACGAAAGCGTCGAGCCCGGAACATTTGTGACGGCGTTCCTCGTCGCGTTCGATCCGTCGACGGGGGCTGCAACCTGCCGGTGCTGCGGGCACAATCCCCCGCGTGTGCGCCGCAGGTCCGGCGCGATTGATTGCATTGACGGCGAGGGTGGGCCGCCGCTTGGAATCCTCCCCGACATCACCGTTCCGCAACAAAGACTCACACTCGCCCCCGGAGATACGCTCGTGCTCTACACCGACGGCATCACCGAAGCATTCTCGCCGGAAGGCGAGCTCTTCGGCACCGAACGCCTCGATGCGGCAATCGCGAGCGCATCCAGTGATCCGGACGATATGAAGCGGGCGATCCTCGATGCCGTGGATCGCCATGCTGACGGCCGGCCTCGCGATGACGACCAGACGCTCGTGATCGTGCGGTACAACGGCCCGGAGCCCGGGGCGCCATGAGCCGGACCGTCCATCTCGAATGGTTCGATCACGCCGGCCCGCGGGCGGGCCGGCGCGACGCCAAGGCCGAGGACGCCGGCCTGCGCTTCAGCTGCACCCAGTGCGGCGGCTGCTGCACCGGCGAGAGCGGCTACGTGAACTTCACCGACGACGAGGCGGCCGCGATGGCTCGGCACGTGGGCGTCACGATCGATGAATTTCTGCGCACGTACACCCGCGACACGCCCATGGGCCGGAGCCTGACCGAGCGAAAGACCGCATTCGGCTACGACTGCGTGTTCCTCGATCGCGAGACGATCCCGGGCAAGGCGGTGTGCGGGCTGTACGAGCACCGCCCGATGCAGTGCCGGACGTGGCCATTCTGGAAGAGCAACCTGTCGAGCGAGCACGCGTGGCGCCGCGCCGCCGAGGGCTGCCCGGGTGTCGATCGCGGCCCGTCGCTCACGGCCCCGGCCGAGGTCCGCCGGCAGCGCGGCCTCGTCGAGATGTAGGTGCCCGCGTGCTGCCCGCCCCCTCGATCGATCGCGGAACCCTGACCCGCTGGCTCGCGCTCGCGCGCCTGCCAGAGGTCGACGTCGCGATCACCGATGCGCACCGCGCGATCGCCGGCGATATCGGGGCGTCCCGCCCGGTGTGCACGGCTTCCGGCCGCTGCTGCGACTTCGGCCGCACGGGCCATGATTTGTTCGTCACCGGGCTCGAGGTTGCCTGGACACTCGACCGCATCCCCCCGGAGCGAGCGGTTCTCTCTGAAGACGTGCACGATGCCAGGGCGCGCGGCGATTGCCCGTTCCTCGTGGGTGAGAGCGTGCGCCGCTGCGGCGTGCATCCGGCGAGACCGATGGGCTGCCGGGTGTACTTCTGCGATCCGACACGCGAGGGCTTCGTGCAGGACCTCGCGGAGCGGGGCGCAGCGCTCGTGCGAGACATCCACGACCGATTCGATGTGCCCTACATCTACGCCGAGTGGCGAGCACTGCTCGGGTCGTTTCTCGGCGTAGATGTCGGGCGTCGGCCGACGAGGCCCTTGGCATCGGAGCGTGCGATGTCGGAGCGGGGCGCGTTCGTCGCGCTCACCCGCGGTAGCGCATCTTGAGCGCGATGAGCCTTCGGAGCGCTCGGCCGTCCGGTTTGATTCCGCTGCCGAGGGCGGGCGGCCGCTGCGCAACGCCCTCGATCATGCCGCGCACCGCGGCGGCATGACCCGGCAGGCTGAGCCTTGCAAGCCGGTGAGCCCAGAGCCAGCCCAATGCGATGCCGGCGATGCCCGAGCCCCGGCCGCCGTGCCGCTTGCAGAGCCACACCCAGTTGCGGGTCGAGCGTCTGATCCACGCGGGCGTCTTTCGGGACGCGATCGGCGAGTCGTGCCAGACGTGCAGGCCCCGCGCGAAGGCGGCGGTCCGGCCCGCAGCCAGGAGCTTGAGCGCGAGGTCCGTGTCGTTGCGGTAGAGGAAGTACCCGGCCTCATACCCGCCGACGGCGTCCCACGCCTCTCGGCGGACGATGTTGCCGCTGCCCATATCGGGCCAGCGATCCGCGTCGCCGATGTCGTTGTCGAAGGGCCATTCCCAGCTGTTCGTCTTCGGGTGGCGGCGGTGGAGCATGAGCGCATCGAGCCCGGGCTCGCGCTCCAGGCGGTCGAGGGCGCCGGCGAGCGTGCCCGGTGCGGGCCAGGCGTCGTCGTCGAGGATGAGCAGCGCGTCGCCGGTCGACGCCTGGGCGCCCCGGTTGAAGCCCTCGACGCCCAGGTTGTCTTGCGTTTCGACCACGCGGACGCGCGGGTGCCGCTCTCGGAGCGTTGCCGGCGTGCCGTCGGCTGAGCCGTTATCAACGACGATGATCTCCGCGTCTCGGCCGACCTCGTCGAGCTCGAGCTGTTCGATCGTGTGGAGCAGCTTGTCGATGCGGTCGCGGGTAAGGATGACGATCGACAGCGACGGCCGGCGGCCTGGGGTGGACGCGGCCGGTGTGCTCTCGGCGGGCTCGATGTCGCCGGCGTCGATGCCCGGGCTTTCAGGTGGATCCGGCGCAGCGAGCGCGAGCCGGGCCGTCGCGAGCAGCCCGCGGCCGACCGCGTTGGCCACCGCCGCGATGCGGTCGAGATAGCCAAGGCGCCGGACCGTGTAGCCGACGGGTGAGACGGCGATCACGATCCTCGCGGCGCACCAAGCGTGCGGAGGGGCTTTCGCGTTGACGACGGCGATCCCGGCCGGCGGCGTGAGCAGCAGCCGCATGATGCCACGGAGCGCGATGCGCACCGGCGATCCGCCCGGCACCGGCTCGTCGATCACCGTGAGGCCTTTGCTTTCGAGCTTCTTGCGGACGGCGGCCCGCCACTGCCTAGTCAGCGGCGCATCGGCCTGCACGGGCGCGATCGGCTGGGCAGATTCGGGGATCGTCGGCCCGATCGCGTCGATCGTCTTCGGCAGGGAGTGCAGGGGCCAGTCTCGGCGCGTCCGCGTTCGGTCCGCCTCGGCTCGGCCGATGGTGCGGCCCCGCGCGGCGTCGGCCAGCCCGCGGAGGTGCAGGTGCGCGAGATCGTCTCGGCCGACCATCATCTGCCCCGCGGCCAGCACGACCTCGCGCCACGCGCGCCGGACCCGAGCGTCGGCGCTGACACGCGCGATCGCGGCGGGCACGACCCAGTTCCGCGCCTCGTAGTAGCGAGCCCAGGTTTTGTAGCGGTCGAATCGCGGGTGCCGGCACCTCGCGCGGGGCGCGGCAACGATGCGGCCGTGCTCGCCGAGCCGGAGGCAGAGCGAGACGTCGTCGCCGTAGAGAAAGAGATCGGGCATGAGGCCCGATCGGCCAAGCGCCTCGGCAGAGACGAGCAAGCAGCACGCGGCGGCGTAGTCCACGTCGTATGGGTCGGCGGTCCGCGGCCTGACCGCCTCGAACCGGGCCGAGCGCCGGCTCAGGCGGGCGCCTGCCTCGAAGATCTTGCCGGTTGCGGGCTCCGCGACCGCTGCGCCGACGGCGGCGATCGGGCCGGCTCGGGTGTCGGCGGCTGCATGCAGCAGCTCGGCAAGACACCGCGGCACGATGCGGGCGTCGCTGTCGATCAGCCAGACGAAATCCGGCGATCGGCCGAGCGCTTCAGCGAGGCCCGTGTTGAACCCGCCCGATCCGCCGCGATTGGTTTCGAGCCTGAGGAAGCCGACCTCGCACCCGGCGCGGAGCTTCTCGGCGGCTGCGGCGACAGGCTCGGCGGTCTCGAGCCGAACGTCCGACCCGTTATCGACGACGATGACGGCAAGAGATGCGCCAGCCGACGGCAGGTCGATCGCCGCCAGATCGGCCAGCAGTCGGGCGAGGTCCGCTGCCCGGTTCCACGCGGGCACGACCGCGACCACGCGTGCCGGCATGCCGGCGGGCGTCTGGTCAGCGGGTGGGTCTGGGTCCGCGGGCATGGTCATGGGCGCAGGCTGAGTATCCTGTATGGGTTGCGTCCGCGCAGCCTAGCCCAACCCCGCTCCTGGCACCGACCACCGGAGACACCGATGCATCCGTTTCACACGCCCCGCCGGCAGTCCAGCTGCACGATCGACGAGCTCGAGCCGCGCATCGTGCTCTCCACGCTCTTCGGCGCCGAGCTGCCCGATCTGGCCGACCTTGAAAGCACGAGCAACCCGATCGTCAGGTTTGAGACCAACATCGAGTCGGCCGACGGGTTCAGTCACATCGATATCGAGCTCTTCGTCTCCGAGGCCGACGACCCAACCGTCACGGTCGACAACTTCCTGAGCTACGTCCGCGACGGCCAGTATGACAACATTATCATCCAGCGATCCCAGGCGCTCAACGGCGACCCGACCCAGCCGAGCGACATCTTGCAGGGAGGCCGAAACCGGGTCGACGACGACGGCAACGCCACCGTGATCGCCGTCGAGGACACGATCGTCGACGAGGTCAGCCGAGAGAACGACGCGCGGACGATCGCCATGGCTAAGACCGGCGCGCCGGACAGCGCGACGAGCCAGTGGTTCTTCAACCTGGTCGATAACGAGGACGTGCTCGGGCCCGACGTGCAGACGAACGGCGGGTTCACGGTCTTCGGGCGGATCCTCGATGACCGTTCGTTCGCCGTGGCCGAAGCGATCGCGGGCCTCGAGCGGCTCGATCTTTCGGCGACCCTGTCGGACCCGGACTTCGGCGGCGGCCCGTTCCGGTCGGTGCCCGTGACGGCCGACTTCGACGAGTCCGACGGGCTGACGACCGACGAGTTCGTGACCATCATCAACGCCGAGATCATCAAGCCGGCGGATACAACCGCGTTCTTTGAGCAGTTTGTCTACTACCCCGAGGGCTTCAGCAACTTCCGCACCGAAGAAACGCTCACCATCGCGAACACCAACAGCACCGAGGGCCAGTATCAGGTCATCGCCCGGTTTGCACAGGGGCTCGACCGCGACATCGTCGTGCAGGAGGGCACGCTCGCCGCGGGTGAGCGGCTCGAGATCGCCCTCGAAGGCACGGGGGAGGACGGCCGGCTCATCGGGTTCAACCCGTACGCCATCGAGGTGCACTCGGCGTTTGAAGATGCCGCGGCCGTACCGATCACCGCGACGCTCACCCGCGCCGACTTCGCGAACGCGGCGGACGGCCTCGATCCCTTCGCGGGCGAGTCGCTCTTCAACCCGCTCGCCATCGCCGAAGCGGACCGTGAGAGCACGCTGACCACGTGGACGTTCGCGGATCTCGAGCGGGACGACGATGCACTCGAGACCTTCATCACGTGGCAGAACCTCACCGGCCAGGAGGGAGAGGTCACGATCAGGTTCTTCTTCGAGGATCAGGCGTCGACGGAGCTCGTGACGCCGCGGGAGCTCGGTGCGTACCGGCGTGGCGGCGTGAACCTCGAGGGCATCGGCGAGAGCGTGCTGCCGCAGAAGCCCTTTGCCGCTCAGGTGATCTCGACGGTGCCGATCGTCGCGAGCAGCTCGCTCTTCCGCGTCGATCAGTCGGACCCGGCCGGCACCGGCGCCGCGCTCTCGCTCGGCGCAGCGGGTGAGGCGGGGACCGTGGCAGCGCTCGCCGACGCCCGCAGGCCCGCGGACGGGTCGGGCCAGGTCTCGGTGGTGAACCTCGGCGTGGATGACGCGGTGGTCAAGCTCGAGTTCATCACGCCCGACGGCCTGAGCCGCGACAGCGTCTTCAACGTCATCGAGGCGGGCCGACGCAGGCTCTTCGATCTCGATCAGCTCCCCGGCACGACGGTCGCCGCGGACACACCGATCAGCGTCCGCGTGACCTCGCAGAACGCGCAGCCGATCGCTGCGCAGTACACCGCGGCGAGCAGCATCGGCGGCGGCGGGGCGCTCGTCGCCCCGTTCGCTGCGACGAGCCAAGTCTTTACCGATGCCTCGTTCGTCGATGCCGCGGGCTTCAGCGAGACGATCAGCGTGTTCAACCCGGGCTCGGCCGTGGCCGAGGTGACGTTTACGGTCGTGTTCAACGACGGCGTGACGCTCGGTGTCCGCGAGACGGCGCCCGCGGGCCGCCGGGTGGCGCTCGATCTGACCGACACCGCGGACTCGGCGATCTCCGCGATCCGTGCGAAGATCGATGCGGACACGGATCAGTTCGGCACCTTCGCGGTCGTTGTCGATACCCGCAACCCGTCCGCGCAGCCCGTGACGGCGTCGCTCACCCGCGTTGATACCGATGCAGGACGCCGATTTACCGTGACCCCGACGATCCTTGAGGGCCTGACGCCGCTCGCCTGAGCGTCGTGTCGTCCGCGGAGCACCGCTGCGCATGGATAGCTTCTGGCGTTTCGCCAAGGAACTGACGCACGACCGCGCGCTCGTTGCCTGCGCGCTGCTGCTTGCCCTGCTCGCGAGCGCCGGCCTCGGCGCGGGGATCGCGTCCGTTGCGCCGGTGCTCAGCGCGATGCTCGACGGCCCGGATCAGGCGAGGGGCCTGCAGGAGATGGTCGTCGAGGCGAACGTCTACCTGCGAGACAACGTCTGGCTCGAGCCCCAGGTGCCGCAGGCCGTGATCGATGTGCTGCCAACGCGGCCTTGGCGCAGCGTCGTGGTCATCATGGTCGGCATCGGGCTTCTGACGATCCTCAGCGCACTCGCGACGTTCGGTCATCAGTTCCTGTCGCTGACGGCCGTGTACCGCGCGTCGCAGCGGATCCGCGATCGCGCCTTCGAGCATGTCATCCGCTTGCCGCTGCGGACGGTCGTGACCGGCGATTCGTCGGATATCTCGCGTCGCGTGGTCGACGAGACCGAGCGGCTCGCCGAGGGCTTCGCGGCGATCCTGTCGAAGGGCGCGACGCAGGTCGGCAAGGGCCTCGCCGCCCTCGCGGTGGCGATCATCTTCGAGCCGCTCGTCACGCTCGTATCTCTGGTGACAGCGCCGGTGCTGTTTGTCGTGATCCGCGCGCTCGGGCAGCGGGTGCGCCGCGCGCGGAAGCGTGCGTTCGCCGGCCAGGCCCAGCTGCTCGCGCGGGCGGGCAACGTGCTCCGCGGCCTGCGGGTCGTCAAGGTGCAGACGGCCGAGCCCGCGGAGATCGAGCTGTTCCGCGAGACCAACCGGGATGTCATCCGCGAGATGCTCAAGGCGCGCACGGCTCGGGCGCTCTCCAGCCCGGTCTCGGAGGTCGTCGCGATCACCGCGGTGGGGGTGCTCGCGGCCGTCGCGGTCAAGGCGGTGCTCGACAGCGAGCTCGATCCGAAGAACTTCATGCTCGCGCTCATGGCGCTCGGCATCGCCGCGGCGAGCCTCAGACCACTGACGGGGATCATCAACGAGATACAGGCGGCCGCGGCCGCGAGCGAGCGGATCGAAGAGATCATGGACCTTGAGCCGGAGCCCGGCACGACGCAGCGGCTCCCCGATCTGCCTCGGCACCGGGCGTCGGTCTCGCTCGAGGGCATCACCTTCACCTATCCCGGCTCCGAGCGGCCGGCCCTGCGAGGCGTATCGATCCAGGTCACGCACGGCGAGCGGATCGCGTTTGTCGGTCCGAACGGCTCCGGAAAGACCACGCTGCTCTCGCTGATCCCGAGGCTCTTCGATCCCGAGGCCGGCCGCGTGCTGATCGATGGGCTCGATATCACCGAGCACTCGACAACAAGCCTGCGATCGCAGATCGGCGCGGTCACGCAGGAAACCGTGATCTTTCCCGGCACGATCCGATCGAACATGTCCTATGGCACCGCGGGCGTGACCGATGAACAGATCCTCGATGCTGCGGCCCGCGCACACGCCATGCCCTTTATCGAGCAGCTCGCCGAGGGGATCGAGACGCCGGTCGGCGAGCAGGGCCTGACGCTCTCGGGCGGTCAGCGGCAGCGGCTCGCGATCGCCCGGGCGATCCTTCGCGATCCCGCGATCCTCATCATGGACGAAGCAACGAGCATGATCGACGCGGACAGCGAGGCGCACATCACCGAAGCGATCAACGATTTCAGCCGCGGCCGAACGACGCTCGTTGTTGCCCATCGCTTGAGCACCGTTGTCAGCTCCGATCGCATCGCCGTGCTGGACCAGGGCGAGCTGATCGATATCGGCACGCACGCCGACCTGCTCGATCGCTGCGAGGTCTACCGCACGCTCGCCCGCACGCAGCTGGTCGGGTCCGGACCCAGGGAGTCATCGATTCATGGCAAAGCGTGACCTGTCGGCCCACCAGCAGAAGATCGTCAAGCGGTACTACGAGAACGCGGACACGATCACGATCACGCGGCTCCAGGAGCTGGTCACCGAGATCTACCTCGCGTCATCTTCGGGCGGCGGCAAGAAGGCCGACACGCTCTGGAAGCGGGCGCACGATCACCTGAAAAAGACCAACATCAAGCCCGACATCGTCGAGGCGATCGTGTCGAAGCGTGACGTCGAACGGCTCGCATCGCTGATCACCTCCGCCGGCGTGCCGAAGAAGCGCTAGAGCCTCTCGACGATCGGCGTGAGCGCGGTCGTGGGGGGGATGCACGCGCTCGCCGCCTCGAACCGCCCGAAGTCGCGGCACGGGATCCAGCGTGTCGTCTCGTATTCCCATCCGAACGACCGAGCCGATTCCGAGTGCGCGATGATCTCTTCGACGGGCCTGGCGAGATCGATCCGCATCACGAGGTCGGCCGAGGTCGCCTCATCGTCGACGGTGATCGCGAGGATCGGCCCCGGATCCGGGTCGGCGGGGATGCCGGTTTCTTCTCGCATTTCGACAACGAGCTGGCGGAAGACATCGAGCCCATCGAGCGACGTCTGCGAGAGCGGAGGCGGATCGATGCCGCCCGAGGGCCCGAGCTCCCAGAGCCCGCCGTAGATCCGGGTCGCGTGCGATCGGCGTCCGACGAGCACGTGCCGCGTGCCTTCGGTGTCGCGCGCGGTGATCAGCCCGGTGACCGAGAGCTGCATGACCGCCGGCTCGACGGGCACCCGCGCGCCCGCTTGCACCGCGAGCCGCTGGTAGGAGTCCCGGCGTGCGACGATCACGCCGGCGTTGAAGCCCTCGAACGACAGGACGGGCGCGTTGAACAGCCTCGGGTTCTGCTTCCGCATGGCCTCCCAGCGTTGTTCGATCGCGGGGGTCGGTTCGGGCGGCCCACCGCTCTCGATGATCACGCGGATGGAGGTGGGTGCGATCTCGCCGAGCTCGATGAGCCTCGTGGGCGTCACGGCCCGAGCAGTCCGCCGAAAGGCCCGCCGCCGCCCGCGCCCTTGGGCACGAGGTCCTCGATGCCGAGCCTTCGTGCTTCCTCGGCGACCATGTCCTGCATGACGCGTTGGCAGTTGTCGACCGCGTCGTTGATCGCTTCGGCCGTGAGCCGCTCGAGCTGAGCCTTTGCCTCGGGAGACGCACCGATCGCCGCGAGCACGGCCGGGTCGTATTCGATCCGATCGACCCGCAGCTTGCCGGTGACCCACGCCCGGCAGATGCCGCCGCCCGCCTGGCCCTCCACCCGCAGGTCCGCCATGCGTTCGGCGAGCTGCTTCGCGGCGTCGGCGATCTCGTCCTTCCGCTGCAGCAGGCCCGCCATGGCTCCGAGGTTCTTCATGTTGCCGAACATCAGATCTCTCCGGACCCGTCTGTGGGTTTGCGGCGGACGGGCTTCACGTCGATGATCCGGCCGTTAAAGACCTCGAGCGCCTTCTTGACGATCGGATGGTCGACATCCGGCGGCGTCGATGCCTCTTCATCGGCACCGTCCGCCGCGGCAGACCGAGATGCGGGCTCGTGTTCTGCGTCCGTCAGGCGAGCGGTGATGGGTGTTCCGGACAGCTCGCTGAGCAGCTTCGAAAGATCCGCGAGCTTGTTCTGCGCGACCGCTCGTGCGTGCGGCGCGCAGCTGATCTCGGCCTCGGTCCCGGTGAGCCTGACGAGCCGCATGTCGGCGAGGAGCGCGCGGAGCATCATCGGCGCGACGGACGCGAGCCGTTCCCAGAGCTCTGCGCCGCTGCCGGGCGTGATCTGCTCATGCGCCGTCGTTGGGGGCGAGGCTGCCGGGGGCGTCTGTGTCGGCGTCGACCTCGGCGGTGACGGTGTCGGTGACGGTGACGGTGGCGTGGGTGGTGGTGCAGCGGGCGACGGCTCGGCCTTCGGGCGTCTCGCCCTGCCGGCCGCCGCCCTCAGCCTTTTCCCTGGCCCGCTCCTTCGAGCTGGGCGATGAGCCCGGTGATGTCGGCAAGCTTCTCTGTCATCGCGAGGCGCACCATGAGCGCATCGAGGAGTGCGCGCGGGTTCGGGCTGCTCTTGGTTGCCCGCTGCACGCCCTCGCACAGCGCGATCATGTGCACGAGCCCGGCCGGGTCAAACTTCTGCGCCCGCTCCGCTTCCTCGGCCCTTGCCTCGCCCGAGAGCTCGACGAGCGGCGTCTCCGGCCCGCACGCCGCCAGGACCATCAGGTCGCGCAGCCGCTCGATCAGCGCTTCCAGCATCTGGTCCGCGCTCGTTCCCGAGGCGAGCAGCTCGCCGGCGGCATCGAGCGCCGGCCCGGGCTCGCCGGCGACGAACGAATCGATCACCTGTCCGACAAGCTGCCTCGGCGCAAGCCCGAGCAGGTCTTCGAGCAGCGATGCCGTCAGCTTCTTCTCGCCCGAAGCCATGAGCCGATCGAGCAGGCTGAGGGCGTCGCGCATCGAGCCATTGCCGAGCCTGGCGACCATGGCGATCAGCTCCGGCTCGGCCTTGACCTTCTCGTGCTTGAGGACCTCGCCGAGCCTGTCGGCGATGATCGTGCCCGGGATCGCGCGGAAGTCGAACCGCTGGCACCGGCTCTGGATCGTCGGCGGCACCTTGTGCGCCTCGGTCGTGCACAGGATGAACTTCACGTGCTCCGGCGGCTCTTCCATGGTCTTCAAGAGCGCGTTGAACGCCGCGGTCGAGAGCATGTGCACCTCGTCGATGATGTAGATCTTGTAGGGCCCGCGCATCGGGCGGTAGACGCTGTTGGCGATCAGCTCCCGGGCCTGCTCGACGCTGTTATTGCTCGCGCCGTCGATCTCGACGACATCCGTGTCCTGACCGGTCATGATGGCGACATCGATCTCGTCGGCGTGCTCGCTGCCCGGCACGCCGTTGAGCGCTTTGGCGAAGATCCGCGCCATGGTCGTCTTGCCCACGCCGCGCGTGCCGGTGAAGAGGTAGGCGTGCGCGACGCGGTCGGCGTCGATCGCCGCTCGCAGCGTCCGGGCGATCGGCTCCTGGCCGACGACCTCGTCAAAGTCCTGCGAGCGGTAGCGGCGGGCGAGTGCGGTGTACGACATGCCCGCAGTGTAGATCGCGCAGCTCCCGGCCTGTTCCCGGACCTTTCAATCCAGGGCGGCATCGGATAGTCTCGGAACGTGGCAACGCGATCGCTCGCAAACCCGGCTCGGCGAGGTCTCCGTGGGATCCTCGGCGACTGTCTCGCTGCCGGCCTGCTCGTCTGTCTCGCGGGATGCGCGGGGTCGTCGGGCGATCCGTCGAGGCTTCTGGCTGCCCCGATCCATGCCGGCCCACTGCTTGGCACGTGGACGTACGACGTGAACACCGCGCGGAGCGACGACGGCGGACTCAGGGGCTCGACGATCCGCCTGACCGAGGACGGGTTCGATCGTGTGACCGTCATGGAGCGCGACGCCCGGCTGATCGAGGTCGGCGAGTCGGGCACCTGGGCGGTCCAGGGGCAGACGCTCGCGCTCTCGCCCGAGACGGTCACAGTGATCGTGACGCAGCCGGGGGACGTGTCCGCGCAGACGTTCGAGCCCGACCGCATGCCACAGCCCCCGGCGCGGCTCAGCATGGTGGGTGACAGGCTCGTGCTCGAGATGCTGGAGTCGGGCGAGACGGTCGGACGGATCGCTTACCGCCGCGGCCGCTGATCCCGCTCGGCGTGCCGGCGGTCGATCGCGTCCCGATCCACCGACCCCAGCAGCTTCGGCACCAGCGCGCCGCCCACCGAGCCGATCACGACCGCTGCGATCCAGAACGCGAACACGCCGAGCGACGCCGGCTTCAGCTCGTTGGTGACCTTATCGATCGCGATGTACAGCGTGATCGGCAGCGTCAGCACGATCATGACGAGCGAAACACCGAGGCCGATCAGGGCGGTATGCCACGACTTCATAGCGAGATGGTAGAGCGGCGCCCACGTGCCTCGATGCGTGGTCGATCGGGTTGGCGGCCAGGACACCGACGCCCCGGACGACGCCGCTTATGGCTGCTGCGGTCAAGCCCTGACCAGGTTCACGTGCCGCCCGTGCACCGGGCCCGGCCG
>JBCBNT010000062.1:0-18705 GCA_039821685.1 Planctomycetota bacterium | reverse complement strand
ATCGTCGGCATGTTCCAATCGCACAGGATCAGATCGGGCCGAAACTCCCAGGCGACCACGAACCCTTCGGGGCCGTTGCGTGCTTCGGCGACGTCGTCGACCGCGATATCGCGGAGCAGGCCGCGGATGATGCCGCGCATCGCATCAGAGTCCTCGATCACCAGGACCTTCATAGGAACTCCTCGTACGAACTTCTCGCTCCGTGGCCGCGCGTTAGGCGGCGGCCTTCGACAGCGTCTCGTTGATCCGCTGGCTGAGCACGTCGGGGGTGAAGGGCTTGACGACGTAGTTGTTCACGCCTGCCTTGATCGCCTCGATGACGCGAGACTTCTCGCTCTCGGTGGTGACCATGATGATGGGCGTGGTCTTGTCGTTCGCTCGGAAGCGCTTGACGAAGGTCAGCCCGTCCATGTTGGGCATGTTCCAGTCGACCAGCAGGAGCTCGGGCGCGAAGGCGCCGATCTTGCTGAGCGCGTCCTGGCCGTCGCAGGCCTCCTCGATCTCGGTGTAGCCGAGCTGTCCGAGGACGGACTTCTGGATGTTTCGCATCGTCTTGGAATCGTCGACGAGGAGGATTCTCATCGTGTATCTCCGGTTCTAAAGCTCAAGCGGCCTGGGCGTTCGAGTCGGCGGCTGCCGCGGGGGTGGACTCTCGGATCGCGATCTCGATCGCGACCTGTCCGCAATCGGTCTGGCAGGGGATCACGACGCACGGCGTATCGCTGCCCGTGCTGACGTTGTGGTCGGAGCCGACGATCACGCTCGGGCAGCTGATCGACACGTTCTTGCCGGTAAACCCGGCCTTGGCGTTGCCCGAGACCATGTTGACCAGCTCGCCGATCGCGTCGGCGAAGTCGGGCGTGTCCGAGGCAAGCTCCATGCCGACGAACAACGCCACGAGCCGCTCGGCGGTCTCGGACGGGAAGCTCAGCACGATGCTGCCCGTCACGTCGCCCGACATGCCGATGATGCCCGACACGTCGTAGGTGGCCTGCCGGCCCTCCTTGATGCGGGGCTCCTCGATCGTGACCGGGAGCTGGAGCATCGTCGAGAACACGTTCTGGATGCTCGTGATGAACGGTGTGATGAATTGCGGGTCCATGTGTCTCCCCGTGTGCGGCGCGGTTGTTCCCGCGAGCGTCGGTCAGCCTTGCTGCTTGTTCTCGGCGATCCTCGCCATCTGTGCTACGTCGACGATGAGGCTCACGCCGCCGTCGTCCTTGACGGTCGCGCCGCTCACCGGCCCTGTTTGATCGAACATCGCGTCGAGCGGCTTGATGACGATTTCCTGTTGTCCAATCAGTTCGCTCACCAGCAGGCCGAACGCGCGGTCGTTGTGCTGGATCACCACCGCAAATGGCGCGTCTTCCCTCGATTCGGGATCGGTCTCGAACAGCTCCTGGGCGCTCAGCAGCGGCAGGATGCTGTCGCGGACACGCAGCACCGGGTGGCCGTTGATCGTGCTGATCCGGTCCGCCTCAGGGCGGACGATCTCGAGCAGATTCGAGAGCGGGATCGCATAGATCTCGCTATCGACCCGCACCATCATCGCCGGCATGATCGCGACGGTGAGCGGGATAGCGATCGTGATCTCGCTGCCCTCGCCGGGCGTCGAATCCACATCGATCGTGCCCTTGAGCGCTTCGATGTTGGTCCGCACGACGTCCATACCCACGCCTCGGCCCGACAGGTCGGTCACCTCGGCGGCCGTCGAAAACCCGGCTGCGAGGATGAAGCGATAGACCTCTCGATCAGAAAGCTGCGAGATCTCCTGCTCGGTCGCTATGCCCTTTTCGACCGCCTTGGCGGCGATGCGCTCGCGGGTCATGCCCCGGCCGTCGTCGATGATCCGCACTGAGACGTGGCTTCCCTCGTGCGCGGCCACGATGCGGATGGTGCCGGTCTCGTCTTTGCCGGCCGCGACGCGGTCGTCTGGGCCTTCGAGCCCGTGGTCCGCGGCGTTGCGCAGCAGGTGGACCATGGGGTCGCCCAGTTCTTCGAGCACGGACTTGTCGACCTCGGTCTCGCCGCCCTCGATCACGAGCTGGATCTTCTTGCCCGTCTTGCCGGCGAGGTCACGGATGAGACGAGGGTACTTGCCGAAGAGCTTGTCGAGCGGCTGCATCCGGGTCCGCATCACGGCGACCTGGATGTCGCTCGTCGTGCGGTCAAGGTTGCCCGCAGCGACCGACACCTCTTCGCGGTAGTCGTTATCGATCTGCTCGTTGGTATCGAGCTGCCGCGCGAGCGCCGCGACACGGTTCTTCTGAAGCACGAGCTCACCGACGAGATTCATGAGCGTCTCGAGCCGGCCGACCTCCACGCGGATCGTCTGCTCCACCGCGGCCGGGCCAGATGTTGGGCCCGAAGCGGGTGGCGACGCGTTCGCTGCGGCTTTGCCGGCTGGCTCTGCTGGGTCGACGGCTGCTGGCTGTTCACTCGAGGTGGTGCTTGTATCGGAGGTTTGAGCTGTATCGGCGGGCTCGGGCGGTGCGCCCGGGGCGTCGGGATTGCCCAGCGATGCGGGCGCGTCGAGCGCGAGCGCCGCGTCGGGCGTGGCATCCTCGGCGAGCTCGATCGCCTCATCGACGCCGTCGCCTGCTAGAAGCTGCTGGACGCGCTCGGTCAGGCTGCCCGTGGGCTTGGTAATGACCTGGCGGTCGGCGAGCCCGCCCGCCTGCTCGCGGAGGATCTGCGCGATCGCTTCCACCCGCGGCATCAGGCTTTGCATGTGCCGATCGTCGAGCGACGGCGCGGCCTCACCCGTGGCGTTCAGGAGCTGAGCCAGCTCGGCCATCTGGCCGAACTCGAAGAACTCGGCGGAGCGGGCGAGCGACTCGCCCAGCTCGACGAGCGAATCTGCCGCGGACGACCGCTCGGCTTCGGAGCGGAGCGAAGCGAGCTGCCCGTCGATCTGCTCAAGCGTGTCATCGAGGTCGGTCAGCAGGAAGTCGACCAGGTCGGTTTTGTTTTCTGGCAGGCTCAGGGGTGCGACGTTCGCCTCACCAGGTGCGGGTGCGACGGCCGTTGCGGTCTCGGCGACGGGCGAGGCGTCGGCCTCGTCGCCGCCTCCGTCCGCGGAGGCCTGCTTGCCCGATCCGATGCGGATGAGCCCGGCGACGACCTGCGGGTTGGGCTCGGCGAGCGCTTCGCCGTCGGTGATCTGCTGCATATGCAGGCGGACGGTGTCGACCGCTTCGAGCAGCAGGTCCATCGCCTCGTGATCGACCGTCACCTCGCCGCTGCGTGCGGCGTTGAGCGCGGTCTCGGCCGCGTGCGCGACGTCCACGAGGTTCGTCAGCGCGAGGAACGATGCGCTGCCCTTGATCGTGTGCAGGGCGCGGAAGACCTTGTTGAGAAGCTCGAGGTCCTCGGGCGTGTCTTCGAGCGTCACGAGGTCGACCTCGAGCTCTTCGAGCAGCTCGCCCGACTCGGTCAGGAAGTCCTGGATGATGTCGGGGTCAAACGCGTCGAGCGACATGGCCGTGTTCCGTTCGAAGGAGCCTCAGGGGCGTGGCGTGGGTCCGAAACGATCAGAGCTTGCGGTAACAGAATCCCTGCGGGATGGGCAGCTGCTCGAAGGGCACGCCGAGGCTGCGCAGGCTCTCGGAGTGGCCGATGAACAGGTAGCCGTCATCCGCGAGCTGGTCGTGGAACATCTGCACCACGCGCTTCTTCATCTCGTCGTCGAAGTAGATCATGACGTTGCGGCAGAAGATCACGTCCCACTTGCCGTGGCGCTTGGCGGCGAGCGTGTCTTTCAGGTTGTGCTTCTCGAAGTTGACCATGCTCTTGATGGTCGGGTCGAGGTCGTAGAAGACGCCCTCGGGCTTGAAGTACTTGTTCTTGATCAGATCGGGCGTCGAGCGGAGCGCGTAGCTCGAGTATCGGCCGCCGCTGGCGATGTTCAGGCACTTCTCGCTGATGTCGGTGCCCAGGATCTCGCAGCGCCAATCGCTGAGCCGAACGCCCAGCGAGCGGTGCAGCTGCATCGCCATCGTGTAGGGCTCTTCGCCGCTCGAGCACGCGGCCGACCAGAGCCGGAGCCGCTTGCCCGTGCCCCGCTTCTCGAGCATCTCGGGGAGAATGGTCTTCTCGAAGACGTCGAGCTGCGGCTCGTTGCGGAAGAAGCTCGTTTCGTTGATGGTGATGCGGTTGAACATCTCCTGGAACTCTTCGGTCTGGTACGGGCCCATGGTCAGGAAGGCGATGTACTGATCGAAGTCCTCGATCTCGAGCTCGCCGAGCCGGTGGCCGAGCCTCGACTCGAGCACGTACTTCTTGTTTTCGGGGAAGTGGATCCCCGAGCGGTCGTAGATGATCTTGGCGAGTCGGTTGAACTGCTCGGTCGTGAGCTTGGGTGTGGTGCCGGTGGTGGGCATGAGCGGGTCTCGCTGCTTGGGGCCAGAGTCGGTCGGAACAGATGCGATCGAACGTGGGGAGGAATCGGCCCGTCTGGGCTCGTGCGTACTTGTGGTCGTGCGCGGCTCGGTCAGGCGGCTGCCGGCGCCGCGTTTGTTGCGGCTTCGACCAGGCCCGAATCAAAGAGCTTCTCGAGATCGAGCAGGATCAGCAGCCGGTCTTCCAGCTTGCCGACACCCGCGATAAAGTCGGAGTCGATCGAGGTGACCATCGCGGGCGCGGGCTCGACGATGCTCGAGCTGATACGCAGCACCTCGTGCACGCTGTCGACGATGAAGCCGATCACCCGGCCGTGCACCTCGACAACGATGATGCGGACCTGGTCGGTCTTCGCGCCAGCTTCCATGCCGAAGCGGCGGCGGAGGTCGAGCACCGGGATGATCTTGCCGCGGAGGTTGATCACGCCCTCGACCGCGGGCGGGCTCGCCGGCACACGGGTGAGCTCCATCATCCTATTGATTTCTTGGACCGCGAGGATGTCAACGGCGAATTCTTCCTTCGCCACCTCGAAGGTCACCAGCTGGAGCTGGTCCGCCGAGTGATCGCTATCGGTCGTGGTCGCCGGCTGGCTGCCCTGCTGCATGGTGTCCTCCGTGGCCTGTCGGCCTTCAGTCGAGGTGTCATCGGGTCGTGCCCGGGCCGGCTGAAGCCCGGTGTGGTCGTGAGGCGGGCCTTCATGCGGCGCTGCCGCGCGGCGACGCGGGGCCGGCCCCGGTTTGAGTGGTCGGCCGGGCTTGAGCCGGCGCGGCCTGCTGACCCCTGACGATGTGCCTGACGGCGCGGCCCACCTCGGCCGGTGCGAACTGGGCCGTGGTCAGCCCCGCGTCGTGCACCGCGCGAGGCATGCCGTAGACGACCGACGATTCCTCGTCCTGGCCGATGAGCGTTCCGCCGGCATCGACGAGCCGCCTCGATCCTTCGAGACCGTCTTCACCCATGCCAGTCAGCATGACGCCGAGGACCCGCTGCCCGTACACCTCGCTCGCGGTCTCAAACAGCACGTTGACCGAAGGCTTGTACAGCGCCTCCTGCGGCACTTCCGTGGTTTCGATTCGGCACCGGCCTGCCCCCACGCGGGCGATCCGCACGTGCTTGCCGCCCTGGCCGATGTACACCGTGCCCGGCAGCAGCGGCATGCCGGTCTCCGCGTGCACCACGGTCAGCGATGTCAGCGCATCGAGCCTGCTCGCCAGGCTCTGCGTAAACATCGGCGGCATGTGCTGCGCGACCACGATCGGCGCGCTCAGATCGGCCGGGAGCTCTTTGAGCATCAGCTCGAGGGCCGGCGGCCCCCCCGTTGAGGACCCGACAACAACGCAGCCGACATCCCGCGGGCGGAGCGACGCCACGTCGGCGAACGTGCGAACGGGTCTTTTCGCGATCGGCGCGGCGGCTTGGCTGCCGGCGGCAGGCGGAGCGGGCGCGCGTCGCTGCGTCGCCCTGCCGCGGAAGCGAGACTTGTGCCGGGCAAGACCCCTGATCTTGTCGAGCATGAGCTTCGCGTCGGGGCTTTCTTGCAGGCCGAACGCGGTCGTGGGCTTGGCGATGACGTCCGCTGCGCCGTGCTGGAGCGCCTCAAGAGCGACGCGGCTGCCCTCCTTGGTCAGGCTTGAGCACATGAGCACCGCCGGCGGGTCCTCCCGGCTCGACATCAGCTCCTTGAGCGCCGCGACGCCGTCAAGGTTCGGCATCTCAACATCAAGCGTGACGACATCGGGCTTCAACTGGTCGAGTTTCTCAAGGAAGTTCCGCCCGTCGTATGCCGTGCCGACGAGCTCGAGCTCGGCGTCGGACTCGATGATGCCCGACAGCGCACGGCGCATAAACGCGGAATCATCGACAACGAGCACACGGATGGGCATCGAGGCGGCCTCCAAGCCAGACAAAGCAACCGTGGGGATATCGAGCGAGCGGCATCGTGACCTGAGCGAGGGTCGCCGGTCTGCAGCGGGATGCCGGTTTGCGACGAGATGACGCTGTGCTG
Source organism: Planctomycetota bacterium (assembly GCA_039821685.1). Taxonomy (GTDB): domain Bacteria; phylum Planctomycetota; class Phycisphaerae; order Phycisphaerales; family UBA1924; genus JANQQZ01. Next base: position 12,299 of record JBCBNT010000062.1, on the reverse strand, counting down.
CGGGCCGGCCGCCTCGCGCCGCTCCCCTCATCGGGTGAGCGCACGAAAAAGGCCGACCCGGTCGGGTCGGCCCTTTCTCGTGCAGTGCCCAGGAGAGGACTCGAACCTCCACCCTGTTTCCAGGACTACCACCTCAAGGTAGCGCGTCTGCCAATTCCGCCACCTGGGCTCGGACAGCCGGCTGGGCCGCCTTGGTGATGACTCTACGCCTCTTCGCTGTTGGTTTCGAGCCAATCGGCGGATCGGTGGGGCGTGTTGATCGCCGAACGGCCCGTTCCGAGCTAACGTCCGTATACACACGGGCTTCGGCCGGAGGGCATGGCATGAGTGCAGCGGGCGTGGACAGCGGGACGGTGCTCCAGGGCGTGAGCAAGGCGGCCGAGGCGGCGGGCGTGTTCGCCGGCGTCACGATCAGGGGCCACGAGCTGCTGTGCGACGCGGATGGCTCCGCCGAACCGGCGACCTACGGCATCCGGATCGAGGACAACGGCAGCGTGTGGGCCTACCTCGCGATGGAGGACCGCTGGCAGAACGGCTCGATCGAGGCCGATCTCGTCCACACGGGAGACAAGGTCGAGGAGCTGCTCGACGAGGAGCTGGCCGAGCTCGGGTACGATTCACGCGCGAACCCCGCCCCGACCTTCCAGCACTTCCGGTCCGAGGAGATGCTGTTTACATTCCAGAGCCCGGTGCCTGTGGAGGGCCTGTCGGCGGAGGCCGCGGCCGAGCGGGCTGCGCAGTGGCTTCTGGCGTACGAGGCCTGCTTCCGGCAACTCGGGGACATGAGCGAGCCCGAAGAAGACTGACCATCGGCTGCGGTGGGGCGGCGGGCCCGGGGCTGATCCCCGCCCGCCGGGGTGCTACATTCGCGGGCGGCCGGAGTCATCGGCTGCCCAACCTCGGCGTCGGATCCGGCGCCGGCCGCGGCCGTTCGTTCGCTGCGAAATCGATGCACGGGAGAACGCGATGCGCGTCTTGATGCTTGGCTGGGAGTTCCCGCCGTTTATCGCCGGCGGCCTTGGCACCGCCTGCCACGGGCTGACCAGGGCGCTCGACCGCATGGCGCAGGACGTCATGTTCGTGCTGCCACGCAGCGCCGACGGCTGGTCCGGAAGCCGCGTCCGGGTCGTCGGACCGAACGTCATCCAGCAGGCCACGCTCGGGGCCGCCCCCGACCCGTCGGGCGGCGGCGACACATTCCGGGTCATTGAGGGCCAGATCGATGGGTTCAGCCGAGCGACGTTCGTGGGCATCCCCGCCAATCTGAGCAGCCCCTACCCGGGCTTCGCGGATCCGTCGCAGCGGCCGGACGCCTCGGCAGCGATCCGGGCCGCGGGGGCTCAGAGCGAAGTGACACCTCGCGAGATCGAGGCGCTCTCGGCCGCGGGCGTGCCGACGCCGTCGCCGGCACCCTCGGCGCAGGGAGGCGCCGGTGAGGGCTACTCGGGCGACATGCAGCGCGACTGCGAGACCTACGCGCAGATGCTCGTGCGGTACGCCACCGCGGAGCGGTTTGACGTGATCCATGCGCACGATTGGATGACCTTCCCCGCCGGCATGGCCCTCTCGCGGGCAAGCAGCCGGCCCATGGTCGCCCATGTGCATTCGACCGAGTTTGACCGCTCGGGCGACAACATCAACCAGCGCGTGTATGACATCGAGCGACGCGGCATGCACGCCGCCGTCCGCGTGATCGCGGTCAGCAGGCTCACCAAATCGATCTGCGTCGAGCGGTACGGCATCAACCCCGACAAGATCGACGTGGTGTACAACGGTGTCGAGCGCGAGGACCAACAGCCCGCGCCGGGAGCTCAGATCGAGAGCACGGACAAGATCGTGCTCTTCCTGGGCCGGATCACGATGCAGAAGGGCCCCGAGTACTTCGTGCGAGCAGCCCGCCGCGTGCTCGACCGCTACGAGAACGTCAAGTTCGTCGTCGCCGGCTCGGGAGACATGGCGCTGCGGATGATCGAAGAAGCGGCTGCGCTCGGCATCGGGCACAAGGTCCTGTTTACCGGATTCCTGCGAGGGAAAGACGTCGACCGTGTCTTCCAGATGGCGGACTGCTACGTGATGCCCAGCGTGTCGGAGCCCTTCGGCATCGCGCCGCTCGAAGCGATGCGCAACGACGTGCCCGTGATCATCAGCAAGCAGTCGGGCGTCAGCGAGGTGCTCACGCACGCTCTCAAGGTCGACTTCTGGGACATCGACGAGATGGCGAACAAAGTCATCGCCGTGCTCCGGCACCCGCCGCTGAGCCAGACGCTCAGGCAGCACGGCCCGATGGAACTGCGCGGCCTGACCTGGGACGGCGCAGCGCAGCGGGTCGTGAGCATTTATGAGGACGTGCTGCAGTCGGTAGGTCAGCCCATCGGCGGGTGAGCCGACGTGCTGGGAGCCTCATCCCTGCGCCGGTCAGGCTCCGCCGCTGAGTTCTTCGAGCCGGTCGCGCGTCATATCTCCTGCGCCGCTCTCTTCTGGTGTCAGCGGCACGAGATCCTCGGGCGGCGGCATCGGAGCGGGCGACGGCCCGAACGCGGTGTACAGAGCGAACGCTGCGCCCGCGAGGCACACAACCACGATCACGATCTTCAGGGCCTTGCCACGCTGCTCTGCCATGCTCCGCTCCTTCGTGCGTCCGCGGTCAGCCGACGTCGCGACGCTGGAAAAGGATCACCGCCAACGCCAGAAACGCGGCGATCTGCAGCACACTGTAGAGGCCGATCCGGGCGAGGTGGTCAGAAGGGATCACGCGGTTCTGCGTGACGGCGTCGAGAAGCCAGAAGTAGTGCATGTTCGGCACGACGCCCCACGCCGCCATCGCGATCGGGTTGGTCTCGGTCGGCCTGGTAAAGACGTAGTCGCCCGGCTGGGGCGCCCGCTCGACGCCGAGTGCCCTGCCGCCGGCCTGCACGACCACCGCCGATCGGCCGCTCGCCTCGGCGATCACCACCGCGGGCGGCGTCGCGTCGTCGCCGATGAGGCGGCTCTCGAATCCGTCCGAATCGATCGGCTCGAACGCCGGCACCGCCATCGCGAAGCCGGTCGGGCTCGGCCCGTAGTAGAACGCCTCGCCGGGCGAGAGCGTCTCATCAGGGAACGTGTCGAACAGGATCTCGTACCGCGCCTGCGTCGTCGCGAAGCCCTCGTACCGGCTCTCTGTCGGCTCGGCGGTCTCGATCACCGCGATGAACTCGTTTTTGAACGCCGCCTGACCGAGCAGGTGGTTCGACAGCAGGCCGATCACGAACACGCCCGAGCAGACGACGATCGTCATGACCTGGCCCAGCCTCGTCGAGACGGCCGTGGCGATCGCCGTGAGCACGAGCACGGCGAGCGTGAGCGAGAGGCAGGCGACGAACACCGAGGGCTTGAAATCCGTCGCGATCGGCTGCAGGTGCCATTCCTTGTCGAAGAGCAGCGTTGCAACGTAGGCCGCGGGCACGAGCGGGAACATGCAGGTCATCGCGACCTGCGGGAACGACCAGCCGTAGAAGAAATTCCCGAACACCGCGATCGCGCCGCTCAGGGCGATCGCCGAGCCGAGGAAGACAACAACGGGCATGTCGAACTCGTCGGACGCGGTCGACATCACCTCGTGCCGGATGCCGAAGAGCAGAAACGTGACCATGATCGCGACAGCCATCAGGATCGCGATCGCAACGCCGACGTACTTGCCAAGGACGATGGTGGGGCGGTCCACGGGCTTCGCGACCACGGTCAGGACGGTCTTGTCCACGATCTCGCGGCTGATGACCGCGGTCGCCTGAAAGGCGGCGAGCAGCGTGCCGAACAGGAAGATCGTGCCCATCCCGATGTCGAGCAGGAGCTTGTCGTCGCCCGAGACCTCCGACGAGGTCGTATAGCCCATGCTGTACGCGGCCGAGGCCGTGTTGAGCCACTGCAGCATCCCGCTGACCATGACCATCACGAAAAAGATGGGCTGCCTGAGGCTCTCGACGAGCGTGTTGCGTGCGATGCCCAGGATCTGGCTGATCATGCGGTCTTCCGGATCGCGGCTCCACGGCTCGGAGCCCAGTCGTTCGTAACGCCCGCTCGCCGAAGGCCCAGCGGGCTCTGTTTGGACGATCGCCGGGTCGTGCGACGGCGCGAACGCGCGACACGGAACCCGAACCCGGTCGTACGGCCCGGGGAGCAAAAAGTTCGGACTGCGCTGAACATAGTTGCGGGCGGGGCGTAATTCAAACACGCCGCCGGTTCATACTCGGCGGTTGCGTCATGGATGGACCTCTTCGCCGGCCTCGCTGTCAGCGGGTCGGCTGCAGATTCAAGACAACCTCGTGGATGAAATTTCGGACGGAGCCGACGCCGAGCGGAGACGAGCAGCCAACGGGTTGCCGGTCGTGCCGATGCCGGGAAGCGACTCTCGGAACGGCACGCGGGTAGACGGGTCGCGGTTCGGCGCAGACAATCGCGTCTCGCCGGGTCACGAGCGGGGCACATGCGATCGGGTGAAGGGCGGCCCCTCGGGGCGAGCTCGAGCAACGGCAGCGGGGATACGACCACGATGAAGGCCGATTATCTTTCATACAAGCGCGCGACCGGCGTCTCGCTGCTCGGCGCGGGCATCCAGGTCGGCCTGGGCTCGGCGCTGCTGATCTACGGCGCGCTGCTCGGCGACGAGGCTGCCGTCACAGCGTCGATCTTCGTGCTGCTCGGAATCGTCGTGTGGGTGACGCTGGCGATCGTCTTCGACCAGCACCGCCGCGAGCGGATCGAGGCGATCGAGCACGATAATTTCGCGGCCGAAGACCTCGCCTCGTCCAGCGTCTTCGACGAAGCCGGCACCGACCTGCGTGTCGCGGCGAAGCGGCTCGAAACGCTCTACCGCTTCGCCCTGCCCGCGGTGAGCCTCGTCATGGGCGGCGCACTCGTGGCGTCGGGGCTGACGCGGATCTTCACCAGCAATGCGGGCGCCGTGGAGCGGGCCAACCGGGGCCTCGCCGAGTCGCAGGCGGCGACCGGGTCGCACGGGTGGGCGATCGCGATCGGCATCGGTGTTGCCGTCATCGGCTTCGTCTTCGCCCGTTTTACCTCGGGCATGGCCCGAGCGAAGGTCTGGGAGAACCTGCGGGGCGGCGCGGTGTACGCCGTGGGCTCCTCGCTCTTCGGTTTGCTCATCGCCGTGGCGCAGTTCGCCGACCTCGCGGGAGCCGCCGGGCCGCTCGCCCTGCTCGACCGCGTTTTCTCGATCGCGCTCGTGGTGCTCGGCGCCGAGGTCTTCGTGAGCTTCGTGCTCGACATCTACAGGCCGCGCAAGGCCGGCGAGTACCCGAGGCCCGCCTTCGACTCCAGGCTGCTCGGGTTTGTCGCCGCCCCCGACCGCATCGCCGAATCGATCAGCGACGCGATCAACTACCAGTTCGGCTTCGAGGTCACCGGCAGCTGGTTTTACAGGCTGCTCAGCAAGAGCTTCGTGTGGCTCATCCTGATCGGCGGTCTCGTGTCCTGGCTCATGACCTCGGTCGTGGTCCTTGAGCCGCACCAGCGGGGGATCAGGCTGACCAACGGAGTGATCTCGGGCGAAGAGCTCGGGCCGGGGCCTGCACTCAAGGCCCCGTGGCCCTTCGGCCGCGTGGTGATCCCCGAGTACGTCCGCGAGGAAACCGTCGGCGAGGGCGACAACGAGCGGACCATCGAGGTCACCGAGCAGACGGCGACGGGTGTTCGCCTGCTCGAGCTCGCCGCCGAGCCCGCCCGGGCCGACGGGCCGGTGCTCTGGCAGGACGAGACCCTGCGCGAGACGCTGATGATCGTCCAGCCCGACCGGCAGGCATCATCGACCGAAGGCGGCCGGGCGATCTCGCTCGCGACCGTGCGCGTGCCGCTGTACTACGCGGTGACGCCCGGCGAAGCCGAGTCCTTCATCGTGCTGGGCCGTACGCCCGAGGCCCGCAACGACATCCTCCGCCTCACGGCGCAGCGGGTGCTCGTCCGCGTGCTCGGCTCCCGCAGCGTCGAGGAGATCATCGGCAGCGGCCGCGACGAGATCCGCAACGACCTCCGCGAGCAGATCGGCGAGGCGTTCGCGTCGCTGAATCCGGACGCCTCGGGCACCCCGCGGGGCGCTGGCGTCGATGTCGTGTTCGTTGGTTTCGAAGACGCCCGCCCGCCGCGCACCGCGGCCGCGTCGTTCGAGCAGGTCTTCGAGGCGTCGCAGAAGTCGCAGCAGACGGTCGTCAACGCCCGCCGCGATCGGGCGACAACGCTCGCAGAAACCGTCGGCTCGACGGAGCGCGCCGAGGTCGTGATCGCCGCGCTCGACGAGCTCGACGCGCTCCGCGAAGCCGGTGCCGACCAGGCATCCATCCGCGAGCAGGAAGTCGAAGTCCGCACGCTGATCGAGGGCTCCAGCGGCAGCGCCGCCGACGTGCTCCTCGCTGCGCAAGGCGAGCGGTGGGCCCGGCACATGGAGGCCCGCGGCTCCGCCGAGACGTACAACGGGCGGCTCGCCTCGTACCAGGCGGCGCCCGAGATCATGGATATCAGGCTCAGGCTCGCGGAGATGGCCGAGGCCATCCGCGACCTGCGGGTCTACGTCGTCGACGAGGACATCCAGCAGCGGATCCGCATCGATCTCGAAGACGTCTACATCGGGACCGATGTCTTCGATCCGGAGAACCAGGACATCTAGCCCGGCGAGAGTTCCAGACCCTCGCCGCTGATCGGCAGGGTCGTGGCGTCGCGGCAGGCAGCAGTCAGAACGAGCAGCAGGGGCCCGAGCCGTCGGGCCGGAAGGAAGCAGGTTGATGATCAGGACACTCCGCACACCCGCGTTTCTGTTTCTCGCGGCGGTGATCGTGCTCTCGCTCGCGGCGTTCAGCTTTACGTACACCGTGCCGTACAACGAGCGAGCCGTCGTAACGTTCTTCGGCCGGGCCAACGACGCGAGCGTGCAGGAAGCCCCCGGGCTGCAGGTCAAGCTGCCCTACCCGTTCCAGTCGGTGACGAGCTACGACACCCGCCTGCAGCTCGTCGAGATCATCGGCACGCAGCAACAGACCGCCGATGACAACCAGATCGTGCTCGAGGCCTACGCCCTGTGGCGCGTCAGCTCACCCCTGACGTTCTTCCAGCGGTTCTCCAACGCCGGCCAGAACGCGGAAGATCACTACGCCCTTGCCGAGAGGAACGTCAAGAGCAGCTTGAACAGCGCCGTGAGCGTGACCAGCGGCTTCCGGCTCGACGAGCTCTTCACCGTGAGCGAGGAAGGCTCGAAGCTGCCCGAGCTCGAGTCGGCGATCCTCGACGTGCTCCGCCGCGACGCGGGCGACCCGCTCGCAGCCGACTCGATGGGCATCGAGATCGTCGACGTCGGCATCAACCGCGTCCGCCTCACCGAGACCAACAGCGAGGACGTCATCAACCGCATGCGGGCCGACCGCACGCGGCTCGCCGAGGAAACCGTCAGCCAGGGCGAGGCGCTCGCCCAGACGATCCGCTCGCGGGCCGAGAACGACGCGCAGCGGATCTCGTCCTTTGCCGACCGTCTTTCGAAGTCGATCCGGGCGCGTGGCGAAGAAGAGGCCGGCACGTTCCTCGCCCAGATGCAGGAAAGCCCCGAGCTCGCCAAACTGCTGGCCGAGCTCCAGTTCCTCAGGGACGCGTACTCGAAGAAGATCACGCTGGTGATCTCGGGCGCGCCGGGCTTCCGGTACGCGGAGCCCTCGTTCGTCGACGATGTCGTCGCCGGCGAGAGCGACGCCGACGAGCCGCGCGACACGGTCGCCGAAGGGGCCAGCCGATGACCAGCGACCCGCAAGACCCGATCAGCAGCGGCGCTGACCAGCCCGACACCGGCTCGGCGAACACCCAGCCCAGAGCCTCCTCTGTCACGCTCCGCGATCACGACGAGCGGAGCGACGACGCGGTGCTCATGGACCGCGCGAACAACTCAGCGCTCGCAGCGCTCAACACCGCCTACAGCATCCTCGGCGTGATCATGGCCGGGCTCATCGTGCTCTTCCTCTTCAGCGGGTTCCAGTCGGTAGGCGAGGGCGAGCGGGCCGTGCGTGTGCGGTTCGGCGCGATCGTCGACCGGGACATCGGTCCGGGCTTCGCGCTCGCCTGGCCCCCGCCCATCGGCGACCTGCAGCGCATCGAGGTCGGCCAGCAGCAGTTCTCGATCGACGACGCCTTCTTCCCGCAGCTCACGGACCGGCAACGCGGGCAGACCATCGAGCGGATCTCAAGCAGCTTCCGCGGCACGCTCAACCCCGCCGACGACGGCTCGCTCATCACCGGTGACCTCAACCTGGCCCACGCCCGCGTGCAGGTCGCCTACCAGCGCACGAGCCCGACCGACTACCTGACCAACATCGACAGCCGGGACGAGCAGCGCCTGCTCAGGCTCACCGTCGAGCGGGCCATGCTCCACTCGGCAGCCGAGGCAACGATCGACGACATCGTCAAGATGACAGCCGGCGCGGAGGGCTCGGTCTCGCGGCGCGCCGAGGCCTCAGCCCAGCGCTTCCTCGACATGGCGGACCAGCCCGACCTCTCGACCGGCATCGAGATCGTTCGGCTCGATGTCAACGACCCGAGCCCGCCGCTCAGCCTGTTCTCCGAGTTCGGTGCCGTCACCAGGGCCACGGCCCAGGCAGCCGAAGCCCGAGACCGCGCCGAGCAGGACGCCCGCACGAGCCTCAACCGCCTCGCGGGCGCCGCGGCCGAGCCGCTGATCGACCTCATCGGGCGATACGAGCGGGCCCTGGATCTCGAACGCGACGGCGCGGCCGACGAGCTGTTCGACGCGATCAACAGCGTCCTGCTCGGCGAGCCCGCGACGGTCTCGGCCGAAGTCGACGGCGTCGAGGGCGCCGAGACGCTGCTCGTCCCCGCGGGCCTCGTCTCCGGACGCGTCACCGTCGACCTGGGTGAGGCCCAGTCGTTCGCGAACTCGGCAAGGGATTCCGCTCTCGCGGACCTCGTGACCTTCCGCGCCAAGCTGCCGCAGTACCGGGCGAATCGGAGCGTGCTGGTCTACTCCGAGTGGGCCAGGGCCTTCAGCGATTTCTTGCAGAAAGACACCGTGCAGGCGATGCTCGTGCCCGCGGGAACCGAGCTCATCGAGCTGCTGATCAACCGGGACCCCGAGATCCAGCGCGAGCTCGAGCGGGCTGCAAACTTCGAGATCCTCCAGCAGGGCAACGAGGAGCGAGAGAATCTCATCCGTGACCGCGAGACCCAGCTGCGCGACACGCAGCAGATCGTCGAGTAACCCCAGCACATGACCGCCACGGCCGCATCTATCCAGACCACCGATTCACAGGCCCCGTCCGCCCCGCGCGGCGGCTCGCGCGTCGTCGCCTGCCAGAGGCTCAGCAAGGTCTTCCGCGACTTCTGGATGCGGCCGCGCGTCCGCGCCGTCGAAGACCTGACCTTCGACATCGAGCCGCACGAGGTGTTCGGCCTGCTCGGGCCCAACGGCTCGGGCAAGAGCACCACGATCAAAATGATCCTGGGCCTGCTCCACCCCTCAAAGGGCCGGCTCGTCGTGTTCGGCAAGCCGCCGACCGATGTCGCGATCAAGAGCCGCATCGGCTACCTGCCCGAAGAGAGCTTCCTCTACCCGTTCCTGAACGCCCGCGAGACGCTGGATTACTACGCCAAGCTCTTCGAGATCGACGCCAAGGTGCGCAAGCGCCGCATCGACGAGCTGCTCGACATGGTCGGCCTGACCGCCGCCCAGCACCGCCCGGTCCGCGAGTATTCCAAGGGCATGCAGCGCCGCATCGGCCTCGCGCAGGCGCTCATCAACGACCCCGACTTTCTCATCCTCGACGAGCCGACGACCGGCCTCGACCCGATCGGCACCAGGCAGGTCAAGGACCTGATCGTCGAGCTCGGGCGGCGCGGCAAGACCATCCTGCTCTCGAGCCACCTGCTCGCAGACGTCGAAGACGTCGTCGATCGCATGATCATCCTCTACGGCGGCAAAAAGCGCGACGAGGGCACCACCGACCAGCTGCTCACCAAGCACGGCAAGACCACCATCGAAACCGACGACCTCGACGAGGCAACCATCGCCGAGATCGACCGGATCATCCGCGAACGCTCCGGCGGCGAGCGCAGCATCCTCCGCGTCAGCCACCCCAGGCAGAAGCTCGAAGAGAAGTTCCTCGACATCGTCGAACGCGCCCAGCAGGACAGGCTCGAGACTTCCGGCGCAGCGAACGACGGGCAGACCGCCGCCTTCCTCGCCGCTCAATCCGAAGAGCCCGACGCCGTCATCGATCGGCTCATGAACGAAGAGTCGTTCGGCGAGCAGACTGGCCAGGACGATCGGCTGTCCCGCGTCACCTCCGCCGCGACCGACCACGAATCAGAGCCGGCACCGGCCGGGCGAGCGTCGGATCCGGTCCCGGAGCCTGAGGCGAGTGTGCTCAAGAGCCTGATGACCGATGACGACGCGGTCGACGCGAATGGATCGAGCCCCGCACCGCGAAGGGATGCCGCCGAAACCCCAGCAGCCGAGGGTGCCGGTGGCGCGTCCGACGACGGCGCCACGGCTCAGCCTGATGCCGCTGCCGAGGACGTCGACGCGAGCGTCATCGATTCGCTCCTCGGCGGCGACGCGAGCGACGACGGCGATCAGGAGGCCCCGCGGTGAACCTCCGCGACCTCGCCGGCCGGCTCGACAGGCTCCAGAAGACCAGGGGCTTCAAGCTCATCGCCACGGGCGTGATCGCGGCGCTCGCGGTCGTGCTCGTTGTCGGTTCGATAGTCGATGCCAACCGCGTGACGAGGCAGACGTCTTCCCAAGCGCAGGTCGATTCGCCCGCTGCAAACTCAGCCGAGGGCCTGACCGACGCGTCCGGCATCGAGGGCCTCGAAGCCGAAGAATCCATCGCCAACACGGGCGCTGCGGAGCGGATGCTCTCGGAGCTCGTGGGCCGGGCCGCCACGCCGACAGGGTTTATCGCAAGCGTGGGCGTCGTGGCGGGCGTGCTCACGCTCATCGTCTGGCTCGGCGTGGGCCTGACCTATCTGGGCCTGCTGTCCTCTGCCGCGTTTGTCATCGTCCCGCTCGGGCTCTTTGAGAGCACGCGGCCCTACGCGACGTTTGTCGGCGGCGTGAGCTCGCTTATCGCCGCGTTCACGATCCTGCTCCGCGGGCTCAGCCTTCTGCTGGGCGGCAAGGGCCCGGTGCTCGCGATCGCCCGCAACGTGCTCGCCGAGGCCGTGCGGCTCAAGCTCTCGCTCGTCTTTATCGTCCTGCTGGTCTTCGGGCTCGCGGCCCTGCCCGGCGTGCTCGATGAGAGCCAGCCCCTTCGGTACCGCGTGCAGAGCTTCCTGCAGTACGGCACCGGGGGCACGTTCTGGATTATCGCAATCCTGGTCGTCGCCTTCAGCGTCAGCACCGTCGCCAGCGAGCAGCGGGACAAGGTCATCTGGCAGACGATTACCAAGCCCGTCGCCGCGTGGCAATACATCCTCGGCAAGTGGCTCGGCGTCGTGTCGCTCGCCGCGTTGCTGCTGGCTGTCAATGCCGCAGGCGTCTTCCTGTTTGTCGAATACCTCCGCAATCAGCCCGCAGAGAACGAGCGAGAGGCCTTCGTCGCGACGAGCCAGTACGTGATCAGCGAGGATCGCGTGATCCTCGAGAGCGAGATCCTGACCGCTCGGCGGACGGTCGAGGTCACCGAGCCGCCGCTGACCGACGACGACATCGCCGAGTTCGTCGCCGAGCGAGTCGATCTCGTCCGCGAGCGCGACCCGACCTTTGAGATCAGCGAGAAGCAGTACGCCGACCTCGAAGAAGAGCTCCGCCGGCAGTGGCGGCTCATGTTCTTCCGCATCCCCTCGGGGGCCCAGAACACCTTCCTGTTCGAGAACACCGGCCTCTCGCCCGACGACGACGTGCCCGTGACGCTCTACTGGCGGATCGACGCGGGCGCGAACCGGCCCGACGAGCAGTACCGCGTCGGCATCTCCGTCGCCAACGCCGTGCCGATGACGCGGACCTGCGCGCTCGGCGTCGGGCACAGCGTCAGGCTTACGCCGTCGATCTACGTCCCGCCGCAGCTGGGTGCGCCCGCGATGCTCGTCCCGTCGGACGACGAGCAGTACGAGCTGTTCCGCGAGCTCATGCGCTTCGACAGGCTCGGCGGGGCAGCCATGCTCAGCTCGGGCGACCTCGTCGACGAAGACGGCACCGTCCGCATCACGTTCGTCAACGGCGCCGTCACGCCGATGGTCGACCCGGCATCGCGATCGTTCCAGGGCCTCCGCGTCGTGCCGAACCCGGACAGCATGCAGTTCCCCGCCGGCTCGCT
>JBCBNT010000061.1:0-19391 GCA_039821685.1 Planctomycetota bacterium | reverse complement strand
GCCGAGCGATGCTGCGCCGACGATGGTGTTTGCGGCAGACCCGCCTGAAATCTCGATTCCGGAATCGAGATTTCAGGCGGGTCTGCCGCAAACACCATCGTCGGCGCAGCATCGCTCGGCGCTAAAACCGCCTACATCGGTAAGGTTGCCAACGACGACTTTGGCAAAGTTTTCCGCCACGACATCCAGGCCGCTGGCGTTACCTACGAGACAGCACCAAAATCCGGCGGCGAAGCGACCGCTCGCTCACTCGTCCTCGTGACGCCCGACGGCGAGCGGACGATGAATACGTTTCTCGGAGTGAGCCCTGAACTCACCTCCGACGATCTCGACCCGAAACTGATTTCATCAGGCGGTATTCTATACCTCGAAGGCTATTTGTTTGATCGCCCCGAAGCACAGGCAGCCTTTTATGAAGCGTCCAAGATTGCCAAAGACGCCGGGCGCCGTGTTGCGCTTACATTATCAGATGGGTTCTGTGTTGACCGCCATCGCACCGCGTTTCGCGAATTGATAAATGGCCCAATCGATATTCTGTTCGCCAACGAAGCCGAGCTTTTGAGCCTCGCAGAAGCGAGCGACTTCGACGCTGCAATCAGCTCCATCGCTGGGCATGTGCCCTTACTCGCTGCCACGCGCAGCGCCGCCGGCTCCGTCCGTCGTCGTCGAAGCACCGCTCACCGTCCGCTGCAGACCCTGCGAGCTGTCCGGCGCGGTCTGCCCGGGGTCAAACGCGAAGAAGTCCGAGCCCTGGACCGTCGGGTCGTTGCCACGCGCGACTCGGACCTGGTTGTTCTCGGCGTTCAGGTACACGTCGATGTCGAACCCGATCTCCTCGAAGAAGTCCTGGTTGACAAGCAGGAAACGGGTCTCGACGTTGATCTGCATCGACCGCTGCGCCCGGATCTGCGTGAGCAGCCCCTGGATCTCGCGGTGGCTCCGCGCGGTGTTGCGGATGATCAGGCTGCCGTTGAGCTCCTGGATAAAGCCGGTGTCGCCGCCGTTGGCCTGCCAGCCCTCGAAGTCGACGTTGTTCTGGATGATGTCGATGATCTGGTCGATCCGCTCCTGCCGGTCGCGCTCCTCGTCGTTGTTGTCGTCGAGGTTGCCGGTGAAGGGGCTCTGGCCGCCGCCGCCGCCCTGCGTGCTCTGCAGCACCGACTGCAGGTCGATCGACGGCGCATCCTGGTAATCGGGAACCTCGATCAGCAGGTCGCGGATGTCGTAGATCACCAGGTTCGTGTTGCGGCGGAGCTCCTCGTCCGAGGCGATCTGCACGATGCCGTCTTGGATCGCCCACCCGGCCGGAGCGAGCGGATCACTGATCTTGTCGACGAGCCTGTCGAGGATCGTCTTGACCGACACGTTGCTCAGCCGCAGTTGCACGGGTGTCTGCTCGTCGATCGACAAGAGCTCGAGGCTCTGCCAGTCCACGTCGAAGTTCTGCTGCGAGACCGTCTCGATAAAGCTCACGACATCGCTCAGCGGGTTGTCGAAGTTCACGCTGCCGATCCGCTGCGTCTCGAGCTCGGCGAGCACGCGGCGGTTTTCCGGCGGCTCGGCCTGCGACACGGGCTCGCCGCGGTTCAGGCTTACGCGTGGCCAGTCATCGGGATACGTCACCAGGTCCGTGATCGGGAACGACGCCTCCAGGTTGTCGACCCGAAGCCTCGAGAACTCGCGGGCGCGGTCCCGCAGGATGCCGTTGTACCGCGACACGAGGTTGATGTCGTAGATGATGTCCCGCATCAGCAGGGCCGCGGGGTTGTTCGGATCGAGGAACAGCACCTGGTCGAGCACCTGGAGCGCTTCCTCGTACCGCATATCGAGCTGCAACGCCCTCGCGCGGTCGAGCTGCTCGTTGATCCGGTTCTGACGGGTGCGGGCCGCCTCGGCCTCCTGGTCGGCCTGCTCTTCCTGCAGCCGCCGGGTCTGCCGCTCGGCCTCGGTCTCCTGGATGCTGATTTCCGCCGCGGCGATCCGCTCGAGCAACGCCGTCATGCGATCTCGGCGGGCCTCAAACTCGCTCTCGGCGTACACCTCGCGGGACGCGCCGAGCACGAGCCTCGCCTGCGCGACCGAGTCGCGTGCCCGCTGCGTTTCTTCCTCGAGCAGCGCCTGGTCGGCCTGCGACAGCAGGTTGTTGAACTCGGCGTCGGCGCGCTCACGCTGCCTCTGCTGCGCATCGGCGAAGTCTTCGATGATGCCGCCGGCACCGGGCTGCTGGTCGAGAGCAACTCGTGATTCGAGGAGCCGGTCCTGGGCCTGCTGCACCTGCTCGGCGCTCAGGTACGCGCGGTCGGTGCCGAGCAGTTCTTCGTACAGCCGGATGGCCGAGGCGTAGGTCGCGTTCTGGTACGCCTGGTTCGCCTCGGCGAGCTTGGCCTGCGCAGCCGCCCGCAGCGAGCGGTCCAGGATGTCGTCCGCCGGCGGGTCCTGATCCTCGGGCTGGTCGCCTGCGTTGCCGTCGAGATCGACCGCGGGGTCCGACCCGTTGTCCCGGACGATCACGCCGGGCTGGTCGTCGAAGGACACGTCACCAAAGAGCGCGATGGCCGGCAGGTCCAGATCGTCCGACGCGACCCGCTCGAGCACGCCCGGCTCGAAGAGGGCGGCCGCCTCGGCGGCGCGGAAGGGGGCACCCCTGCTGAGCTCGAGCTCGAAGATCGTCCGCCGCAAGGCGTCGGCCTCGGCGCTGAGCGGGACGCCGGCGCGAGTCAGGATCATCAAGGTGCTCTTCGCCCGGCCGAAACGACCCGCGTCGAAGTCATCGCGTGCCTGCGATTCGAACGTGCCGGACATCGATCCGAGCGACGCACGCACGGCCTCGGCGTCATCGCGCAGCTCACCGACCTGCAAGGCGTGGGCTGCGCCAAGCGGACCCTCGCGATCCGCGGAAGCCAGGTGCCGCTCCATCGCCGACAGGTCGCCGCGTGCCGAGGCCCGCTCGGCCTTCTGCACGCTCAACTCCACGGGGTCCGCGGTCTTCATCCGCCGCTCGAGCGACGCGACGAGATCCGCGAGTTCGTCCGTCTGCTCGGCGGTCAGCTGCCAGGAATCGTCGACGCGGGCGAGCGTCTCGCTCAGCATGACCAGCTGGCCCTGTGCGAGGAGCAGGCTCGCTTCGTCGAGCAGCGCGGCCGCGTCCGCCCCGACGAACAGGTCGGCCTGCGCTGGGGTCGTCGATGATTGGGCCGCGGCATGCCCCGCCAGCAGGCCGACCGACAGGCCGGCCGCGGCCGAGATGAGCGGGGCGCTGCGGCGCGCGAGCGTCAGGGCCGAACGGATGCGCGTGCTGCTCATGCTGGTCTCCGGTGGCGCGGCCGATCTCAGTCGCCGCGCGGTGCTGCTCGTCAAATCGTCCAATCGTGTCACAGGGGAGCGCTCCCCCGCGCCGCCCGCAACCGGTCCTTCGGTCACGCCGGCCGAGCGCTGTCCGACGGACAAGGCGTCAGCCCGCTCGCGGCGCTGCACACCCTGCCCGGGGCAAGGCCCCGATGACCGGGCCTCTGTCGAGCAAAAGCCGATGTATCGGCAAGCCCCGACAGACCCGATCCCGCCTTCGACACCGGCTGGGCCTCGCTGCCCCACCGCGCCGTGCCCGGAAGATACACCTCCCGACGCCCGCTTGCAAACGCGTCAAGCCCCTATTCCGACCTTGACAGAAATCATGCCGTCCCGTCACCCCGCCCATGACGCGTCACCCGGGCTCTTCATCGAGCCATCGGCGAGCGAAGATCCGGGACGATGACACGTCGATCCTGTCCGGGCCGCCCCCCGTTTCCCCGATCGCCCGGCGGAAACCCTCCGAAGTCAGACGGTCCGCAGCAGCCACGAAGGGCTCGGCCCCCTGCGGCGGCTCCTCCACGTCGGAAAGCACCGCATCGATCGCCAGATCCTCCGCTTCGCGCATCGTCGGAGCGGAAAGCAGCACCTCGGCGTACCGAACGAGGGCCGATCCGTCGCCGACCCGCACGATGCACCGCCAGGGTGTCACGCCGAGGTCGCGTCCTCGCTCATCGACGTTCGTTTCCGGATCGACATTGAGCAGCAGCCGCCAGTCCTCGCGGAGACGCTCGACGATTTCCTCAAACGACAGGTACGAGCGGTCGTCCGGAGGCGTCAGCAGCACACCCCGGTGCTCGTGCGCGACCGAGTCCGCGCCCGCCGGGTCGTCACGCTCTCGGAGGTCGAAAGCCGCCAGGATCCGCTCGATCCGGGGCTGAAGCGTCGGCTCGGCCCGCACCGTGACGATCTTGTGCTCATCGACAAACACGTAGAAAAATGGCGATTCGGACATTGCCCCAAAGCCGACAAGTCCGTCTTCATAGAAAAACGGGCTGTACCGGATCAGGCTATCCAGATAGATGTCGAGACCGAGCAAGTCATAGCTTATGTACGGGTCGATCTCGCGGTACGCATCTCGACCCAGGATGTCCAGAATCGGATACATCCGCGGGGGCATGAGGCTCAGGAGGGCCTGGAGGAAGGGCCCGAGCCGCTCGGCAGAGATTACGACGTCGTACACGTAGCGGTCGGGCCACTCTTCCCAGTCGCCCTGCCCGTCGTCGCCGTCGGCCGATTCGAAGTCGAGCGAGTAGCCCTGGCGTGGGTCGACGTCCTCGATCGGGTAGACGCCGAGCGGGAACGCCATCCCGTCGATCGCGACCCGCTCGATCGACGGGTCGGACTCGCATCGCTCCACGGTCTCGATCACGCGTCCCCCTGCCGGCGGCCTGGCTCGGCTCCAGTTGGCTCGGCTCCAGTTGGCTCGGCTCCGGCGGGCCCGGCTCCGGCCGGCCCGGCTGCCGTCTGAGTGAGTGCCCACTGGGCGTCTGCCCGCACGCCTGAGCGTATCGTGTCGGCCGCCGCCGTGCCCGCAGGGGGGCCTGCGCCGGGGTGTGTGCCCTCAGCACGGCCGCGTCAAGGAGCAGCCATGCCCGAGCCGAGCGAAGACCACGGAAACCTGACTCCGCCGCCGGGCCGGGCGCTCGCGATCAGTGTGGGCAACACCTCGACCCGCATCGGTCTGATCAATGGGCTGTCGGTTGTCGCCGGCCGCTCCGTGCCCGCGACCGATCTCGATGCGGTGCTGTCCTCGGCCGAAGCACTTGTGCGAGAGGCCGAAGAGTCTGCCGAAAGCTCGGGCAGCGGGTCAGACGCCTCGGATCCTGTCGAGTCAGTGCTCCTCGCGACCGTCAACCGCTCGGCGTCGGACCCCGTCGTTGCGGCGCTCGGGCCGAGGCTCGGCCTGCCGGTCCAGGCGTTTGGGGCATCGCTGCCCGTGCCGATCGCGACCGAGGTTGAAGACGCCGCCCGGGTCGGGCAGGATCGCCTGCTCGCGGCGCTCGGCGCGTTCGGAGTTGTTCAGCAGGCGTGCGTGGTGATCGACGCGGGCACGGCGCTGACCATCGACTTCGTTGATGGCCAGGGCGTCTTTCACGGCGGGGCCATCATGCCGGGTGCGCAGGCGATGCTCGATACCCTCGCGAGCAGCACCGATGCGCTGCCCAGCCTCGCGCTCGAAGACATGCCCGACCCGCTCGAGCCGTTCGGAAAGTCAACGGCTCATGCGATGTTCTTGGGTGTTCGCGCGGCGATCCGCGGCAGCGTCCGGTACCTCGCCGAACGCTACGCGGACTATTACGACGCCTACCCGCAGATCATCGCCACCGGCGGGGATGCCCAGCTCCTGCTCGGCGGCGATGAGCTGATCGAGACGATCGTCCCCGACCTGGTTCTGATCGGCATGGCGGCTGCGCGGGCGAGGTACATCGCGGGCGACGCCGAGACCGGCGACGGCGACGGCGGCGGCCCGTCCGACGGATGAGCGTCGGCTTTCGC
This sequence comes from Planctomycetota bacterium, assembly GCA_039821685.1. Classification (GTDB taxonomy): domain Bacteria; phylum Planctomycetota; class Phycisphaerae; order Phycisphaerales; family UBA1924; genus JANQQZ01. The sequence goes on along the minus strand of JBCBNT010000061.1, from coordinate 13,547 downwards.
ATCGCGACGCCCCAGACCAGGCCGGCGGCGCTCGCCGTCATCGATCTGACGGGTGATGACGAGGCGTCGACCGACGCTGCGCTGCGATCGATTACCGGCGGGAGCCTCGCCCTTGGCACGATCGGGCTCCGGGATCTTGCGGCGATCGATCGGGGCGTGGTGGCGAGGGTCTCGCCGACCCGCGCGATGCTCATGCCTCACGGCGGACCCGCCGTGTTGCAGGGTCTCCGCCTCGCGCTCGCCTCGCTCGGCTTGGCAGAGAAGCCGGAGGCGACCGGTTTCGAGGCATGGCCCGAAGCCTCGTCTGCCCTGGAAGCAATGATGCTCGATGCGCTGGCGAGGGCGCCGAGCCCGCTCGCGGTAGATCTGCTGCTCAGCCAGCCCGACGCGTGGCGTGGCGCGCCGGATCGCGCGCCCGACGCACGGGACCGCCGGCTTGGTCGGCTCATCGATCCGCCGCTCGTCGCCGCGGTGGGCCCTCCCAACGTGGGCAAGAGCTCGCTCTTGAACGCGCTCGTCGGCCGCCGGGCCGCGGTGGTCGCCGATGAGCCCGGCACAACGCGAGACCATGTCGGCGCGATGGTCGATCTCGCGGGGCTTGTGGTCCGATGGATCGACACGCCCGGCCGGCGGGACGCGGAGGGAGTCGAGGCCGACGCGATCCGCGTCTCGGGCCCGCTGATCGAGGCTGCGGACGCGGTCGTGCTGATCGGTGACACGGCGTCTGGTGATCCGCGTCGGGTGCTGCCCGCGGGCGTCTCTGCGACGCTGATCGTCGCGGGCCGATCGGATCTGGGCGTGCCGCCTTGGCCGCACGACGCGGCCGTTTCAGCAACGGCCGAGCGGGGCCTGTCGGCGTTCGTCTCCGGCCTGCGTGATGCGCTGGTGCCCCCGGGCGATCTGTCGTCGCCCGACCCGTGGGTCTTCTGGGATTCGCAAGCCTCGGCCTCGTACTATGGCTCTGCCGGTGGTGGGCCGCCGGTTCGATGAAGTAACGCCGATACAGCGGCCGAATGCGCGACGGGGATAAGCGATATGGACGACCGCAGCCGCGAGATCCGTGAGGGCGCGGGCCTGGAAGAGAGCCGGGTCAACACCGAGCTCATCGCGCTGATCAACAAGTACTCGAGCCACGTGCTGATCGGTCTCGCGTTGATCGTCGGGGCATACGCGGGCAAGCAGTTCCTCGACCGCCGGGCGAATGACAATGTGAACGAAGCGTTTGCCCAGCACGTGGATATCACGGAGACGGCGAGCCCGGAGCCCGGGTCGCTCGGCGTGCTGGTCAGCAATTACGGCGATGTCCGCGGCATCGGCACGATGGCCCGGCTGCGCGAGGCGGACGTGTACCTCCGCGCCGTTGCCACGGGCACGGTGCCCAACGCCGAGTTTGAGGTCGACCCCGAGACGCAGGCGCCGACGAACCGCGTCGTCGAGTCGGATCTGCTGTCCGACGAGGACGCCTCGGAGTATCTGGACCGCGCCGATCGGCTGTACAGCGAGGTGATCGCGGGCGTGGACGGGGGCGTGGGCTCGGCCGTGCACGAGGTCGGCGCGTGGTTCGGCAAGGCGGCGGTCGCGGAGTCTCGCGGCGATGCTGCCGCTGCGCAGTCGGCGTACGAGTCGGCAATCGGTGCTGCTGAGCGCGGCGGATTTCGGATGTACGCCGAACTCGCTCGGGCCCGGATCGGCTCAATCGAGACCGCGATCGCGGACGCGACGCTCTACTCGCAGGACGACCTGCCCGAGATCCCTGAGCCGGAGCCAGCCCCGGCGGTCGAGGTCGGCGGCGAGCCGATCGTGCTGCCCGACATGACCGCCGGCGATGAGCCGACGGCATCGGAGCAGGATGCCGAGACGGATGCGGGCCCGATGCCCGAGTCTGAAGATGCTCCGTCTGAGGGCGCGGCTCCCTCTGATGGCGGCTGAGCGGTGTCTGACGAGTTCGGGTCTGAGACAGATGCTCCGATCATCGACGCCGATGCGCTGACCCAGCCCGGCGGCAAGCTCGACCCGGACCGGCTGCGAGAGGCCGTGGAATCGGCGCGGGGCGGCTCGTCTTCGAACTCGATGCCGCGCGTGCAGTTCACGCTGAGCCGCGATCTGAGCGAGCCGCGGCTCGACAAGTACCTGACCACGCGGATCCGCTTCCTGAGCCGGAGCCAGCTGCAGCAGATCATCGATGCGGGCGGCGCGACGGTGGGGGGCAAGCGTGCGAAGTCGTCGACGAAGCTGAGGCGGAACGACCGGGTGAGGCTCGCGATCCCGCCGCCGCCGCCGACGGACGTTGTGCCGCAGCAGATCCCGATCGATGTGCTGCACGAGGACGAGCACCTGATCGTGCTGAACAAGCGTGCGGGGATCATCGTGCACCCGGCGCGGTCGGAGCTCGACGGCACGCTCATCAACGCGCTCGCGTGGCACTTCGAGCACGTGTCGGCCGGCGGGCTCTCGCCGCTCGGCAAGGACCTGGCGCGGCCCGGCGTCGTCCACCGGCTCGACCGGGATACGACGGGCTGCATCGTGTTCGCCAAAGACGAAGAGACGCACTGGAAGCTCGGAGCGCAGTTCGAGAAGCGCACGGCCGACAAGCGGTACCTCGCGGTCACGCACGGCCGCGTCGAACCCGATGCCCACGTGATCGATAAGCCGATCGGCCCGCACCCATCGAAGGTCAAGGGCTACCGCGAGCGGCAGGTGGTGCGTTATGACGACCTGGGCAAGCCCAGCGTGACGATCTGCCGGGTGCACGAGCGGTACCGGCTCCACGATCGGCCGGTCGGCGATCAGGATTTCTGCCTCGTCGAGCTCGAGCTCAAGACCGGGCGGACGCACCAGATCAGGGTGCACCTGTCCGACGACGGCTGGCCCATCGTGGGCGACGATATGTACGGCGGGCGCCCGTTTGAGCTGTTCGGCGGCGAGGCTTTCGAACGGCAAGCCCTGCACGCGGCGCTGCTCGCGATCGAACACCCCATGACCGGCGAGGCGATGGCCTTCGACGCGCCTCCGCCGCCCGATATGTGCGCGCTGATCGGCTCGCTCCGCGGCTCGTGCGAGCCGGAGCGGGTGTTTACGAGCGGGAGTGTGCCGCTTGCGAGGTTTGGGATGGAAGCCGACGGGGCGTGTGGTCCTCGCGCATCCGAAGATCGGAACATCCGAGGACCGAAGTAGGCTTGGTGACTCGTCCGATGTCGACTGTTGGATGAGCGGAAAGGACGTGCCCCGTGCGGATGATGTCACGACTGATGCTCGCGATGCTCCTCGGAGCCTTTGCGGCGGGCGCGACGATGCTGCTGCCCCGCGGGATGTCGGGCACGCTCTCGCCCCATGCGCTCGGACAGGTCATGGCACCCGAACTCGAACCCAATCTCGGGTGGCTCAACACCGACCGGCCGCTGCGGTTCGATGGCGACCTGCGGGGCCATGTCGTGCTGCTCGACTTCTGGACGTACTGCTGCATCAACTGCCTGCACGTCATGCCCGATCTTGAGTACCTCGAAGAGAAGTACAAGGACGAGCCGTTCGTGGTCATCGGGGTGCACTCGGCGAAGTTTGAGGCCGAGGGCGACCGGGAGTCCATCCGGCAGGCGATGTTCCGCTACGACGTGAAGCACCCGGTGGTCATCGATGCCGCGATGGGTATCTGGCGGCAGTACGGCATCCGGGGCTGGCCGGGGTTTGCGCTGATCGGCACGGACGGCGAGGTGATCGGCATCGCGGGCGGCGAGGGCCAGCGTGACCTGCTCGATGCCGCGATCGCCCGGGCGCTCGAGGACGGTCGGCGGCGTGGCGACGCTGCCGTCGCGCGGGTGCAATACGACCTCGACGCCATGGTGGCCCCGGCCACCGGGCTGACCTTCCCCGGCAAGGTGCTCGCCGACAAGCGGGCCAACGGAGGCGAGGGTTTCGTGTTCATTGCTGACAGCTCCGCGGACCGCATCGTCGTGACCACCTACCCCGACGAGATGGGCCGCTCGGAGCTCGTGCGCATCGTGGGGACGGGCGAGCGTGGGCTTGTCGATGGTGCGGCAGAAGACGCGAGGCTGCACGATCCGCAGGGCATGGCGTTTGATGCGAAGTCTGACACGCTGTACATCGCGGACACGAAGAACCACGCGATCCGCGCGCTGGATCTGTCGACATGGGAGCTGAGCACCATCGCGGGCACGGGCGAGCAGGCCTATGACCGGCGCGGCGGCAAGGCGGGCACCGAGCAGGGGCTGAGCTCGCCCTGGGATGTCGAGCTCTCGCCCGATGCACAGACGCTGTACATCGCGATGGCGGGCCCGCACCAGATCTGGTCGATGGATATGGGAACGGGGATCGTCTCGGCCCTCGCCGGCTCGGGCTACGAGAACTCGCTCGACGGCCCGCTCGAGGACGCGGCCCTCGCGCAGCCCTCGGGCCTCGCGCTGACCGATGACGGCGACCGGTTGTACTTCGCCGACAGCGAATCGAGCTCGGTGCGGGTTGTCGACCTTGCCGCGGGCGAGGTCCGGACGGTGGTCGGTCACAGCGTGCCCGATCTCTCTGTCAACGGGCTCTTCGAATTCGGCGACGTGGACGGGGCCTTTCCGGCCGCGAGGCTCCAGCACGTGCTCGGTGTCACGGTCATCCCGGGCACACCCGGCAACGACACCCCGGGCGACACGCTGCTCGTTGCCGATACGTACAACAGCAAGATCAAGCGTGTCGACGCGGGCCGCCGGAGCGTGTCGACCATCTCAGCTTCCGAGCAAGCGGGCTACGACGAGCCGGCTGGGCTTCATCACGACCCGTCGACCGGCATCACGTTCGTGGCGGACACGAATAACCACCGCATCGTGCTCTTCGACCACGAGACCGGGGAGTCTCGGGAGATGACCGTGTCGGGGCTGCGCCCCTCAGGTCAGCCCGAGGTCTCTGCCGACGGCGCGATCGTCGGCACGCTGACCGTGCCGGCCGATGGTGGATTCGATTTTGATGTCGGTGCCGAGCTGCCCGAGGGGGCGAAGCTGAACGCGGAGTTCCCCGCGACCGTCCGCGTGGCGAGGCTCAGCGACGGCGGTGTCATCGCTCAGCGGACGGCGCGGGATGTTCGGCTGCCCATGCGCCTTGAAGTGCCCGAAGGTGCTGCTGCGGCGGGCGACGAGCTTCTGGTCGAGCTGAGCTTCGCGTGGTGCCGCGAGGGTGACGATGGCACGTGCGTGCCGGCGAACCTCGCGTGGGCCCTCACGCTGGTGGAAGCGGGCGGTGGTGATGCCCCCGTGGCACTGGTCTCAGCGCCGGTCAAATAGGCCGAACTTGATCATCGCCCAGCCGGCGTGCAGCCCGTCGGCCGGGCCGATTTTTTTGCCTTCTGCCCTGGTCCGTCCCTCGTAGCCGATCGGGACCTCGATGATGGTCGCCCCGCGTCTGGCGAGGCGGATGGTCACCTCCACCTCAAACTCGAAGTGCCGGCTTGTCAGCGGCAGGTCCTTGAGCAGATCCGTGCGCACCGCCTTGTAGCACGTTTCCATATCGGTGAGCGACAGGCCGCTCGCGATGTTGCAGAGCAGCGTGACGAGCTCGTTTGCGAAGCGGTGCGTGCGGGACGCGAGATCTTCGTCGCGGTCGTGAAGAAAGCGGGAGCCGAAGACCGCGTCGGCTCTGCCCTCGATGAGCGGCGCGAGCACGGCCGGGTAGTCCGCGGGGTCGTACTCGAGGTCGGCGTCTTGCACGATGCAGAAATCGCCCGTCGCTCGGGCGATGGCGGCGCGGACCGCAGAGCCTTTACCGAGTGCGCGGGCGTGGCGGAGCGCGGTGATCCTCTCGTCGCTCGCGGCGAGGTCTTCGATGATCTCGCGTGAGCCGTCGGTCGACCCGTCATCGACGATGATGAGCTCCATGCGGAGGTCGATCGGTGCGTCGAGCACGCGGCGGACGATCTCTCGGAGCGTCGGCTCTTCGTTGTGCACGGGCATGAGGACGCTGAGCGTCGCGGGCCCGGGCGCGGCGTCCATCGGGCTCAGCCGATCCGCTCGCGGCCGCCCATAAACGGCCGGAGCGCCTCGGGGATCGTCACGGTGCCGTCCGCGTTCTGGTGCATCTCGAGGATCGGGATCAGGAACCTGGGGCTGGCGAGCACGGTGTTGTTCAGGCTGTGGCAGAAGACGGTGGGGCCTTTGCCGGACTCGCCGCCGTCGCGGTAGCGCATGTTGAGCCGGCGGCACTGGAAGTCGTAGAGCCGGCTCGCCGAGTGGGTCTCGCCCCAGTCGCCAGAGGGAGTTCCTTCGGCGCCGATCTCGCCCCGGCCGGGCATCCAGCATTCGATGTCGATCATGTCGGCGTTTTTAACGCCCAGATCGCCCGTGCAGCATTGCAGCAGGCGGTACGGCAGCTCAAGCCGCTGCAGCAGCGTCTCGACGTAGCCGATCATTTTCGAGTGCCACTCGCGGCTCTCTGCCTCGTCCGCCTTGCAGATGACGACCTGCTCGACCTTATCAAACGCGTGCACGCGGTAGAAGCCGGCGGTGTCCTTGCCCGCGGCGCCGGCCTCCCGGCGGAAGCATGGGCTCACCGTCACGTATTTCAGGGGCAGGTCCGCCTCGTCGAGGATCTCGCCCTGGTGCAGGCCCATGAGGCCCACCTCGCCGGTGCCGGTGAGGTACATGTCCTGCCCGCCGCCGCGGTCAGACTCGTTCACCTGGTACGACTGGTCCTTGCCGTGTGGGAAAAACCCGGTGCCGACCATGGCTTCCTCGCGGACGAGCACCGGCACGGATCGCGGCTCGAAGCCGTTCTCGTTCGACATGAACTCGAACGCGAGCCTCAGCACGGCCTGGTGCAATCGCATGCCGTCGCCCGTGAGCACGTAGTTCCGGGCGCCCGCTACTTTGACGCCGCGCTCGAAATCGACGAGCCCGAGATCGCGGATCAGCTCCGTGTGCGGCTTGGGACGGAAGCCCTTGTTGGCCTCGAAGCTCTTGGCTTGGTCCCACCAGCGCGGGGACCAGACCGACCGCTGCACGTTGTCATCGCTCGATGTGCCCACGGGCACGTCGGCGTCGGCGGGCTGGGGGATCTCAAGGAGCAGCCCTTCGAGCTCGGGCCCGATCCGGTCGAGCTCGTCGTCGAGCGAGGCGATCTGCTCTTTGAGAGCAGCCGGCTTGGCCCGGAGCGCACCGACCTCTGCCTCGATCGCGGCGCGGTCGTCCGCTTCGGCCGATTTGAGCCGACCCATCAATTGCCCGATCTTGGGCCCGCTTTCCTTAGCGAGCGACTTCTGCTCTGCTCGGAGCGATTCCTGCTTGGTGAGCAGCTCGCGACGATCGGCATCGAGGGCGAGCACGCGGTCGATATCGACCGCCATCTGCTTGTCGGCAGCGCCCTGCCGGAACAGGTCCGGGTCTTCTCGCAGTCGTTTGAGATCGATCATGGCACCGATCGTAGTGGGGCACGGGCGGCCGATCTTCTTGCCCGGATCCGGGAACCGATGCACCGCCGGCGCGTCGGGAGGCCCAGTGGACAGCCGATCCGCTACATTACTGCGTATGGAGACCGCTCTGAGCCACGCCCGACTCAAGCCGCTGACGGATCGGGGCCGGCCCGTTCGTATCGGCGAGGACCCGGTCACGATCGGTCGTCACCCCGACAACACGCTGCGGCTGAAGGACGACCGGGCGAGCCGGTTCCACTGCGTGATCGAGGTGGATCCGAAGGGGCGCGTGGTCTGCCGCGACCTCGGGAGCCGCAACGGGACCAAGGTCAACAAGAAAAAGATCGACAAGGCCCGCCTGCACGAGGGGGACGTGATCCGGATCGGGCAGGTCGAGTTTTTGGTTGAGTTCAAGGAGTCGGCGGCAAAGGACTCGGCGCCGTGGTCCGCCGAGCTGCTCCGAACCCTCGAGGCCGCGGGCGAGCCGGGCACCGACAAGACGAAGGCGAGGCTCATCGACGCGGCGGGCGAGGACTCGGAAGCGCTCCAGGGCGCGGGCGGCGGGTCGATCGCGGCGAGGCTGCTGCTGCTGATCGCGAGCGAGACAAACGCGACGGACATCCACATCGAGCCGAAGCGCGATCTCTGCTCCGTGCGGATGCGTGTCGACGGGCAGATGATCTGGATCATCGACCTGCCGACCGAGGTCGGCGAGAGCACCGTGGGCCTGATCAAGACCTCGATCCAGGGCAAGCACTCGGCCAAGGACGCGGTGGTCGATGGGCATTTCTCCGTGAAGTTCCGCGCCGACGCGGAGCTGTCACGCCGGGTCGAGTACCGGGTCAGCATCACGCCCTCGGTGCACGGGGCGAAGATGGTCATCCGCGTTCTCGACATGAAGAACGTGCCGCGATCGCTCGAAGAGCTCGGTTTCCCGACGTACATGCTCGACCGCGTCCGCAAGACCTGCGAGCTCGACGCCGGCATGATCCTCTGCTGCGGGCCCACGGGCTCGGGCAAGACCACCACGCTCTACAACGCTTTGCGCGAGGTCGACCGCGAGTCTCGCAACGTGATCACGATCGAGGACCCGGTGGAGTACCAGCTCGAGGGCGTCACGCAGATGCCCATCGACGAGGCCAAGGGTCATACCTTCGCGTCTTTGCTCCGATCGGTGCTCAGGCAGGACCCCGACGTCATCCTGCTCGGCGAGATCCGCGACGCGGAGACCGCCCGCGTCGCGATGCAGGCATCGATGACGGGCCACGTCGTCTTCTCGACTGTCCACGCGAAGGACACGGTGTCGAGCATCTTCCGGCTGATGGACTTGGACGTCGAGCCGTATCTGGTCGCGAACAGCCTGCAGCTGGTCATCGCGCAGCGGCTCGTGCGGCTGCTCTGCCCGAAATGCAAGCGGTCCGTTCCGGTCTCGCCCGGCGAGGCGACGCGCATGGGCCGATTCCTGGGCGACGCGAAGAAGCTCTTCGTGCCGACCGGGTGCCAGCGGTGCCTGAAAACGGGCTACCAGGGGCGGGGCGCGGTGTACGAGATGCTCGAGGTCAACGACGAGCTGCGGGATGTCATCCTGAGCGGCCCGACCATCCAGGCAATCAAGAGCGTGATCGAGCAGGGGCTGTTCCACACGCTCGAGCAGTCTGGCTGGCGGATGGCCGCGTCGGGCGCGACGCCGCTGAGCGAGATCGAGCGGGTCACCGGCGCGACCTAGGCCTCGCCTGCGTGCGGCGATCCGCCGGGGGTCGATCCAGCGCCGGGCATCAGCTTCATGTCCCGCCAGGCGGGGAACTCGCTGCGCCAGGCTCGAACGCTCCCAGTGTCGATCTCAACGCTGAGCACGCCGGGGTCGTCGCCGAGCTCGCCCAGTGTCCGACCCATCGAGTCGATCGCCAGCGTCCCGCCGAGATACTCCAGGTGCGGGTCGGTCCCGACCCGGTTAACCGCGAGCACAAAGGCCTGGTTCTCGATAGCCCGCGCAACAGCGAGCGCACGCCAGTGCTCGTGCCGGGCGGCGGGCCAGTTCGCCCCGATCGCGAAGACTTCGGCGCCCGCAGCGAGCCCGAGCCGGAACAGCTCCGGGAAACGCAGGTCGTAGCAGATCGCCGGGCACACGGTCGCATTCCCCCAGGCATACGTCTCGACACGCGCGCCCCCGAGGAACGCCTCGGGCTCTCGGCCGAGCGTGAAGGGGTGGATCTTCGAGTAGTCGCAGATCAGCCGGTCGTTCGGCCCGACGACCGTCGCGCGGTTCGTCGCTTGGGAGCACTGGCATGCGAGCACGGTCCGCGAGCCCTGGATCGTGACGCCGAGGTCGTCGGCGAGCTCGAGCAGGAAGCGGAGCGTGCCGCCGTCCTTGTCGGCGGTCCTGGTGACGTTGAGGCTGAAGCCTGAGTCGAAGAGCTCGGGGAGCACGAGGAGATCACCCGGCGAGATATCGGCCGTCGCTGTTGCTTGCTCGACGAGCTTGAAGTTGGCTTCCCTGTCCTCCCAGACCGGATCGAGCTGAAACAGGTGCGCTTTCATGTTCAAGCGTATCCGAGGCTGCCCGCGATGCGCGGTACACTCGGCGCATGACGCACGCGGACAGCCCAGAGACCGGACCGGCGAGGCTCATCCTCGCGAGCAAGAGCCCGCGCCGCCGAGCGATGCTCGAGCAGGCGGGCATCGCGTTTGAATGCGCCGACGCGGTCGACGACGGCGGTCTGCTGCCGGGCTCCGCCGACGCCGAGCACTGGGTCGCCGCCCTCGCATTTTTGAAGGCATGGTCGGTGGCCCGCGAGCTCGCGGTCGCTCCCGGCGAGCCCGCGGTGGTGCTTGGGGCCGATACGGTCTGCGTCAGCGAAGGCCGGCTCCTTGGCAAGCCTTCGGACGCGTCGGATGCTCGTGACATGCTCCGCGGCTTCCCGGGTCGAACGCATCAGGTGCTTACGGGCGTCGCGCTCGTGTCGCCCTCGGGCGAGCGCGAGCTGCTCGTCGACGCCGCCGACGTGACCTGGGGCAGCGTGGACAGCGGCGCGATCGATCGTTATGTCGATTCCGGCGGCTGGCGGGGCAAAGCCGGGGGCTACAACCTGTCCGAGCGGATCAATGACGGCTGGCCGATCGTGTGCGAAGGCGATCCGGCGACGGTGATGGGCCTGCCCATGCGGCGGCTGGTTGCGAGGTTCGACGCGTGGTCGATCCCCGCCGGGTCGGCTGCATGACGGGCGGCGCGCTCCCACTCTGGGCGGTCGCCCCGCCGGCGGCGGTGCTGATGGTCCTGCTCGCGGGCTATGTGCTCGCGCTGCGCGAGGCCGACGTGCCCGAGTCGCGGCGCCGCATCCGCACGGCCGCGACCATGGTGATGATCGTCCTGCAGCCGCTGCTGGTGTACCTCTTTGCGATCGGCGGCTCGCACCAGCCGAGGCCGTTTGTCTTCACGTGGGCGCTGGTCATGGGCCTGCTCGCGCTGCTGGTTGTGCTGGCGATGCTCGACGCGATCAATAACGCGAAGCTGTCCGCGGCGAATCGCGCCGAGCTCCGCGAAGAGCTGCGCGCCATGCGCGAGGAGATCAGGCGGATCAGCGATGAAGCGTCCGCCGAGGGCGGGGCGTCCGCCGACAGCGGGGCGGCACGCCGCGCCGCCCCGCTCCGCCTCGTCGAGGCCGACGAACCCGACCGGGCGGCATCCCCAGATCATCAGCCGAAACGCGACGGGACCCGCGACGCATAACCTGCCGCGGTGAACCCGCTCGCCCGAGCCATCCTCACGCCCTTCGCGGGCCTGTACCGATCTCAGATCGACCGGCGGAACCGCGCCTTCGACCGGGGCGAGGGCGTGGTCACCTTCGACCGCCCGGTCATCAGCATCGGCAACCTCTCCGTCGGCGGCACGGGTAAGACCCCCATGGTCGCCCGGGTGATCGAGACGCTGCGGCGGGAAGGATTCGACCCGTGCATCGCGATGCGGGGCTACGGCGCGAAGTCGTCGCCCTCGGGGCGATCCGACGAGGCAGACGAGTACGCGCAGCGGTTCGATGATCTGCCGATCGTCGCGCAGCCGAACCGCACGGAGGGGCTCATCGAGCTCTTCGGCACCGAGCGGGGCGCGAAGACCGACTGCGTGGTGCTCGACGATGGGTTCCAGCACCGCCGGATCGCGCGTGTGCTCGACGTTGTGCTCATCGATGCCACCCGCAGCCCCTTTGACGATGAGCTGCTCCCGCTCGGGAGGCTCCGCGAAACGCCCGCCTCGCTCGCCCGCGCCCAAGCGATCGTCGTGACGCACACGGAGCGAGCGGCCGATGCTGATTTGAACACGATGACCCGATCGATCGGGGAGTGGGCGGCCGATGCGACCTTGTCAACGGCCGAGCACACATGGGCATCGCTGGCAGTGGACGGGGTGGAGCAGCCTGTCTCTTGGCTCGCGGGCAAACGCGTGCTGCCGGTGTGCGCGATCGGGAACCCGGGGCCGTTCCTCGCTCAGGTTGGAGCGGCGGCCGGGTCGCTGGTCGATCCGATCGTCCTCCGCGACCACGACCCGTACCGCGGGCGGACGATCGCGCGCATCCGTCGCGCGGCCGACGACGCTCACGCGATCGTGACGACCGCAAAGGACTGGGTGAAGCTGGGGGCCGCGGCTGGGGGTGCTCCGGGGGCGTCCGGCTCGGATGCATGGCCCTGCCCTATCGCCGTTCCCGGGCTCGCGATGCGGTTGGTTTCCGGGGGCGATGCGCTCGACGACCTCGTGATCGCCGCGGCCGGTGTGCGTTCGGATACACTCGACGCATGACGGGTCTGACCGAAGCCATTGCGCGATTCCGGCCGTTCAACGCGATCGTTGTGGGCGACGTGATGCTCGACGAGCTGCTCTACGGCGATGCCGACCGGCTCAGCCAGGACGCGCCGGTCCCGGTGCTGCGCGTCCGCCGATCGGATCACCGCGCAGGCGGGACTGCCAACGTGTGTCTCGATCTCGCGGCGCTGGGCGGCCGGGTATCGGTGTTGGCTGTTGTCGGCGACGACCCTGAAGCGGGGAAGCTGCGTGAGGCGATGGAGCGTAACGGCATCGTCACTGATGGCGTGGTCGTCGACCCGTCGAGGCCGACGACCGTCAAGCGGTCGCTCATCGGTCTCGCGCAGCACAGGCACCCGCAGAAGATGTTTCGTGTCGACTTCGAGTCGCGTGAGGCGATCTCCGACGCGGTACGCGGGACACTGCTCGAAGCGTTCGACGCGCAGCTCGCCTCGGCCGACGTGGTGTGCATCGAGGATTACGACAAGGGCGTCTGCTCCGAGGCGTTCTGCCAGGCGATCATCGAGCGGGCGAGGGCAGCGGGGAAGCCCGTGCTCGTCGATCCCGCCGCCATCGAAGACTACAGCAAGTATCGCGGCGCGACCTGCATCACGCCCAACCGGACCGAGGCCGAGCGGGCCACCGCCACCGCGCTCAACGAGGACAGGCCCGAGGCGAACGCGGACATCGCCGCGGCTCTGCTCGACCGGCACCGGTTCGATACCGTGGTGCTCACGCTCGATCGCCACGGCGCGATGCTGGTCCGCAAGGGTGAGACGCCCGTGCTGATCCCAACCGTTGCACGCGAGGTGTATGACGTGACCGGCGCGGGCGATATGGTGCTCGCCGGGCTCGCTGCCTCGATCGCGTGCGGGCTTGAGTGGGAGCAGGCCGTCGGCGTCGCGAACGCGGCAGCCGGGCTCGAAGTCGAGATCTTCGGCGTCGAGCCGATCCCGCTCGACACGCTGCGTCACGCGATCATGAAGCAGGACGGCAAGCTCCAGGGCAAGCTCCGCACGCTCGAGCAGGTGCTGGTCGAAGCCGGAGAGACCCGCAAGGCGGGCGGCGCGGTTGTGTTTACGAACGGGTGCTTCGACATCATTCATACGGGTCACGTCACGCTTCTTGAGCGTGCAGCGGAGCTCGGCGCGATGCTGATCGTGGGGCTTAACACCGACGCATCGATCGCCCGTCTCAAGGGCCCCGACCGCCCGGTCAACACGCTCGAAGACCGCGCACGCGTGCTCGGCGCGACCTGCATCACGCCCAACCGGACCGAGGCCGAGCGGGCCACCGCCACCGCGCTCAACGAGGACAGGCCCGAGGCGAACGCGGACATCGCCGCGGCTCTGCTCG
>JBCBNT010000060.1:0-19407 GCA_039821685.1 Planctomycetota bacterium | reverse complement strand
GAGGGTGCTCGCGAGGGCGACAGCCCCGGCATCGGGCTGCAGCGGCGACGCGTCGAGCCTGGGAGCGCCCGCGGCGATGAACTCGCTGCCGACCGCGACGGCTGACCCCATGCCCGCGAAGGGCTCTGCCGGTTCGGGCGCGAGCCGCTGCGCGGTCTGGAAGGTTTCGTCGGCTCGTCGGCGGAAGATCCACGCGCTGCCGGCGAAGCCGTCGTCGAGCGGCGCGCCGACCGCGAGCAGATCACCCCGGGCATCGACCGCGGACCCGAAGAGAGCGTTGACGGCGGGCTCGGGCAGTTCGAGCCGCTGCGGGACGCCGAGGGATTCGGCCGGCACGTCGACCGGCACGATGTAGGTCACGCCGGCATTGCTGAGTATGCGATCCGAGCCCGGCGCGCCCACAACGAGTTCCCGCTCGCCGAGTGCGACGGATGCCCCGAACTGATCGCCCGGAGCAAGATCCGTGGGCGCAATACCCGCCGCGAGCGTCCAGGGGCTGCCCGGGTGTGCTCGGCGAAAGAGGAACGCTCTGCCGGTGCCGTCGGCGTTCGGCGCGCCGACGAGGAGGCGATCGCCCCGCAGGTCGACCGCCGAGCCGAAGCCGGCGTTGATCGGCAGGCTGTCGACCGTGATCTGCTGCGTTTCGACCCAGGCGCTGGTTTCGTCTCGCTCGAACACAACAACTCGGCCTGGACCGGGCTGGCCCGACCGCTGCGGCTCGCCGACGGTGAGCGTGGCGCCATCGATCGAGAGGGACCGACCGAAATCAGGACCGCCGAGCAGGATGATCGGGTCGTCGGGTGGGTCGTCTGGTGAAACGCCAGCGACCGCTGCGAGATCGAATAGAGCGACAGTCCCAGCCCCCGAGCTGCCAGCCGCTGCGACGGCACCATCGGTCGCGATCGCCGCCCCGAACCCGCTGCCTTCTTGAGCTCCGGGCACGACACGCCACGGATCGGGGATCCAGCGGTTTGAAGCGCGATCGATGCGGTAGACCAGCACGCCGCCGGCGTCGATCCCCTGATCCCCGAAGCCCGGTGCGCCGACCACAACGAGCCCGGGAGACACAGCGACCGCGGATCCGAGCCGCTCAAGGCCCGAAGCGACATCGCCGCCAAGGGTTGTCTCCGGGGCCGCGCGCTGACAGCAGGCCGGCTGAGCGGCCATGCAAACAAATAACAAACAAATACTTACAGCTCTCTGTCGCACCGTGGGCCGTCTCGGCAGTCTGGCGGGCTCGCCGTCGTCTTTCGTGAAGAGGATCGTCTTCTTCACGAGAATCAGACCAATGGGGTTGTGATCTCTCCCGACACAGGTTTATACTCTGTAGACCCCGTCGAGGGGTGAGGAGGAGAGATCATGTACCGAATTCTTACACTGGCTGCGATCGCTTCGGCTGGCTCGGCGATGGGCCAGGTCCAGACGCAGTCGTTCGCTGGCACGCCCAACCTGAATGAGACCCTGACCTTCAACCAGTTCACGGGTGATCTGGTGGACCTGACGGGCATCTGCATCACGCTTGAGATCAGCGCGACAGGCGGTCAGGCGATCGTTGATAACGACGGCGCACAGGCCGGCAGCGCGACGATCGACTTCGGCGTCGAGGGCACGCTCTCGGCTCCGGTCGTCAACCTGTTCCCGACGCCCTCGGTTGCGGTCGCGTCGAACAACGTGTTCAACCTCGCCGCGGACAACGGCGACGGGCCGCTGAACGTTGATGGC
The DNA here is from genome assembly GCA_039821685.1 of Planctomycetota bacterium. Taxonomy (GTDB): domain Bacteria; phylum Planctomycetota; class Phycisphaerae; order Phycisphaerales; family UBA1924; genus JANQQZ01. The sequence continues at coordinate 17,685 of JBCBNT010000060.1, read as the reverse complement.
ACCGGCCCCGATGGGGCGACCGTTCCTGGAGTTTCCGGCTCCGACTCGGACATGGTCAACATCAACGCGGCGTTCTGGTCCGACTACGTCGGCAACGGGACGTTTGACATTGTTGCCGAGATCGACACCCTGTTCGACATCTTCGGTATCAGCGGTGTCGAGGGTTCGTTCACCCCGGCGAGCGTCGAGGGCAGCGTCACGGTCGAGTACAAGGTCATTCCGGCGCCGGCCTCGGCTGCGGTGCTTGGCCTTGGTGGCCTCGCCGCCGCCCGCCGTCGCCGCTAAACGCGACCGCAGCATCGAACCACTGCGACGCCTCGCTCATGCGGGGCGTTGTTTTTTGAGCTATCCGGAGCCGATCACGCCCAATCGGCGGAGGTTCTGCAGCACGATCTGCTCGACGGGCGTGCTCGTTGTCACGAGCGAGTGCTTCACGTCCCGTCTTCTGCAGAACGCGGCGAGGTCGTCGCAGTAGCTCCTGACTCGGCGGCGATAGGCCTCGAGCAGCTCGGCGGTGATCGTGACCTCGGCCTCGATGCCGGACTCGATGTCGCTGAGGCGCAGATCGCCCAGGACCCGGTCGGCGTCGGCGCTCGGATCGAGCTCGCCCGGGGAGAGGGTCTGGATCACCGTGGTATCGAAGCCGCCGCGGGCGGTGTCGGCGAGCACGCCGATGCCGGGCTCGTACCCCTCGCGGATGAGGCAGTCGGAGATGACGATAAAGACGCCCTTTCCGGTGCGTTCTCGGGATGCACGCTGGAGCGCGTCGTTGAACCCGACAGCGCCGCTGCTGGGCTCCGCGGGCACGAGCCTGAGGTTCTCGAGCAGGAACTCCCCCACCGCCTGGACCCGCCTCCGACCGCGGCTCGCGGGGAAGCGCCGGTAGCCGGCGGTCGAGCCGAAGGTGGCGATGCTCACGCGGTTGTTGGCGACCAGCCCGACGTAGGCGAGGCTCATCGCGAGCCTGTGGGCGTGGAGGAGCTTGCTGGGGGAGCCGGCGTCCATCGATGCGGAGGTATCGAGCAGGACCGTGACGGCGAGGTCCTCTTCCTCCCTGAACAGCTTGATGAATAGGCGGTCCATGCGCGCGTAGACGTTCCAGTCGATGTGTCGCAGGTCGTCGCCGGCGACGTAGGTCCGGTAGTCGTCGAACTCGACGCTCGACCCTCGCTTCTTGCTGCGTCTCTCGCCGGGGAGGGCACCGGGGAACATCTTTCGGCTCGTGACGTCGAGCCGATCGAGCCTGGCAGCGAGCTCGGGCGGGATGAGCTCGTCTCGGCTCGCGGGCCTGGATTCGGCGGATCCTGCGATCATGGGTGCCGGTACAGTAGTCTGGGCCCGAGGCGGAACCCGTGGTCGAGCCCGGGGCGGTTGCCCGGCTCGATAAGGGTGGCTCGATGGTGGGCTGGCGGGCCAAGGGAGGCCATGGACGATGCGGACGATGACGACGCGATTACTCACGGGAGCGCTCACCGCCGCGTTGGGGCAGGCGGCGCTTTGCCAGCCGACCGTGAGCCCGCGCGAGTTGCTCGCGGAGAACGAGCGGCTCGTCGATGAGAACCGCGAGGCTCGCGAGCTGATCGAGCTGTTGCAGGGCGAGCTGACGCTGCTGCGAAACGAGCGCCGCGGCCTGCTCGCCCGGGTCGGCAACGCCGAGCAGGTGCTCCGCGCGTTGCGGCGTGAGCTCGAAGCGGCGACCGGTGAGCCGATCTCCGAAGTCGACCGGCAGATCGCGCAGACGCCCGACGATGCGCTCGCGTCGCCGGCCTCGCTGCTCCGGGAGCTGCGGAGCCTCTACTTCGAATCGCTCCCGCCTGGGACCGACGGCTCGCCGGCGCAGCTCGACGAGTACAAGCAGCGGGTGCAGCTCTGGTGCAGGCTGACCAACCGCGAGCTCCGCGGGAAGCGGACGTGGCTCGTTGAGCTGGCGGACCTGATCCCGCTGCGGGGCGGCCGCGCCGTCGCGAGGCTCACGGTGATCGACGAGGCGTCCGGGCTCCCGATCGCCGAGGCGGTCGACGTGGAGATCCCGCGACAGTTTATCGACAGGGTCGAGAACGACCCCCGGTACGAGCGCTGGCTGCTGACCTCGATCGTGATCGCTTCTCCCCGGTACAACGACGGCCGGGCGACGCGCGGCGTGTTCGAGTATCCGCCGTTCGTCGGGCCGTATGTCGACTTCGATTTCGAGCTCGATTGGATCTCGCTCCGCGGCTGGCGCGCGGATCGCCTCGGGACGGGCGCCCAGAACGATGAGACGGACGATCCCGGCGAGGACCCGGCCGACTGACACTTTGGCAGTGTGTCGATCGGTCAGGCGTCCCCAGCGGACGGAGCGGGTGGTCCGATTCGTCGATGGGCATCGCGCAACGGCCCCTCCCGCTGCGGTCGGGTAGGAACCGACGCCGGCAGGAATCCGGCACATCGTTTGCCCACGAATTCAATCGATAGACCGCACGCGGCCCGCCTCTGGAGGGCCCGCTGGGAGCTCAGATCCGATGACACGCTTCGTCAACAACACCAAGACCGTCCTGCTGCTCGGAGCGCTGACCGGCCTGTTCGTCGCGATTGGCGGCATGCTCGGGCAGAACTTCTTGCTGCCCTTCCTGCTCATGGGCATCGCGATGAACTTCGGGGCGTTCTTCTTCAGCGACAAGATCGCGATCGCGTCGATGCGCGGGAAGGAAGTCGGCGAAGGCGATCCGCTGTACGAGATGGTCGACGAGCTGCGTCAGCGGGCCGGGCTGCCGATGCCGCGGGTGTACGTCTGCCCGCAGCAGGCGCCGAACGCGTTCGCGACCGGCCGGAGCCCGAGCAAGGCGGCGGTTGCGGTGACCGCCGGCGCGATGCAGCTGCTGAACGAGCAGGAGATGCGCGGGGTGATGGCGCACGAGCTCGCGCACATCAAAAACCGCGACACGCTGACGAGCACGATCGCTGCCACGGTCGCGGGCGTGCTCGCGTTTGTGGCCCAATGGGGCTTCTTTATCCTGGGCGGGCGGAGCGAGAACGGGAACCCGCTCGTGCTGATCGCGGTGGTGATCCTCGGCGCGGTCGGCGCGGCGCTCATCAAGGCGATGATCAGCCGGAGCCGCGAGTTCGTGGCGGATGCTGATGGGGCGGCGATCGCTGGCTCGCCCGACGGGCTGATGTCGGCGCTCGCAAAGCTGGAAAGCCTGAACCGGCGGATCCCGATGCAGAACCCGAACCCGGCGCAGAACAACCTGTTCATCGTCGAGCCGTTCGCGGGCGAGTCGTTGACGAAGCTGTTTGCGACGCACCCGCCGACGGAGCAACGCATCGCCGCATTGCGCAAGTCGAGCTGATGCAGAATCACCCGACCGATTGATCGTCCGCGTGCAGCGGCTCGTCGGCGGGACCGGCCGGTGGGAATCGTCCGCCGGTGCCTGCTCGCATGCGTTCCCGCAGCTCGAGCCTCATGCGGTCGATGATCCGTTCGAGGCGTTCGTTGCCGTCGTCGCCCGTGAGCTGGTCGGCGGGGATCGGCTCGCCGTACTCGACCGCGAGGCGGCAGCCGAAAGGCGTGGGGAGCGGTCGCGTGCGCGGCCAGCTTTCGAACGCGCCCTCGATCGCGATCGGCACGACCGGGCACTTGCCGCGGCGGGCGATGAGACGGACGCCGTCGCGGAAGGGCTGGAGCTTGCCGTCGTAGGTCCTTGAGCCCTCGGGGAAGATCAGAACAGGCTCGCCCTCGCCGAGCCGTTCGAGCACTTGCTTGATCGCCTTGATGTCTCCCGCCTCGTCATCGAGGGGGATCGAGTTGCACCGGCGGATGAGCCAGCCGAGCGGGCCTTTGAAGAGGCTCCGTCGGGCAAGAAAGTTTGTGTCCCGGGCTTGGAGCGTGGCGCCGATGATCGGCGGATCGAAGAATGAGCCGTGGTTCGCAACGAGCAGGACGGGCCCGGACCGCGGCACGCGATCCTCTCCGAGGATGCGGATCCGGTAGAAGAGCCTGAAGAGCATGCGGGCCGACCAGCGGCAGGTGTTGTAGACCGGCGGGCTCTTGATCGGGCGGACGTCGCTCATCGCCGCCGACCTCCAAGCCGACCTCCAACACGATGAAACGCGGTCACGATCGGAGCCGTTCGCGGCACTCCCGCTCAAGCAGGTCGACGACGCCCTCGAGCGTGAGCGGGCCGGTGTCGACGCGGACCGCATCTTCGGGGCAGACGAGCGGGCCGACGGCCCGGCCCATGTCGCCTTCGTCGCGCTCGCGGATCTCTCGGCACAACTCGGCTGCGGTCTGCACGGCGTGCCCCGCCTCGGCGAGCTGCTCCGCCCGCCGCGAAGCGCGGACCTCGACATCGGCGTCGAGATAGAACTTCACGTCCGCGTCTGGGAAGACGATCGACCCCTGGTCGCGGCCTTCGGAGACCAGGCGCGGGTGCTGCTGAGCAATGATGCGCTGCTTGCGGACGAGGTGGTCGCGCAGCTCGCCGACGGCGGCGAGGGGCGACACGAGCCGCGTGACGTCCGCATCGCGGATCCGGCCGTTCATCGGCTTCAGCCACGCGAGGATCTCGGGCGGGTCGAGAGCCCAGTCGAAGTGCAGGTCCGCGTCGGCAACGACCCTGACGATCGATGCGGTGTCGGACGTGTCGATGTCTCGATCGATCACGATGGCAGCAGCGGCGCGGTACATCGAGCCGGTGTCGAGGAAATCGAGGCCGAGGCGGGCGGCGAGCAGGCGGGCGACGGTTGATTTGCCGGTGCCGGCGGGGCCGTCGATCGTGACGACCACGTCGCCTTGGATCGGGCTGTCGTTGGTCGTGGCCTTGGGTGGCATCGGGCGTGAGGCCTCGGCTCGGCGGAGTGTGTCGGTGGGTCCCAAATCGGTCATCCTGCGGCGTCGCCGACCGGGTGGGTCAGCCGGATTTATTCTCCACTGCGTGCTCGAGAGCGAGGCGGCTCAGATCCGTGCCGGTGACGCAGTCGTCCGTCCCAGAATACCGCACGGCGAGCGAGCCGTCGAAGCCGACCGCGGCGATCGCGTCGACCAGCGGCTGGAGCGCGTAGGGCTCGTGCGCGGGCGGATCGGGCTCATCTTCGAACGATTCGTCGCTCAGCACGGCCTCGATCAGGCTCTCCAAGCCGCCGCCCGGCCCGCCCGGCGGTGCGTCGAGATCCTCGCCTTCGTCGCCATCAGCGTCTGCTGCATCCGTGCTTTGACCATCCGGGCTTTCCTCCGATTCAGCCGGCGGCTGATCGGGTGTGGCCTTGGAAGACTCGCCCGCCTGCTGCTTCGCGGCAGCGGCTTGTTCTTCTGCTTCTTCGTCCGGGTCGGGCCTCTCGGGCTCTTCTGGAGCGGTGAGGCTGACGGTCGTGGCGCACACCACGCTCGCGTAGGGCACGAGCTTGCGGAGATAGGCCGCGGGGTCTTCGGCCTGCAGCGCGGCCTCGAAGTCGGGGAACGTGCCGACGCGGAACCCGCCGATCTTTTTGATCAGCTCGGTTACCCGCTCCGGCTTGTGGGTCAGGCCCTCTCGCGGCGCGATGAGGATGTTCATATCGAGCTTGTCGGCCGTCTCGACGATCTGCCGGAACCGGTCGGCTGCGAAGTCGACGAAGTCGTCCTCGTCGGGGCTCTCGACGCTGATCGCGGCGGAGTTGCATCCCAGTATGTGTGCGGCGTTGAGCACACGCCTCGCCCGGTCGACGCCCGCGCCGCCGACATCGTCCGATTCATCCGCGAGCCTGAGCGGCTCGGGTTCGACGAGCAGGAGGCAGGCGCAGCGTTCTTTATCCGCCCGCTCGCGCAGCTCTTCGAGCACTTTGCGTGTGGCGCCCTTGAGCAGGTCGGTCGTGAGGTTGAGCCCGTTCATATCCAAGTCTTGCCGGGCAAACCGCGGCAGATCTGCGAGGGCGAGCTTGGGCTTACCCCTCTTAGGAGCGAGCATGGGCCGGAGCGAAGCGGCATGGAGCGTGAGCAGCATTGCCGGCAGGGTATCCGCGTGCTCACGGGCTGTCCGCGGCGAGCGCACCGGGCCGCTAGCATGGGCCGAACCGCCCGGGGGCGTGATCCGCCCGAGGCGAAGCAAGGGAGACGCTCATGGGTGTGCCGACCGACCGACGCTACAGCGAGAGCCACGAGTGGCACCTGCCCGAGGGCGACCTGATCGTCATCGGTATCACGCAGTTTGCCGTGGACCAGCTCACCGATGTGACCTTCGCCGAGATGAAGCCCGAAGGGACCGAGGTCGCCGCGGGCGAGGAGATCGGCGAGGTCGAGAGCGTGAAGACCTCGAGCGACATCTACTCCGGAGTTGCTGGCGAGATCGTCGAGGTCAACGCGGCGCTCGCGGACGATCCGGGCGTGCTGAACTCGGACCCGTTCGGCGAGGGGTGGCTCGTGAAAATCCGACCCGAGGATCCGTCCGCGGTTGAATCGCTTTTGGACGCTGCGACGTACGACGGGAAGACGGGCTGAAGACGCCCGGCCGATGGCCTCAGGACCGAAAGCCCACCGATCCCCATGATCCGCTGCGCCGGCGTCACCAAGTCGTATGACCTCGGCCCCCGACGCGTCGAGGCGTTGCGGGGTGTCGATCTCGCGATCGACGCGCGGGGCTTCTACGCGATCATGGGCCGATCCGGGTCTGGCAAGAGCACGCTGCTGCATCTGCTCGCCGCGCTCGATCGTCCCGACGGCGGCACCATCGAGGTCGCCGGCCGATCGATCCACGATCTCGACGAGCGTTCCGCGACGGATTTCCGAGGCCGAGAGATCGGCATCGTGTTCCAGCAGTTCAACCTGATCGCGACGCTGTCGGCAAGGGAAAACGTCGAGCTTCCGGGAGAGCTTCTGGGTGAAAGCCCGGGCGTTCTTTCGAAGCGGAGCGGCGAGCTTTTGGAGCGGCTCGGGCTGGGCGACCGCATGGGCCATCGGCCGCAGGCGCTCTCGGGCGGGGAGCAGCAGCGCGTGGCGATTGCGCGGGCGCTGCTCTTCAGCCCGCCGGTGATCTTCGCCGACGAGCCGACGGGCAACCTCGACTCGGCGAGCAGCGAGACGCTGTGGACGCTGCTCGAAGAGATCGCTCGGGACGAGCAGATGACGGTCGTGATGGTGACGCACGAGCCTTCGGCGGCCGTGCACTGCGGCAGGGTGATCGTGCTGAGCGACGGCCAGGTGGTCGGCAGCTTTGACGTGGAGGACGACGATGCGGCCCGGGTGGCGGCTCGCTATTCGGAACTTGCTGGCTAGACCCAAGCGCAGCGCGCTCCTGGTCTCCGCCGTGGCTCTGTCGGCGCTGCTCATCGCGGCGGTGTCGACGGCGATGGCATCGATCCAGGGATCGCTCAGCGATCGGATCCTCGCGCAGATCGGCGACTCGGACATCATCGTGCAGGGCCGGGGCTCGGGCCTGACGATCGATGCGTCGTGGGCCGAGCGTGCCGCGTCGTGGGAGGGCGTCGAGGCGGCCGTGGCGAGCTACGAGCACGCGCTGCCGCTGCGGGCGAGCGTCGAGCTGTGGCGGCCGGTCGATAAGGCAGACCCCGAGGGCCCCCACCGCGAGCGGAGCGTCCAGACGCTCGTCAACGCGATCGGCACCGGGATCGACCCGGCAGGCGAGGTGCAGATCCGCCCGCTCGATGTGCTGGAGGGTCGCCTGCCGACCGGGCCGGGCGAAATCGTGATCGACGAGCTTCTCGGCGAGCGGCTCGCGGGCAGGCAGGGCGCAGCCGGGGCGCTGGGCGGCGCGATCCAGCAGCGCGAGGTGCTCATCGGCGCCGGCGAACGCGACCTCGGCACCGCAGACGTTTCCGCGACAGAAGCGGCCACGCGGAACGAGCGCGTGTCGGTCGGCATCGGCACGCAGATCGAGTACCTGAGCGGATTCTTGATGCGGAAAGAGACGCCGCTGGAGATCGTTGGCATCGTGGCCTCACCGCCGCTGGGAGGCCGACCGCTGGCGTTCATGGAGCGGAGAGCACTCGCCGCGCTCGCGGGCGATGCGGGGCAGATCTCGGCGGTGGACATCGTGCTCAAGCCGGGCGTGGACCCGGCAGCGTTCGCCGAAGCCAGGCGAGCCGAGCTGAGCGAGGCTGAGCGGCTCGATGTGCTGATCCAGACCACGGCGAAGGTGACATCGGGTTTCGAGAAGAACATGTCGTCGGGCCGCATCGGCATGGTGTTCGCCTCGGCGCTGGCGTTTCTCGCGGCGTCGTTCATCATCATGACGGGGCTGACGGTCGATGTCGCGGAGCGGCAGCGGGACCTTGCGGTGTTGCGCTGCGTGGGCGGCAAGCGGTCGCAGCTCGCGGTGAGCCAGCTGGCGGTCGGGCTGATGATCGGCGGCATCGGCGCGGTCATCGGCACGCCACTGGGCATCGCGGCGTGCGGCATGCTCTTCTGGATCTTCGACGACGTGCTGCAGAGCGGCCTGAAGATCGAGACCTGGCCGATCGTGCTTGCGGCGGTGGGCGCCGTGATCAGCGGCGTGTTCGGCGCGGCGTGGCCCGCGTGGAAGGCCTCGCGGACAAGCCCGCTCCGGGCGATGGCCTCGCAGAGCAGGCCGACGGGCTCTCGGGCGATCGTCGCGGCGACCATCGCCGGTGCTGTTGGGCTTGTGATTCAGCTCCTCGTCGTTGGCGTGCCCGACACCGGGCCGACGATCTTCTGGGGCTACGTATCGCTCGGGCTGCCGGCGATGTTTATCGGCTACTTCGTGCTTGGCGTGCCGACGGTGCTGCTCATCGTCAAGCTCCTTGGCCCGCTGATCGGCGCGGCGCTCGGGCTGCCGCGCCGGCTGCTGCCGCGCACGGTCGAGCAGACGCCGTTCCGCTTCGGCTTTACCGCCGGGGCGATGATGGGCGGCCTCGCGCTGATGGTCTCGATCTGGGCGCACGGCGGCTCGGTCCTCCGAGACTTCCTGGGCGGCTTCGAGTTCCCCGACGCCTTTGTCTCGGGCGCTGCACTCACGCCCGAGGCCCAGGAGAAGCTCGACTCGCTCGACTTCGTTACGGGCACGTGTGCGATCACGCTCGTGCCCGTCGAGAACACGACCTTCGGCGTCGAGGGGCTGACGACGTATAAGTCGACGTTTATCGCGTTCGAGCCCGAGCCGTTCTTTGAGCTGGCGGAGCTGACGTGGGTGCAAGGGTCACGCGAGACGGCGCTGCCGAGGCTGCTCGAGGGCGGCGCGGTGATCGTGGCGCGGGAATTCCTGATCGCCAAGGGCCTGGGCGTGGGAGATACGTTCACCTGCAAGTACCTGGAGACAGAGCACGAGTTCGAGATCGTCGGCGTCGTGACGAGCCCCGGTCTCGATGTTGTCAGCCAGTTTTTCAACATCGGCGAGGAGTACACGCAGCAGGCGATCCATGCCGTGTTCGGCTCGCGCGACGACATGAAAGGCCGGTTCGGCGTCGACACGATCAATCTCATCCAGGCCGAACTCGCGGACGACGTGGACGACGAGTACGCCGTGGAGACGATCAGGCGTGAGCTCTTCCCCTACGGCATCCTCGACGCGGGCAGCGGGCGGGCGATCCAGCAGGAGCTCATGACCGTGTTCGGCGGCGCGCTCGGGGCGTTCAGCGTGGTCGCGGTGTGCGCCATGGTCGTGGCGTGTTTCGGCGTCGCAAACCTGATTGTGGCGGGGATCGATGCGCGGAGGTTTGAGTTCGGCGTGCTGCGTGCCGTGGGCGGGCCGAGCGGCGTGCTGCTCCGGCTCGTGATCGGCGAGGCGATCGTCATCGCGATCGCTGCGATCGCGCTCGGCACGGCGATGGGCTTCCAGGGCGCGTGGGCCGGCCGGCGGATGTACCGCTTCCTTATCGGGATCGACCTCCAGCTGCTGATCCCGTTCGAGGGGCTGGCGATCGGCTGGTCGGCGGTGGCGGTGATCACCCTGCTCGCGGCGTTGCCCGCCGGGCTCGCGGTGATGCGGACCGGGCCGCGCGAGCTGCTCGCGACCCGCTGATACGCCCGAACCGTGGCGCCCCTCGGCGACCGCGCCGCTAGCCGAGGACGCGGGGCATGTCGAGCTGTCGGCGGATCACCGTGAGCTGGCCCGCGTGCATGCCCTCGTGCCACGCGATGCTCGCCATGAGCTTAGAGCGTGTGTCGCCAAACTGGGCGAGCGGCCCTTCGACGGGGGCAACCAGCTCGGCGTCGGAGAGCGAGGAGAAGTATTCGACGAGCGAGGCTCGCAGGGTCGTCATCTTCTCGATGATCGCCTCGCGGGGCGGATAGATCTCTGGGTTCGGCGACGGGGCGGCGCCGCCGCCGAAGAGTGGCTGCTCGTCGGCCGTGAGAACGGCCGGCTGGCCCGCGAGCATCTGCAGGGTCATGTCGTCGGTGTACGCGATGTGCCCGGCGATGTAGGCCGCGTTGCCGCCGCCGGGGGCGAAGAGCGTACAGAACGCATCGCCCTCAAGACCATCGAGAAAGCCCATCGTCGCCTTCCGGGCAAAGTCGAGGGCGAACAGGCCTGTCTCCAGCAGCGGTCGATCGGTCACGGCGGGTCTCCTTTGTCGCCCCGTGCGAGTGATGCGGCTGAGTCTACCGCTAGCATCCCTTCATGCCCGAGACCGCAGGCCGATTCGATGTTGTCAGCCCCTTTCAGCCGATGGGCGATCAGCCCGCGGCGATCGATCAGCTCGAGGCGCGCATCCGCTCGGGCGAGCGCTACTCGTGCCTGCTCGGCGCCACCGGCACGGGCAAGACGTTCACGATGGCGAACCTCATCGCCCGCGTGCAGAAGCCCACGCTCATCATCAGCCACAACAAGACGCTCGCGGCACAGCTGTTCGAAGAATTCAAGGACCTGTTCCCCGCGTCGAGCGTGAACTACTTCGTGAGCTACTACGACTACTACCAGCCCGAGGCGTACATCCCGCAGCGGGATATCTACATCGAAAAGGACGCGAGCCGGAACGATGATCTCGACCAGCTGCGCCTGGCCGCAACGAGCAACCTGCTGAGCCGGCGCGACACGGTGGTCGTCGCGAGCGTCTCGTGCATCTTCGGCCTCGGCTCGCCCGAGGCGTATGCGCACAAGGTGCTCACGGTCACACGCGGGTCGCGGATCGAACGCCGCGAGTTCCTGCTCGCCCTCAACGACATGCAGTACCAGCGGTCGGACATCGAGTTCAAGCGCGGCCAGTACCGCGTGCGAGGCGATGTCGTCGAGATCTGGCCGGCGTACGAGCGATTCGCGGTGCGCGTCGAGCTGTTCGGCGACGAGATCGAACGTGTCGAGCTGATTAATCCGACATCGGGCGAGCTGCTCGCCGAGGAGAGCCAGTTCTTCATCTTCCCGGCCGTGCACTACGTCATGCCAGAGGACCAGATGGCGAGCGCGCTCGAGGGCATCCGCGCCGAGCTCGACGAGCGGGTCATGGGCCTGCGGCACGAGGGCAAGCTGCTCGAGGCGCAGCGGCTACTCGCGCGCACAAAGTACGACCTGGAAATGATGGAAGAGGTCGGGTTCTGCAACGGCATCGAGAACTACAGCCGGTGGATGGACGGCCGGCGGCCCGGCGAGCGGCCCTTCACGCTCATGGACTTCTTCGACTATGCCCCTCCGACAGGCACCGACGAGGTCCGCGCGGAGGACGTCTCGACCGATCTGGGTGAGGAGCGCCCGACCTCCGAGGCGGCGCGGGCCCTCCGGCGCAACTTTCAGGACTGGCTCATCATCATCGATGAGAGTCATGTCACGCTGCCGCAGGTCCGCGCGATGTACAACGGCGACCGCGCACGCAAAGAGATCCTCGTCGAGCACGGTTTCCGCCTGCCGAGCGCGCTCGACAACCGGCCGCTGCGGTTCGAAGAGTTCGAGGCGATGATCCCGCAGATGGTCTTTGTCTCCGCGACGCCCGGGCCCTACGAGCTCGAGAAGTGCGAGGGCGAGGTCGCCGAGCAGGTGATCAGGCCCACGGGTCTTGTTGATCCTGAGATCGAGGTCCAGCCCGCGACCGGGCAGGTGCCCGACCTGCTCGAACGATGCGTCGAGCGCGTCGAGGCCGGCGAGCGCGTGCTGGTCACCGCGCTCACGAAGCGGCTCTGCGAGGATCTAACGAACTACCTGCACCAGCAAGGCATCGCGGTGCGGTACCTGCATAGCGACATCGAGACGCTCGAGCGCGTCGAGATCCTGCAGGACCTGCGCAAGGGCGAGTTCAACGTGCTCGTGGGCGTCAACCTGCTGCGCGAGGGCCTCGACCTGCCGGAGGTGTCGCTGGTGTGCATCCTCGACGCGGACAAAGAAGGCTTCTTGCGGAGCCCGACGAGCCTGATCCAGCAGATGGGCCGGGCAGCCCGGAACGTCAACGCGCGGGTGGTGATGTACGCCGACAAAATGACGCCCGCGATGCAGGCCGCGATCGACGAAACCGAGCGGCGGCGGACCAAGCAGGTGGCTTTCAACAAAGAGCACGGCATCACGCCGCGGACCGTCGAGAAGGCGATCCGCAGCGGCATCGAGCTCGAGCTCCGCGCGCGGCGCACGGCGCGGGAGGCGGTCAGCGCGGACGACGAGGCCTTCAACGCCGATGAGCTCGTCCACCAGCTCGAGCAGGAGATGGTCGCGGCCGCGGAAGCGACCGAGTTCGAGAAGGCTGCCAAGCTCCGCGACCAGATCAAGGCGATCCGGGCGGGCAAGGTGGGCTCGTCGGGCAAGGTGCGGCGGTCGGAGCTCGAAAAGGGCTCGAAGGCAGACGCGAAGGGCAAAGCCGGCATGCCGGGCACGCGGGCGGGCAAGAAGCGCAAGAAACGCGGGTAAACGCTGGCTCCCGTGCCCCGCGTCGCCTCGGACACCCTCGCAAACCGCAGCGTCGGCGGCCGCTCCGCCGATAGTGCGTGTATGAGCGATTACCACACGAGCAACGCCGCCCTGACCGCCACGATCCGCCAGATGCGTCGCGCCGTCTGCCACGAGGCCTGGAAACGCATCACGCTCCAGGCCAACGGTCGACCGATCGCGATCTACGGCGCCGGCCGGCAGACCGACGCCTTTCTGAGCACGCTCGGCGGCTCTCTCCACGACGGCCCCGAGATCGCGTTCATCATCGACGATCACGCAAGCGAGTCCGAGCTGCAAGGCATCCCGATCGTGCCGCCCGAGCGCGCCGACGCCGGCTCGGTCTCGATGGTGCTCATCACGTCTGACGCGCACATGGACGCTTTGGCAGAACGGGCCGCCGCGTGGTCCGCGGGCACGCTGCCGATCGATCGGCTCTGGCAGGGGCTGAGCGATGTCACTGGGGTCGCGCTGTTCGAAGACGCGGGCGCCGTGGTTTCCCGCGAGCACGACGGGACGCGCACGTCGGTGGGTGAGCGGGGCGAGACCGTGGTCTCGTCCGACGCGCCGAGGCCCAACCGCGCGCCAAGCGCGATCGACCCGATCACCGAGCGGCGGATCTGGTCGTACGATGGGCCGGAGTTCAAAATCGAGCGTCTGCTGCCGAGCCACGACTACACGCCCGATCTGAACGGCTACCAGTTCTACCCGGGCGACCGGCTTCGGCCCGGTGTGGATCTGCGCGACGAGTGCCCGATCACGCGGCCCGAGCCCGGGCTGGTCACGCCCGACACGCGCGTCAGCGTCATCGGCAGCTGCTTCGCCCAAAATATCAGGCTCTGGCTCATCGAGCACGGGTACAACTTCTGCCAGTTCGAAGACGGGCCGTTCGCCGAGCACAGCTCGGTGCGGACCGGGCCGCTCTTCAATACCGGCAGCATCTGCCAGCTCTTCGAGTGGGCGTTCAACGGCTTCGATGCCGCCGACCCTGTCTGGCGGCACGAGGATCGGCTGGTCGACCCCTACCGACGGGGCCTCAGCTGGGCGAGCGAGCGCGACATGCACGCCGAGCGTGCTTCACACTTCCAGGCGGTGCGGAGCATGGTCGAGGAGTCGGACGTGCTCGTGCTGACGCTCGGGCTCAGCGAGGTGTGGCGCAACCGCGAGGACAAGCGGTGCTACTTCCTCATCCCGCCTCCGGGCCTGCTCGACGAGCAGTACCACGAGCACGCGCTGCTGACGGTCGACGAGTGCGTCGAGCACCTTGAGCGGTTCTACGCGCTGATCCGCGAGCACAACCCATCGCTCAGGCTCATCGTGTCGCTGAGCCCGGTGCCGCTGATGGCGACGTACTTTGATCGCCACGCGATAGTGTCGGACGCGGTCAGCAAGGCGACGCTCCGCGCAGCGATGCACTGGTTCTGCGAGCGGCACCCCGAGATCGTCTACTTCCCGAGCTACGAGATCGTCACCCGTTCGCCAGACTGGCCCTACAAGCAAGACAACCGCCACGTGACGCAGGAGTTCATCGAGGGCGTCATGCAGACGTTCATCGAGCACTATGGCACCGCGTCCGAGGCCGATCGCCTGCGCGAGATCAAGGCCTCGGCTCCGGAGGCCCGCCTCGCTGTCGCGGGTCGCAACGCCCCCTCGGCCGCGTGATGCCCCGGGGCATGCCCCCGCTGACCTAAACTGCTCGCGTGAAGATCGACCGCAAATTCGTCGAACGCGTCGCGACCTACCTGATCGGCGTCGCGATCGGTCTGGTGCTGCTCGGGTTTGTGCAGATGAAGCGGTCGCAGGCGCACCGGCAGGCGTCGCCACCGGCCGCCTCGCCGCAACCGACAGGCGAATCCGCGAGCCCGGTGCGAACGGATCCGTAGCGGCACCGCCTCTACGATCCGCCTCGCATGACACACGCCGCACCATCGAAAAAGAAGCCGTCCGTGAGCAAGAAGCCCGCAGCGAAAAAGAAGCGGGCCGCGCGGCCCAAGGCGACGTCCGCATCCGCTTCCGCCGCCGTGGAGATCAAGCACGGCGCACCCGCGATCGGCGCCGCGCACGCCGAGCGAGCGATCCGCGTCCGCGGCGCGAAAGAGCACAACCTCAAAGACGTCGACCTCGATCTGCCGCGTGACGAGCTCATCGTCATGACGGGCCTCTCGGGCTCGGGCAAGAGCTCGCTCGCGTTCGACACCATCTTTGCCGAGGGGCAGCGCAAGTACATGGAGTCGCTGTCGGCGTATGCCCGGCAGTTCCTCGACCAGCTCAAGAAGCCGGACGTCGAGGAGGTCGAGGGCATCCCCCCCACGATCGCGATCGAGCAGCGCAGCAGCGCGCACAACCCGCGGTCCACCGTCGCGACCACGACCGAGATCTACGACTACCTCCGCCTGCTCTTCGCCCGCTGCGGCTCGCCCAGATCGTGGGCGGTCACCAAGGCCAAGAAAGACGGCACCGTGCAGGCCCGTTCGGGCAGGCTCATCACCGCGACGCCGAGCACGCAGATCGTCGATGCGGTCATGGAACTCGCCGAGGGCACGCGGCTCATGGTGCTCGCGCCCGTGGTCCGCGAGAAAAAGGGCTACCACAAGGACGTGCTCGAAGATCTGCAGCAGCAGGGCTGGGGCCGGGCGCGCGTCAACGGCGAGGTCCTCGAAACACGAGATATCCTTGCCAAAGGCGGCGAGAACCCGCTCGATCTGGGCAGGTATCACAAGAGCACCGTCGAGGCCGTGGTCGATCGGATCGTGATCCGCGACGACGTTCGGCAGCGGCTCGCCGAATCGATCGAGAGCGCGCTCAAGCTGTCCGGCGGGACGGTGTTCGTCGCGATCAACGATCCGGACGACCGCGAGAAGTGGGACGACCGGACATACTCAACGAGCTACGCGGACCCGGATCATCCGGAGATCGCGCTCGAAGAGCTGAGCCCCCGCTTGTTCTCGTTTAACTCGCCCTTCGGCGCCTGCCCGACGTGCCACGGCCTTGGAGCGATCCTCGAGTTTGATGAGGATCTGGTCGTGCCCGACATGGACAAGTCGCTCCGCCGAGGCGGCATCGCGCCGTGGAAGAAAAACGGTCCGGGCGGCATGGTCTACCCGCGGTACCTCAGGCGGTTCTGCCGTGACTGGGGCGTCGACCAGAACGCGCCCATCAGCAGCATGGACGAGGTCATCTTCTCCGTGCTTCTCTACGGCGATGAAGACGGCCATTGGCAGGGCGTCATCCCGATGCTGCACGACTGGTTCCACAAAACCGAGAGCCAGTGGGTCAAGGACCACCTGCACACGTTCCAGACCGAGAAGCGGTGCCCCGACTGCCACGGCGATCGGCTTCGAGTCGAGGCGCTGCACGTGCACGTCGAGAGCACGCACAAGGCCGACACCGGCAAGGCATTCAGCGAGAGCGTGATCGGGCGCGATACGAACGACGGCAGTGTGCTCAACATCGCCGAGATCGGGCGGCTGAACATCAACGATGCGATCGATTTCGTTGAAGGGCTCAAGCTCACCACAGAGCAAGAAAAGATCGCCGAGCCGATCATCCGCGAGGTCGGCAACCGGCTGCGGTTTTTGACCAGCGTCGGGCTGGAGTACCTGTCGCTTGATCGGCGGACCGCGACGCTCTCGGGCGGCGAGGCCCAGCGGATCCGGCTGGCGACGCAGGTCGGCTCGGGCCTGGTCGGCGCGTGCTACGTGCTCGACGAGCCGACGATCGGCCTGCACCAGCGTGACAACGGCCGGCTCATCCGCACGCTGCGACATCTCGCGGATATCGGCAACACCGTGCTCGTCGTGGAGCACGACGAGGAGATGATCCGCGCGGCCGACCACCTGGTTGACATCGGCCCGGGCCCGGGCGTGCACGGCGGCACGGTCGTCGCGCAGGGCACCGTTGCCGAGGTTGAGAAGCACCCCGCATCGCTCACGGGGAAATACCTCTCGGGCGAACGCTCGATCGAGCTGCCCGCCAAGCGGCGGAAGCTCTCAGCCAAGAAGGCCGTCACCGTCAAGGGGGCGAAAGAGAACAACCTCAAGTCGGTCGACGCGGTGTTCCCGCTCGGCGGGTTCGTGTGCGTGACGGGCGTGTCGGGGTCTGGCAAGAGCACGCTGGTGAACGAGATCCTGCTCAAGGCGGTCCGGCACGAGCTCGGCGGCACGCGCGACAAGCCCGGTGCCCACACGCGCATCAACGGCCTGGGTCAGATCGACCGGATCATCGAGGTGGATCAGTCGCCCATCGGGCGAACGCCGCGGTCGAACCCCGCGACCTACACCGGCATCTTCGACGAGATCCGCAAGATCTTCACCGCGACCAAAGAGGCGAAGATCCGCGGCTACAAGCCCGGCCGATTCAGCTTCAACGTCTCGGCGCAGGCAGGCGGCGGGCGATGCGAGGCCTGCCAGGGCCAGGGCACCAAAAAGATCGAGATGCACTTCTTGCCCGATGTGTACGTCGAGTGCGAGGTCTGCAAGGGCGCCCGCTACAACCGCGAGACGCTCGAGGTCACCTACCGCGACAAGTCGATCGCCGACGTGCTGGCGATGACCGTTGAGGACGCGTGCTCGTTCTTCGAGAACCACCCCAAGGTGCTCCGGTTTACCGAGTGCCTCCGCGACGTGGGCCTGGGCTACATCACGCTCGGCCAGCCCTCGACCACGCTCTCGGGGGGCGAGGCCCAGCGGGTCAAGCTCGCGACCGAGCTCGGCAAGGGCGTCCGCTACGACGGCACCCCCAGCACCGAGCACACGCTCTACATCCTCGGTGAGCTTGTCGAGCACGGCAACCAGCTTGCGGATGTCCTCGAAGTGCAGGCCCGTCGTCGGCTCGTCGAGGATGTAGAGCGTGTGCTCGGTGCTGGGGGTGCCGTCGTAGCGGACGCCCTTGCCGAGCTCGGTCGCGAGCTTGACCCGCT
>JBCBNT010000059.1:0-19831 GCA_039821685.1 Planctomycetota bacterium | reverse complement strand
GGCGAGCGTGCCGCTGTG
This sequence comes from Planctomycetota bacterium, assembly GCA_039821685.1. Classification (GTDB taxonomy): domain Bacteria; phylum Planctomycetota; class Phycisphaerae; order Phycisphaerales; family UBA1924; genus JANQQZ01. The sequence goes on along the minus strand of JBCBNT010000059.1, from coordinate 19,813 downwards.
GGTGCCCGCCGACGCGGAGATCGTGATCGAGGGATACGTCAACCCGGACTCCGGTGTGATCGGGTTCGATCCGCGGGTCGATGGCGAGCTCGGTGAGGGCGCGGTCTTCGAAGGGCCGTTCGGCGATCACACGGGGTTTTACTCGATGCCGGACCGGTACCCGATCGTCGAGGTGACGGCGGTGACGATGCGCCAGAGGCCGATCTATCCGACCACGGTCGTCGGGCTGCCGCCGCAGGAGGACTACTACCTCGGCAAGGCGACCGAGCGGGTGTTCTTCCCGCTGCTCAAGACGCTGATCCACGACATCGAGGACTACGACCTGCCGATGTTCGGCGCGTTTCACAACTGCGCGTTTGTGAAGATGAGAAAGGCGTACCCGCTGCAGGCGCGGCGTGTGATGCACGCGATCTGGGGTGCCGGGCAGATGGCGTGGACGAAAACGATCTTCGTTGTTGATGATGATGTCGACGTGCACGACACGCTCGCGGTGCTCCGCGCGGCAAGCGAGCACTGCGACCCGTCGCGCGATGTGGAGATCGTGCGCGGACCGCTCGATATCCTGGATCACGCCGCGCCGTGGCTCGGCGGCGGCGGCAAGATGGGCTTCGATTGCACGCGCAAGTGGGCCGGCGAGGAGCCGGACGCGTCGAGCGAACCCACTCTGCCCCGGCGCTTTGATGACCGCGACGCGTGCGTCGAGGCGGTGCGATCTGTTGAAGGCGTGGCGGCTGCGGCGATGCCCGAGGCGTCGAGCGGCTGGCTCTACGTCTCGACGGGGATTCGCGATGCTTCGGCTTTTGACGTGCTGGCGTCGGCTGTTGTCGCGGCGTCGGGCGATCGGGCCGCGTTCATTGTGTTTGTTGGCCCCGGGGTCGATATCACGGACGTCGACGAGGCGATGTTCCACTGGGTCGCCAACGCGGACATGCTCCGCGATGCTCGGGTCGTTGGCAGGTCGGTGTGGTTCGACGCGACGGCGAAGGGCGAGGGTGTGCGTCGCGGGATGCCTGTCCGGGAGTGGCCGCCGATTTTGGAGATGGACGGCGCCGTCGTGTCGCAGGTCCGCGGGCGGTTCGCTGATCTGCTGTCCGAGGAACGGGGCGGCTCGGACGCTGCGACATAGAGGAGGATCGTCCGGTTAGCGCGGGCGCGGCTCTGGCTGGGTGGTTGGAGCTGGGTTTGAAGCTGGCCTCGTACTTGGGTTTGCGTCGGGCGGAGCGACGGGAAGCGAGAGGTCTCTCATGTTGTCGTCGATGGCTTCGACGATCGCGGCCTGCAGGCTGTAGGCCGCGCGGACGGACTGCCCGGTGGTGAGGCCGTTGCAGAGGATGCTGAAGGCTGCCGCGCGGCCCGTTTCTGGGTCGGTGACGAAGCCGGAGAGCGCCCGGACGTGGTTGATGGTGCCGGTCTTGGCGTGCACCTGGTTGTCGAGGCCCGCGAAGCGGAAGCGCCTGCTGAGCTTGCCGTCGGCGGTGGGGAGGGTCTCGCGGTACATGCGGGCGATGTCGGGGTCTCGGCGTGTCTCGACGAGCCAGGCGGCGAGCGTGCCCGCGGCAATGCGGTTGTTGCGAGAGAGGCCCGAGCCGTCGCGGATGATGGTGCCGGCGACGGCGGACGGATCGAGCATCTCGGCGAGGAGCATGCGCAGGACTGCGATGCCGTTGGTCCAGGAGCCCTGTTCGCCGGTCACCGCGCGGCCGATGGTTTTGAGCAGCGCTTCGGCGTGCAGGTTCATGGAGTCGTGGTTGCAGCGGTAGAGGATGTCGTCGAGAGGCGTGACCCAGCGGGCGGCGGGCTGGGCCGCGAGGTCGAGCGCTTCGTCATCGGCGACGAGCCTGACGGCGTCGGCCGGCTCTGCGTCTCCGACTTCGAGCCCGGCGGCGTCGAGCCTTTCGGCGATGAGCTTCCCTGCGACGAGCGACGGCTCGTGCAGCGAGACCTCGATCGGTGCCTGCATGCGTGTGCGGATCGAGCCTCGGATGGTGAACTCGCTGTCGTTTTGCGAACGCTGGATCCAGACTGCATTGTCGCCGTCGTCGATCACGCGGGCGCGATCGGTGATGTCGATAAAGCGCGCCTGGGGCTGGGTGGGAGCGGAGACAGCTCCGCGGCTCGGGGCCGGGTAGAAGGCGATGACGTTCGCATGGATATTGACGCCCTGAACCGGCGCGCAGTACCATCGCTCGAGCTGGTCGCGGGGCCAGTCCGGATGGATAAGCTCGCGGTCGAACACGCGGTCATCGACGACGAGCTGGCTGGCGGACTCGATCCGCTCCGCGGCCGCGGCGGCGAACGCGTCGAGCGCGCTGTCCGGATCGAGCGGCGGGGAGAGCTCTTCGAGGATCTCCGGGTCGCCGAATCCGGGGTCGCCGGAGCCGATCAGTGCGACGCGGCCGTCGTTGGTAGGGGTGATCTCGGTGGTGTAGGTGAAATCTGGTCCGAGGATCATGACCGCGGCGGCCGAGGTGAGCAGCTTCTGATTGGAGGCCGGTGCGAGCGGGGTGTCGGCGTTTGACTCGAAGATGATCGCGCCGGAGTTGGCGTCTCGCACGGAGATGCCGGCAACGCCGTTTGATCCGAGCTGGGCTTGGCTGGCGGCCCGCCTCAGGTCAGAGATCATCTGGGCATGCGTAGTCGATGCGGCGGCAAGTGTGAGTGCTGCCGCGAGACCTTGGGCGTAACACACCATGGCGAACCTCCGTGCTCGGCGGTGATGCTTCGACCGATGCTATGCCGAGCGGCCTCCGCCGACCGACGGAGACGGATGATCAGCGATGAGGAGGCCGGCCCTTGCGGACGGTCGTGTGTGAGGCTTGTGTCGGGTTTCGTTACGCGTGTTGCGGCTCAGTGACCCGTCCGATGAACTTATCGAGATCGGTGAGCTGTGATTCGCTCGTGACGCTGAGCTCAAGCCAGCGGACCTGGCCCACACGCGGGGCGTGCAGGATGCGCTCTCGGATAAACCGTGGCATGCGGCGGAGTTCGGCGGGCTTGAGCGGGGCAGCTGGGATCGGGATCGCGACGACGGGGAATTCGGCCGCCGGGATGATGTAGGCCCATGGTTCGTCGTCCGTGGGCCGGGTGAACGTGAGCGTCCATTTCCAAGCGATGCCCCGCCATTCGGTGCGGGGCGCGGCCCCGGTCCGCTCTTCGATGCTCTCAAAGAGCAGCTCGAAGATGCGGAGGCCTTCGCTGTTATAGAATGATGCGAGGTCGTGGAGCGTCGGGTCGGCAAAGCGGCTTTGCCACGGGTTTGTTTCGGCGGGCGTGTGCATTGGCTGCCTCCCCTCAGGCGTGTCCGAATTAAGCCTATGCACGGGTAGATTGTTCGTTGCACTGTTTCGCGGTGAAAGTTCTCGGATCATGGCGGGCTCGGCCGAAATCGAGCCTGGAAGCATGGAAGAGCGGTGTGAGATGCAGCCGATAACTGACAGTCCGATCGTGTATGTGGTTGACGATCACGCGTCGAACCGCGAGCTGATTTCTGATTTCCTTGAGGACCTCGGCTGTGAGGTTCAACTCTTCGCGTCGGGTGAGGATGCCCTGAATGCTGCGGCGGCTCGGGCTCCGGACGTCGTGGTGCTCGACATCATGATGCCGAGGCTGAGCGGTTACCAGGTGTGCGAGAGGCTCCGCTCGGAGCCTTCGACGGCTCAGGCGGGCGTGATCATGCTGACGGCGTTGAACGAGACAGCCGACGTGGAGCGGGCTCTAGAGGCGGGGGCGACGGACTTTCTGATCAAGCCTGTGCAGCGGCAGGAGTTAGTCGCGCGTGTGCAGAGCCTGCTCGCGCACCGGGAGCTTTCAGCCAGAGTCGACTCTGCGGTCGCGAAGCTCATCGCGACGTTTTGATCTGCCCATAGCCCGATGCCGGGCGGGGCCGGGTGCGCCCGCGGCGGCTTACGGGCAGCCGGCGTTGAACGCGAGGATCCAGGCGCTGAAGTCGTTGGGCGAGACGACGCCGTCGCCGTTGACATCTGCCAGCGGGTTGGTGTTGTTGAAGTTGAGAACCCAGGCGCTGAAGTCGGCGGGCGAGATCAGCCCGTCGCCGTTCTGGTCAGCGCCGCCGACGGTGGTAAACGAGCTGATTTCTGGTGAAGAGAGCGTGCTGCCGTTGGGGTTGCGGGCTTCGACCTGCCAGTAGTAGGTGGTGCAGCGGTCGAGCGAGGGGATGAACACCGACGGGGCGATGAGCGGCTCGAGCTCGAGGACGACGTTGGTCAGCTCCGGGTCCGTCGCGAGCGTAAAGCGGTAGTCATCGGTGTCGCTCGCGGCCTCCCAGCTCGCGGGGGTGAAGGTCGGGACGGCGGTCGCGCCATCGGCCGGCGAGAGGAGCGAGAACGCTCCCGGGAGCGTGGCCTGGCCCAGCGGCAGTATGAAGTCGCCGACGACGGGGTAGTGGTCCGAGGCGAGGAGGGTGGTGAAGTTGCCTTCGTCGTTGGGCGGGAAGCCGAAGCCGACAAGCTCGGGCGGGAGCGACGGCACGGGGACGTTCTGGCTCCGGAAGACGAAGGTGCGGCGGGCGGTGGTGATCTGATCCTGCCAGACGAGGTAGTCGAGCTTTGAGCTGCCGATGGTCGCTCGGATGCCGGAGAAGAACTCGGTTGAAGCATCGAAGGAGGCGTCAGTGCCGTCGGGGTTGTTGCCGTCGGATGAGCCGCCGCTCGCGATGCCGCGGGCGAGCCACTCGGCGGGCCCGCGTCGCCCGTTGTTCGACTCGTCCTCGTTCAGGTCGCCGCCCATGATGATGGGGGTGTTCGGATCGAGGACCGAGGTTGACGAGGGGAACTCGGGGACGGTGTTCTCGGGGTCGGGGGTGGGTGTGCCGTTGCCGTTGTAGAGATAGCGGGTGTAGTACCAGGTGTTCTGGGCGGCGGTGAGCCTTTGGAACCGGTCGTTGCTTGAGCCGCCGGACTTCATGTGGGCGTTGCCGATGACCAGGTCGCCGACGTACTGGTCGCCCGGCAGATTGATCTCTGCGAATTGGAACCCTCGGATGCCGCCGTCACCGCCCGGGGCGCCTGTGGCGGAGGACTGGACGGAGAAGTTGCTGAGCGTCGCGACGCCGTTGCCGTTGAGGTCGGTGAAGGGCCAGCGGCTGACGATGATGTTGCGGTTGAAGTTGTCGGTGTCGGTGCTGACGAAGACGTGGTCGAGCGAGTAGCCGGGGCGGTAGAGCTGGACGAACTCGGTGACGGTGCCTCCGTTGAAGGGGTCGGGCCCGCCGTCGAAGAGCAGGTCGACCACATCCGCCAGAACGCTGACGGAGTCGACACCGCCACCCGTGCCGTTGCCCGAGTTATCGCCCGCTTCCTGGATGAGCAGGACGTCGGGCTCGAGGGCCGCGATGACTCGGACGATGGCGGCCCAGTTGCCGTTGGGGTCGGTCTTGTTTTCGGTGCGGCAGATGCTGTCGCGCACGTTCCAGGTCATGACGCGGACGTCGGTGGGCTCTGTCTTGCCCCACTGAGCGTTCTGCGGGTCCCACTGGCCCGAGGCGGACGCGGCGAAGGTGACGGTGAGTGCGGCGATGAAGGCGGCGGTGACGCTTCGCATGATGACTGCTCCGATCTGGACCCAGCGTGGGCCCAGCATGTGCCTGGTCCGGGGGCTTCGCACGGATGCGTGTGAAGGTTCCCGGACATTGGCTTGAGGCCTGAACAAAGCACGCCCGCCCCGTAAAGGGCGGGCGTGTGAAGGTGCTAGTCATGCCGCGAGCGGGCGGCGATCTGCTTACTCAAGGCAGAGCGGGCCGTTGACGCCCAGGTTGAAGTTGAGGATCCAGCTCGTGAAGTCGGCCGGGGTGACCAAGCCGTCGTTGTTCTGGTCAGCGCGGTAGTTGCTGGTGTTGAACGCGAGGATCCAGGCGGTGAAGTCAGCCGGGGTGACCAGGCCGTCGTTGTTGGCATCGGCGCAGAGGCGAGACGGGGTCTGGCACTCGTCGGGGACGCCGTTGCCATCGACGTCATCGGAGGTGCCGCTTGCGATGTCGTCCGCGTCCTCGACGCCGTTGCTGTTGCAATCGTTGACCGGCCCGCCGCCCTCGACGAGGGGTGTCACGTAGAAGACGGTGCTGTAGTCCTCGTCGCCGGTGCCGACGCCGAAGTCGAAGCTGCCGTCGCCGTTGACGTCGTAGGTGATGTTGATCTGGACCGCGAGGGCGCCGAGGTTGGTCGGGTCGGCGGGGTTGTTGACGTCGCCGGCGCCGGGGAAGGCGTCGTAGGTGGCGCTCTGGCCGAAGAACGCGCCCGAGTCGGTCGAGTTGCCGTCGGCGACGCGGATGAGGCCGATGTTGTAGTTCAGGCCCGTGCCCTGCGAGGCGATGACGTCGCCCGTCTGCAGGATGAGGTCGAGCTCGTAGCCGAAGCTGGCGGCGTCGTAGATCGCGCGGAAGAGGCCCGTGTCGATGTCGTCATCGCCCGTGCCGAGCTGGCCGTCCGGGCCGAAGTCGACGAAGGGGCTGGTGAAGTAGAGGTTGCCGGCTGCGTCCATCGCCACGCCCGAGATCGAGGGGCCGGTCAGGCCCGGGAAGGCGTTGAGCGGGACGAGGAAGCCGGTCTCGTTGCCGGCGTCGTCGCGGATGGGCTTGCCGAAGCCGGTGTCAAAGTTGACCCAGCCGGCCGAGGCCCACTCGACGGTGGGGGTTGCGTCGGCCGGGTTGAAGCGCGCGACGGCGATGGCGTTGGTCGGGGCGTTCGAGCCGCCGTTGCCGTAGACGACCGGGAAGCCGGCGACCGTGCAGGTGTTGCAGGCGACGTCGAAGACGCCGGCGACGAGTACGTTGCCCTGAGCATCGGAGCCGGCGGCCGCGGTGCCGATCGGGCCCGAGAACGGCATCTGGCTCCGGTAGTGGCGGAACTCGCCGAAGGGGATGCCGCCGGGGCCGTAGCTATCGACGTTGTCGGTGATGTTGAGCGGTGCGCTCAGGACGGCGACCTGCTGGGGGAGGCCCGTGGCGTCCGCGCCCCAGACGCCGAGGGCGACGGTGTCGCCGGTCTGATCCTGGACGATGCCGGAGACGATGCCGACGCCGCCGAGAGCGGTGTTGGGGTTGTAGCTGAAGGTGCCGCGGTGATCGGTCGCCGTCTGCATGCCGCCGAAAGTGGGCGTGAAGTGGGCGTTGGTCATCAGGGTGTCGTCGTCGTAGCGGAGCATGGAGTTGAAGTCGGGACCGAAGGTAGCGGGGCCGCCGTCGATCTCGGGGATGGCGCCTCGGCTGGAGTGCGTGGTGCCGTTGTTGTTAACGACACGCTCGGTGACAGCGTTGGTGACGACGGTGTTGTCGAGGACGTTGAGGCTGCCGTTGGTGCGGAGCTCGGCGTTGATCCGGAAGACGTTGTCGGCGGCGAGCGGGCTGGGGCCGCTGCTGCTGTTGAAGCCGTCGGCGCGGCTGATCAGGTTCAGCCGCGTATCGATCGAGCCCATGGCGAAGCCGCCGCTGCCGCCGGTGATGCCGTTGCCGTTGGTGCCGGCGATGATGCGATCGACGAAGAGTCGCGACGGGTTGGCCGGGTCAAAGGTCACGAGGCTGGCGTAAAGGGTGTCCTGCTCGAGCGCCGAGTTCGGCTCGAACTCGTTGAAAGCAACGGCGAGGCTCTGCAGGTTGCCCTGCGGAAGCGCGACGGCTGCGCCCTGGTTGTTGTTCGGGCCCACGCCCTGGCCAGTGGTGTTCCACTGCGAGTAGTTGCCGGAGGCGAGGACGTTCGGCTCGATGTGGCGGCTGATGGTCTGGCCCGACAGGCGCTGGCTGAAGAAGCCGGTGCTCGCCGGGTTCGAGCTGCGGCCGGCCTTGAGGAGGGGGGCGACGCCGTAGGTCGAGCCCTTGCCCGAGGTGATGGCGGTCAGGTCGACGACGAACTTCGTCACCTGACGCGAGGTGTCGTACGGGTCGATCGCGTCGCCGGCGTTGTTGTTCGAGACGCTGTCCTGCGCCATCGCGGTGGTCGCGAGGCCTGCGGTGGCGATGATGCCGAGGGTCTTGCTGTACTTCATCTTGGGTTTCTCCAGAAAGGTCAATCCGTCTGCTGCTGGTCTTTGAGGCGTCGACGATCTCCTTGGCGACCGGTGTATACGAGAGACCGATCGCTGTGGGATGGACGTCGATTCCTTCCTGTTCAACGAAGCCGCGAGGGCGGCAAAGCTTCGGGTTGTCGGGTCGCTGCATGCAACGCTTTACAAAGCGCATTGCCCGCCAGCTCTCCATCTCCTACCTGGCAGAAGTCTACACATTGGGTGCGTGCAGGACACGAACCTTGTGTCACGAGCGTGCGAAGGTTTCTTCACAGTCGGAATCTGATTGGGTCTGCGAAGGGCGGGGTGTGGTTACCGGCTGGGCGCGAGTCCGGCGGCGAGTGTGCCGGCGAGGGCGGCATTGCTGAGTGCGAGAGCGATGTTCGCATCGACGGTCCGGCCTTCGGACAGATGGTGGACCCGGGCGAGCAGTTGCGGCGTGGCGTCGCGGCCGGCTGCTGCTGGCGATGTCTTTGCTTCTGCAAGCCACGCTTGCCATGTCTCGAGCGGGATCTCACTCTCAGCCGGGATCGGGTTGCATACGACGATGCCCCTGCCGGTGCGGCGGAGTTCGGCGTCGATGTAGGCGGCGAGCTCGTTGGGGTCGTCGAACGCGTGGTCGATCGGGATATCGGTCTGCCGCTGGTAGAACGCGGGGAAGGAGTCCGTGCGGTATCCGACGACGGGCACGCCGAGGGTTTCGAGCGCTTCGCGGGTCGCGGCGAGGTCGAGGATGTTCTTGCAGCCGCTGCTGACGACCGCGACCGGATGGCTGGCGATCGCGAGGAGATCGGCCGAGATGTCGAGGCGATCGGCGTAGCCGAGATGCACGCCCCCGATGCCGCCGGTCGCCATCAGACATACGCCGACAGCTGCGGCGATCTCGACGGTCGTGCTGACGGTGGTTGCGGCTGTCGCCCCGGTGCGCAGCATGACGCCGAGGTTGGAGCGGTTGGCCTTGAGGACGGGATCGGCGGCGAGCATGTCCTTGAGATCGGCTTCCGTCATCCCTGCGGTGGCTCGGCCTCGCAGAACCCCGATGAGGCACGGCTCTGCGCCTTGGCCTACAACCGCTTGCGCGAGATCTCGATGGATCTGCGGCGCGCGGTCCGCGGGCAGCCCGTGAGCGAGGATGGTCGTCTCGAGCGCAACGTCTCGGCCGCGGGTTCGGTTGAGGATCCAGTCGTGCATGCTCTGAGTTGTAGCTCGTGGGGTCGGGGGCATCTCATCAAAACGGCAGCGGGCCAACCCGGAGGCTGGCCCGCTGGATCCGTGTCATGGGGATACGGCGTCCGCTAGGCGACCATGTCCTTGAGGCCCTTGAGCGGGCGGACCTTGACGACGTTGCGGGCGGGCTTGGCCTTGAAGATGGTGGGCTCGCCGGTGAAGGGGTTGATGCCCTTGCGAGCCTTGGTGGCGGGCTTGCGCTGGACGGTGACCTTCATAAGGCCCGGCACGTTGAAGGTGCCGGCGTTGCCCTTTTTCAGGTCGGCGGCGATGAGGCTGCCCATGGTCTCGAAGACCGCTGCAACCTCTTTCTTCGAGATGCCGACGTGCTCGGCGATGGTCGCCTGGACGTCGCTCTTGGTGCGGGGCTTGCCCTTCGCGCCGGTGATCTTCGGTGCGGCCTTCTTGGCAGGTGCCTTCTTCGCAGCTGTCTTTCGTGCCGTGGTCTTCCGTGCCGTGGTCTTGCGAGCGGCGGCCTTCTTTGCCGTCTTCTTCGCGGTCTTTTTGGCGGTCTTCTTCCGTGTCGTCTTCTTCGCCATGGTGTGCTCCGAGGGGCAGTCCTCGCCCCGATTTCGTTCTGCCTCGATCGTGTCGACGGCGTGTGTTGTGCGTGGGGTTGTACCCCGGTCTCGTCTCTTCTGCAAGGCTTATCGGGCGTCGGATAGGCAAAAACACGAGAAAAATCGGCAGATTATGGGTCTTTCAGGCTGATCTCGATGCTGAGGATGGCGTGATCACTCAGCCCGAGGTGCATGGGCCTGGGGTCGATTCCAGCGGAAATCACGCGGGAAACCAGCGATTCGGAGGCCAGCGCGTGGTCGAGCCTGGCGGTTTCGCCGCGCGGTCCGAGCCACGTTGGATCGGTTGCCCCGGGCCCGGACCGGCTCGGGAGATCGGCGTAGCCAAGGGACGCGAGCCTGCCCATGGGCAGGCCGTCGCGGGCGGGAGTTCGCGCCCGGTCCGCGTTGAAATCCCCGAGCATGAGGTGAGGCAGGTCCCGGGACTGCTTGGCGACGGCGCGGAGGTCGGCGAACGCGTCGCGACGAGGGTTCGGCTTCGAAGCATCTGGGACGTGGACCGCCGTGAGTCGAAGCGTGCCGAATGATCTGTCCGCTTCGACCAAACAAACGTCGGCGTCGACGATGCGTCCCTGGGCAAGCGATCGCGGCTCGGCTGGAAAGCGGCTTGCAAGCAAGATGCCGTTGTGTCTCGGCTGGTCGGTTGTCGCGAAGGTGTGGATCAGGCCGGCGTTCCGGATCACGGCCGCGATCTGTCCGATGAACGTGGGTCTGCATTCGCAGAGGCAGACGATATCGGGTTTCCGCTCGAGGATGTCGAGCGCGATGGCCTGGGCACGAGACGGTCCGCCGCCGGCGCGGATGTTCCAGAAGAGCACGCGGATCGTCCCGCCGGTCGGTCGTGGGGGTGTTGCCTCGCTCGGACCTGTCGCGTCTGCCGCTTCGCGGCTCGATTCATTGCTGTGTGTTCGTTGGTGGCTCGGCACGCGGATACCGTACCCCGATGAATGCAGAGCCAATCGTTGCTGTGACTCGCGAGGTGCCGGGCGAGCCGATCGTTGTGCCCGGCGCGAGGGTCTTTGTGGGCCAGGAGTTCCCGGCTCCGACCCGTGCTGAAACGCTTTCGCTCGTCCGCGGTGCGTCGGTGATCGTGTCGATGTTTAGCGATGCTGTCGATCGGGAGCTGATCGATGCGGCGGGTGAGAGGCTCCGCGGCGTGTGCAACTTTGCGGTCGGGTACAACAACATCGACACGGAGCTCTGCAGGTCACGCGGGATCATGGTCACCAACACGCCCGATGCGGTGACCGAGGGCACGGCGAATATGGCGATCGGGCTTCTTCTCGCGGTGTCGCGTCGGATCGTCGAGGGCGACAGGTTTGCTCGGAGCGGGGCGTGGGCCGAGCGGGCGCCGCTGTCGATGGCCGAGATGCTGGGGCCCGAGTTGAACGGGCGGGTGCTGCATGTTGTGGGCGCCGGCCGGATCGGCTTCGCGACGGCTCAGCGAGCGCGGGCGTTTGGTATGGACGTGATCTACACGAGCCGTTCGCGGAAGATGGTGTTCGAGCAGTCACCGGTGAGCGGGCGTTGGGTTTCGCTCGATGACGGCCTACGCGAAGCGGATGTGGTGAGCGTCCACACGCCGCTCACGCCACAGACGCGGCACCTTCTGGACGCGGATCGGATCGGCCTGCTGAAGCGCGACGCGATCGTGATCAACACGAGCCGGGGTCCCGTGATCGATGAATCAGCGCTCGCCGAGGCGCTGGCCGCCGGCAGGATCTTTGGGGCGGGGCTTGATGTGTTCGCGGATGAGCCGCGCGTTCATCCCGGGCTTGTGAGGCTCGACAACGTTGTGATGATGCCGCATGTTGGGAGCGGCGAGTGGCGGTGGCGACGGGAGATGACGCGCATGTGCGAAGCGTCCGCGAGGGCGATCCTCGCAGGCGATGAGCCAGCGCATCGCGTCGTGTAGTTCGGTGCGTTCTGCCGGATGAGCCCGCTTCTGCGGAGCCTGTCGTATTGAGCCCTGCTTGGACTCAGACGGCCCTCAGGCGCGGTGGAGGGTGTGCTCGCACTCCGCATAATGGAGTTCGAGATACCTCGCGACGTAGTCGACGATCGACTCGGCCTTCGGGATCTCGCTGTTGCTTGTGTGCCCGAGCGGCTCGAACCGCATGCCTTTGAACCTGGTGACGGCTTCGCGGACGGTCAGGCCGTGCTGGATCGCGATGCTGAATGCCCTGCAGAACGCCTGGCACATGCCAGAGAGCGCGGAGCCTTCCTTTGAGATCTTGAGGAAGAGTTCGCCGGGCGTCCCGTCGGGGTAGAGCCCGACGGTGAGATAGCCCTCGTGGCCGTCGATGGCGAACTTGTGCGTGACCGACTCGCGGGTGGCTGGGAGGGACTTGCGGGCTGCGATCATTGTTTGGTTTCCATTAGGATTGCGTGACACTTCCGGCACCTCGGTATCGGTTTCGATCGGTTTGAGCCGTGAATGAGCGTGCCGGTTTGTTGATTGGTTGGTGTGCCGGTGCTTGCTCGGGAGGTGGATGGTGCCGATGATTCTGTGTCGATGATGATGTGCCGCATTCCAATTGGTCGGGCGCACGCCGGCGGGCTGAGCCTGCTGGTGGCTGTCGCCTTGTTGTCGGCGGCCGGATCGGGCGTTGACACCGCCCGCCGCGTCGCGTCGACCGGCGCGGTGCTTGCGCTCGCGATGGTCCAGGAACCCGCAGCGTTGCATCGCGAAGGTGCGGCTCGCCGGCCGACGGTGCTGAGCGGCATTGCTGCTCGGCTCGGTGCCGGCTCCTGCGTGGGCGAGAGCGGGAAGCGGTTGCGACCCGTGGCTTGTGATCCATCGACCGGGTTGATCGATCTTCCGCCGCCGTCGGCGATCGGTTGACCACTCGGCCTGGGCCTCTGCACGCGGCCCGGCGGCCGACATCCGCGTGCATCGCGTCCGTGCGTCGGACGCCCTTTTTGATACATCAGCAACACACGCCGCGGTCACGATGACGCGGTCTTGCGCGGGTCGATGCGTCGGCGCGCCGCAAAATGAACGAGGCACACCATGCTTGGAAGCGATCAGGGCATCCCGGTCATCGGTCCGGTACTGAACAAGATCATCGGCACCCGGAACGAGCGATTTGTCAAGCGGTACACGTCGCGTGTCGAGCGGATCAACGCGCTCGAGTCTGAGATGCGGGCGCTCACCGACGGGGCGCTTGCCGGGAAGGCCGAGGAGCTCCGCGGTCGGTACAAGGCGGGCGAGGACGAGGACCAGCTGATGGTCGAGGCGTTCGCGGCGGCCCGTGAGGCGATGGACCGGAACGTCGGCATCCGCAACGCGCTCGACCCGGTGAAGGCGTTCGACGTCGGCCTGCTTCCCGAGGGGACAAGGGAGCTCTTTGAAGAGACGCGTTCGTCTCTTGCGGCGCTGGAGGCGCGGCCGCCGGTCGACGATCTTTTGGGCAACGCCGAGGCGGTGCCGGCGTGGGTCTGGGGCGAGGTGCCCCACGAGATCTACGACGCGGTGCGTGAGGCGTTCCCCGAGTCGAGGCCGCCGTTCCGGGCGAGGCCGTTCGACGTGCAGCTGATCGGGGCGATGGTGCTGAGCCAGGGCAAGATCGCGGAGATGAAGACGGGTGAGGGCAAGACGATCGTCGCGCCGCTCGCGGCGTACTGGGCGGCGATCCGCGAGAACAAGGTGCACGTCGTCACGGTGAACGACTACCTCGTGCAGCGCGACCGAGACTGGACGTTCCCGTTCTTCCGTGGCGTCGGCCTGACGGTGGGGGCGATCCATCCGCAGCACACGCAGCCCGAGCAGGTCAAACGCTCAATGTACGAGTGCGACGTGGTCTACGGCACGACGAGCGAGTTTGGCTTCGATTACCTGCGCGACAACATGAAGCGGAGCGTGGGCCAGCAGGTGCAGCGTCGGCGTGACTTTGCGATCGTCGACGAGGTCGACAGCGTGCTGATCGATGAGGCGCGGACGCCGCTGATTATCTCCGGCGCGGCGCACGACGACCAGCCGCGCTACGAGCTGGCGGACAAGCTGGCGAAGCACCTGAAGGCGAAGCAGGGGCCTTGGCAGGGCGAGGAGGACAAGGTCCAGGCGTTGCAGGAGCGGATCAAGGGCCTTGAGGGCGACATCCGTCAGGCGCGGGATAAGTCGGCGGTGCCCGCGTTGCAGGAGAAGCTCGCGGCGGCGAAGGCGGAGCTGCCAAGCCTGGAATCGGACCGTGATCGCTTCACGCAGTTTTATGACATCGTGCCGGAGCGGAAGCAGGTGCACCTGTCGCATGAGGGCATCGCCGAGGCGCAGCGTGTCGCGGGTATCGGGTCCTTTTACGTCGGCGAGAACACGGACGTGCCGCACCTGCTTGAGCAGGCGCTGCGTGCGCACGTGGTGTACGAGAAGGACAAGGACTACGTGATCATGCCGACGCCGGACCCGCAGACGGGCCGGACGGAGCCGAGCATCGTGATCGTGGACCAGTTCACGGGCCGCGCGATGATCGGTCGGCAGTGGTCCGATGGTCTGCATCAGGCGGTGGAGTGCAAGGAGCAGGTGCCGATCAAGCAGGAGACGCAGACTGTCGCGTCGGTGACGATCCAGAACTTCTTCAAGATGTACAAGAGCCTGGCGGGCATGACGGGCACGGCGGACACCGAAGCGCAGGAGTTCCACGACATCTACGGGCTCGATGTCGTGTCGATCCCGACGAACAAGCCGATCGCCCGGGGCGATTTCGACGACCTGATGTTCATGCGCGGCAAGGACAAGTGGGAGTCGATCGTCGACGAGATCAAGGCGTTCAGCGACGTCGGCCGGCCGATCCTGGTCGGCACGACAAGCGTTGAAAAGAGCGAGATGCTGAGCCAGCTTCTGACGAGGAAGCACGGGATCAAGCACGAGGTGCTCAACGCGAAGCAGCACGAGCGTGAGGCGCACATCGTCGAGAACGCGGGCGAGCTCGGGGCGGTGATGATCGCCACGAACATGGCGGGGCGAGGCACGGACATCAAGCTGAAGGCGTGCCCACGCGAGAAGCTCGTCGACCACTGGCTCCGGCGGGGGATCGCTTCGAAGGGGCTGACCGCCTCGATGAGTGAAGAGGAGCTCCGAGAGAACGTGTACCGCAAGGTTGCGCCGGGTGAGCTTGGGATCAAGAAGCGGGAGGCGGAGCAGATCGACTTTGCTGAACTGGAGCTGATGCTGCTGCAGCACTGGGCGGAGACGTGCACCTGGATGAGCCCGAAGCAGATCGAGCGTTCGTCGGCCGATGAGCTGCGTGAGGAGCTTGATGCGGGCGGTCGGTGCCTGCTGCACCGTGTCGGCTGGTTCGAGAGCGTGGAAGCAATGGGCGGGCTGCACGTGATCGGTACGGAGCGGCACGAGAGCCGCCGGATCGATAACCAGCTGCGTGGGCGATCGGGGCGTCAGGGCGACAACGGGTCGAGCCGGTTCTTCGTGTCGCTCGAAGACGACCTGATGAAGATGTTCGCGGGGCAGACGACGATGAACGTGCTCGCGAGGCTTGGCATGAAGGAGGGTGATGCGATCGAGCACCCGATGCTGAGCAAGAGCGTCGAGCGTGCGCAGCGGAAGGTCGAGGAGCGGAACTTCCAGATCCGCAAGAACATCCTTGAGTACGACGAGGTGATGGAGCACCAGCGCCAGCGTTTCTACGGGCTGCGGCAGCGCGTGCTCGAGGGTCGCGAGGTGAAGGGGCTGATTCTCGAGTACATCGACGAGTGCATCGACGACGCGTGCGCGGAGTACCTGAGCCCCGCGTACCCGGCGAAGTGCGCATCGGAGTTCGTGCGCGAGGCGCTCGACACGGAGGTGACCATCGAGCGGCTGCGCGGTCGCGATGCCGACGAGATGGACAAGCGGATCCGCGAGGACGCGAAGGCCGAAGCTCGGTCGATGATCGATGTGACTCTCGGCGAATACATGAGCTCGGAGGGCTCCGAGGTTGTCGTGGATTTCGACTCCGAGGGGCTCGTCGGCTGGGCGAGGACGCGGTTCGGCGTCGAGCTGTCGGCTGCGGACCTCGCCGAGGCAGACGTCACGACGCGGCAGGAGGTGCAGGACCGGCTCGTCGCTGCGGCGGAAGCGCAGATCGACGGGGCCGACCTCGGTAGGCTCGATGTGTTTTTGTCGCCCGACTACGGCATCGAGCAGCTGATCTCGTGGTCGAAGCGGATGTTCGACTTTGAGGTAACGGTGGAGGAGGTGCAGAGCTCGCTCGACGAGTCGACGCCGCCGCCCGAGCAGTTCATGCGTGAACGGGTCAGGGAGCGTTACCAGCAGAAGGAGATCGACTACCCGGTCGACTTCGCGCTGCAGATGACGATGATGGGGATGCGGCAGTCGCCGCAGGAGGCGCTCGACCAGCTTCTGCGCTGGACGAAGCAGCGGTACGGCGTGGACCTCGATGCGGACGAGGTGCGTGCGGGCGGTCCCGCGAAGATGCGCGAGCGGCTGGCGGAGATCGCCGCCCGATGGTGGGAGATCGGCGAGCTGGACGGTGCCAAGGACGACTTCGGCGCAGCGGACGACTTCGACGCGCTCGACGGCATTGCCAAAAAGCGTTTCGACATGGACGCGCCGGAGTGGCTCCGCTGGCTCGATGAGCAGGAGTTCCGAGAGGCGTCTCGTGGTCTTGTCGAGCAGCGTTTGCGGCCCGAGATGCTGCAGCTCGAGATGACGATCCTGCTGGATACGTTCGATCAGTCTTGGAAGGACCATCTGTACTCGATGGACCAGCTCAGGGACGGGATCAACTACCAGGCGTTCGCCCAGCAAGATCCTCGGATCGCCTTTAAGAAGCAGGGCTCGGCTCAGTTCGGCGAGATGCTGGACGATGTGCAGGAACGGGTCGCGGAGTACATCTTCAAGGCAAGGCTGAACGTTGGTCCGAACGCCGGTCCTGGCGCCGGCCCGGGCGGCGGCGGCGGACCGGGCGGTGGTGGGGGGCGCGGGCCGGGCCAGCCGCCGCGACCGCCTCAGGGGCCTCCGGCACCTCCGGCTCAGAACGCGCCACCGGCCGCGAGCGGCGGCGACGGCGCGGGGTTGTTCTCAACGAGCATCGTCGGCGCCGGCCTCGGAGGTGGAACCGCGACGCCCTCTGGCAGCTGATGCCGCGGTTTGACGGCAGTTGTGAAGCGAGACCGGGTGGGATCAACAGGCCCGCGGGCCGCGTAGCGGGCACGGGGCTGACCGATGGTGTAGGCTCGCCTACCGCAGAAGGGACGACGCGTTATGGCACATCAGCGAGGTAGGGTCGGCTCCGAAGTCAGGGCTTTCACGCTTGTCGAACTCCTTGTGGTCATCGGCATCATCTCCGTGCTGATCGCGATCGGGCTGACGGTCGCGCCGGCAGTCCTGAACTCCGGGAGATCGCAGGCGACGCTCGCCACGCTGCAACGCCTCGGCACGGTTGTGCCGGGGCTGACCAACGAGGCGGGGCTCCGGCCGAAGGACTACAAGGACCTGTCGCTGTTCGACGGTGGCAGCGAGGTGCTGCTCCCGATCGTCGATGGGCGGCTGCGTGGGCAAGGGTTTTCGAAGCTCGATAAAGCGCAGCCATCGGTTGGCAGGCTTCTTCGTGTCGCCCGCGAGCGGGTGCCCGGGATCGAGTCGACCTGGCAGCAGCTCGATCAGTCGAGTCTGGGTGTTACGGACATCGGCGGCATCGACATCGAGGTCACGGGAGAGGAAGTGCTGGACCAGTGGGGCAACCCGATCAGGTTCGTCCATCCGAGCTACGACGGCGGCTTCGGCGATTGGTACAACTTCGATGGCCAGCGATCGAACCGGGAAACGTTGTCATTGCCGACGGCAGCGGGCGGGACGATTCAGCAGCTCAGGCGTTCGTTCCGGCCGTTCGATCCGACGGCAGCGGGGTCGGAAGAGCTGATCGGCGATGCGGACGAGGGCGTCTGCCCGAGCGGCCTTCCGTACTTCTACTCGGCTGGAGCCGACGGGGATCCTGGGACCCGCGCCGACAACGTCTACGGAGACACGCTCCCCCGTTTTCCGGCCGAAACCGATGGCCAGGACTGATGATCGGCGGCGTGCGAACGGATATACTCGAAAGACATTCCGGGGTGTAGCGCAGCTTGGTAGCGCGTCTCGTTCGGGACGAGAAGGTCGGAGGTTCAAATCCTCTCACCCCGATTTCCCTAAGTCTCGCTGAACGCCGGATTTGGCGTACCCGACCGGAGTCAGGTCGGAGCGGCTCGAAGCCAATGTCGTTGGTAGTACTACCAACGCAGGCCGGAGGCCGCCATGGCTCACGCAAACCGCTCAGCAGTCCCCGTTTACGGTCACCACAAACCCACTGGACAGGCTCGTGTTGTTCTCGGCGGGCGTCACATCTATCTCGGCCCGTACGAGTCGCCGGAGAGCCGCGAGAAGTACGACCGGCTCATCGCCGAGTACCTCGCCGCGGGTCGGAACGTCGACCTGATGCCCAGCATCACGCGACGAGACCGCTTCTGCGTGATCGATCTGATCGCGGCCTTCAAGGACCACGCCGAGGCGTACTACGTCAAAGACGGCGAGCCCACCAAGACTATCGCCAACCTCCGGATCGCGTGCCGACGCCTGCGCGAGCTCTACGGCTCGCTGCCCGTGGAGGAGTTTGGGCCGGCGCAGCTGCGGGCCGTGCGGGAGACCTGGATCAACGACGGCAACAACGAGCGCACCGTCAATTACAAGACCACGTGGATCAAGCACGTCTTCCGGTGGGGCGTAGAGCAGGAGTTGGTCTCCGGCGAGACCTGGCACCGCCTCGAGGCCGTCAGGAGCCTGAAGAAGGGCCGCTCGCGGGCGAAGCCGTCGAACATACAAGGCCCTGTGCCGCGTGCCCACGTTGATTTCTCTGTTGATTATCTCCCTCGGACCGTTGCCGACATGGTGCGAGTACACCTTCTCACGTGCTGTAGATCGGGAGAATTGTGCTCGATGAGCTGGAATCAGATCGATCAGAGCGAGGAGATCTGGTTCTACTCGCCCCGTCGGCACAAAACCCAACACCACGGCAGGCCGAAGCTGATCGCGATCGGAGCGAAGGCCCAAGCCGTGCTCGAGCGCTACCGCCATCGCCCGGTCAACGCAGCAGTCTTCTCACCAAGCGAGTCTGAGAGACTTCGCAACGGCATGCGACGCGATAGCTCGGGACTTCGCCTGGGACGGACTCACAACGGCGTAGGGGACTCCTATACGCCGGACTCGTACAGGCGGGCGATCACGCGGGCAGCGAAGGCTGCAGGTGTGCCGCACTGGCATCCGCATCAGCTGCGGCACCTGGGCGCCACAGAGCTCTGCAAGGAAGTTGGCATCGAGATCGCGGCGGCCGCTCTGGGAAACACGCTAGAAGCCGCTCAAATCTACGCAGACGCCACACGAGACCTTGCGAGGAAGGCGGCGAGGATGAGGGGCTGACTCCCATGGGCGAGGCAACCCGGGATTCAGCGGCTGTGAACGATCAAGCTCGTTTGGCTTGCTCAACGACCTCGGGTTGGTCCTGAAGGCCTGCTAGAAGTTCGGCGGTCTTCGCGACGTTTCCGCTTGGGGTGACGTTGGTGGCCAGTGCCTCGACAAGCGAGCCCAGCGAAACTCCAATCGCATTCGAGAGTGCCAAGAGCTGAGGGAGGTACGAGCGAGCCAATCCGCTGTGCCAGGTATCGAAGCTGCTGGTGACCGCTTGCTTTTTCATTGGGACAGGTTCCAGTCCGGCCAGCATGCTTTCGAACCAGGCTGCGCGGGGGCGACGCTTAAGCTCACTACGGCCGTTCCGTACTCGAAAGTCGAATGAACCGAAGATCAGCCGAGCGAGCGCGATAGGCCGGTCAGTGCCCGCTTCCAGAATCGCACGGTCGACGGCGATCGCGTGGTCCTTCTTGAATTCAACCTCAAGCCTCTCATGGCGACCTGCTTCACGGCTTCCCTGCTCGAGACCCTTGTCATAGATCCTCACGTACTTGGGCGAGTAGCGAGAACCCAGGCTCAAATGAAAGCGGATGAGGCGGCC
>JBCBNT010000058.1:0-20735 GCA_039821685.1 Planctomycetota bacterium | reverse complement strand
GTCGTCCCCAGCTCCTCGCGGATCATCTTGACCTCGGCGTCGAGGTCCAAGGTCTCCAGCAGCTCGCGGATCGACTCCGCGCCCATCGACGCCCGGAACGCGTTGCCGTATTGCTCAACGGCGACCCGATGCTCGTCTTCGGTCATCACCTGCTTCGCAGTCAGTTCCGTGTCACCCGGATCGATGACGACGTAGTCCTGGTAGTAGATGATCTTCTCGAGGTCGCTCGTGCGCATCCCAAGGATCGTCGCCAGACGACTCGGCAGGCTCTTGAAGAACCAAATGTGCACCACCGGCGACGCCAGGTTGATATGCCCCATCCGCTTCCGACGCACACGCGAGTGCGTCACCTTCACGCCGCAGCGATCGCAGATGATGCCCTTGTACTTCGTGCCGCGGTACTTGCCGCACGCGCACTCGTAGTCACGCTCCGGCCCGAAGATCCGCTCGCAGAACAGACCATCCTTCTCCGGCCGATACGTCCGGTAGTTGATCGTCTCGGGCTTCTTCACCTCGCCGTAAGACCAAGCGCGGATGTCGTTCGGCGACGCCAACGTCACCTTCACCGCACTGAAGTCGTTCACCCGGTCGTACACGCTCTCAGCCATGTTTGAATCACCTCAAAGGGTGTGAATGCTCTCGTTCGATCCGCTCAAAGAAGTTGCAAGTGACCCGAGTCGCTGCCGCTACAGCAGGCTCCCCGCTTCCAGCTGCTTCTTCTCAAGCGTCACGTTCAGACCAAGGCCCTTCAGCTCGTTGCACAGAACGTCGAATGCCACCGGCATCCCCGCCTCGAGCTTGTTCGTGCCCTTGACCATGCTCTCGTAGATCTTCGTCCGACCCTCGACGTCGTCCGACTTCACCGTCAAAAGCTCCTGCAGGATGTAGCTCGCGCCGTACGCCTCGAGTGCCCACACCTCCATCTCGCCGAACCGCTGGCCGCCCGTCCGCGCCTTGCCGCCCAGCGGCTGCTGCGTAATAAGCGAGTAGGGCCCGGTCGCACGAGCGTGGATCTTGTCATCCACCAGGTGGTGCAGCTTGAGCATGTACATCGAGCCGACCGTCGTCCGCTGGTGGAACTTCTCACCGGTCCGGCCGTCGTACAGCTGGATCTTGCCGCCGGCAGGCATCTCGGCGAGCATCTCGGCAGGACGGGCCGGCACGCCCGTCTCCTCGATCTCCGCCTTCCGCTTCCGGCAGTGCTCGTTCGCCGCCTCCACAGCCTCGTGGATCTCGGCCTCCGTGCACCCATCAAACACCGGCGTCTGCGCCTGGAACCCAAGAACTCGGCACGCCCAACCAAGGTGCGTCTCAAGGATCTGGCCCACGTTCATCCGTGACGGCACACCCAGCGGGTTCAGCATCACATCAACCGCCCGGCCATCGTCCATAAACGGCATGTCCTCCTCGGGAACGATCCGGGCGATCACGCCCTTGTTCCCGTGGCGGCCCGCCATCTTGTCGCCCACGCTCAGCGGCCGCTTCGTCGCGACGTACACCTTCACCATCTCGAGCACGCCGTTCGGCAGCTCGTCGCCACGCTTCATGTGCGCGACCTTCCGCTGCTTCTCCGTCTCGACCGCCTCGATCCGAGGCCAGTACTGATCCTTCACGACCTGCGCCTTCTCACGCGCCTCGGCCGAGCCCTTGACCCACTTCATGTCAAAGGTCTTGATCTGCTCGATGATCACCTCGGGGATGTCGCTCGCGCCCACCTTCTGACGCGTCATCGGGTCGACCATCTCGGTCTCGATGAGCGCGTTGATCGAAGCCACCATCTCCTGGAAGAGCGCGATCGCCTTCGCGTCCTGCTCGGCCTCATACGCGTCGATGTCGCCCTTCAGCTGCTTCTTCTGCTCCTCAGAGAGGTGCACACGCCGGCTGAACTTGTTCGCACCGATCACGATCCCCTGCGTGCCCGAAGGCACCTCCAGCGAATCGTTCTTCACATCCTCGCCGGCGCGACCGAAGATCGCGTGCAGCAGCTTCTCTTCCGGAGTCAGCTCGGTCTTCGCCTTGGGCGAAACCTTGCCAACCAGAATGTCGCCGGGCCCCACCCGCGCACCCACGCGGATGATCCCGTTGTCATCCAGGTTCCGGAGCATCTTCTCAGACACGTTCGGGATATCCCGCGTGAACTCCTCGCGCCCCAGCTTCGTCTCACGAATCTCCACGTCGTACGAGTCGATGTGGATGCTCGTGAACACGTCCTCCTTCACAAGACGCTCGTTGATCACGATCGCGTCCTCGAAGTTGTAACCGTCAAACGTGTTAAACGCCACGAGCGCGTTCTTACCGATCGCCAGCTCGCCCTGCTTCGTCGAAGCACCATCGGCGATGATCTGACCCGCCTCCACCGTGTCCCCGACCGCAACGATCGGCTTCTGGTTCTGGCACGTCCGCTCGTTCAGACCCACAAACTTCCGGAACTCGTACTCGTCCCGGTTGTTGATGATGATCCGCTCGCTGTCGGCGTACGTCACCTCGCCGCCGCGCTTCGCCTTCACCACCATGCCCGAGTTCGAACCGATCGCCGTCTCCAGACCCGTCGCAACAACAGGCGGATCAACCTTGATCAGCGGCACCGCCTGACGCTGCATGTTCGAGCCCATCAGCGCCCGGTTCGCGTCGTCGTGCTCCAAGAACGGGATCAACGCCGCCGAGATACCGACGATCTGCTTGGGCGAGATGTCCGCGTAGTTCACGTCCGACGAGTGCACCTGCGCCAGCTCGCCGTCGACCCGAGCGATCACGTCGCCCTCGTCCAGCGTGCCCGACGCGTCAAACGCATCCGCCGGCGCGAGCACCGCTTTCATCTCCTCATCAGCACGGAGATACTGCACGTCGCCCGTCAGCTTCCCGCCCTTCACCGTCCGGTACGGCGTCTGCAAAAACCCGTACTCGTCGATCTGCGAGTAGATCCCGAGCGACGCGATCAGACCGATGTTCGTGCCCTCGGGCGTCTCGATCGGGCAGATCCGGCCGTAGTGAGAAATGTGAACGTCGCGGACCTCAAAGCCCGCACGCTTCCGGTTCAGGCCGCCCGGCCCCAGCGCCGACAGCCGCCGCTCATGCACGAGGCTCGACAGCGGGTTCGTCTGGTCGACGACCTGGCTCAGCTCGCTCCGCCCGAAGAAGAAGTCGATCGCGCTCGAGATCGATTTCGAGTTCACCAGCTCGCTGATCTTCGCCAGCTCGTCCGGATCCTTCACGCTCATCCGCTCCTGCACCGTCCGGCGGAGCTTCAGGAAACCCTTCCGCAGCTCGTCCACCGCCAGCTCGTCCAGCGTCCGAAGACGACGGTTCCCGAGGTGGTCGATATCATCCACGTTCGCCGCCGGCCGACCCGTCTTCGGGTCCATCCGGTTCGAACGAAGATCAAGCAGATACTCCATGACCTTCAGGAAGTCCTCACCGGTCAGGAACTGCTGATCCTCCTCGGTCTCAAGCTCAAACTTCCGGTTGATCCGGAAACGACCGACCCGGCCGAGCCTGTACCGGTTCTCGTCGTAGAACTTCTCGTAAAAGAGCTGCTTCGCCTTCTCCACCTGCGGCGGGTTGCCCGGACGAAGACGCCCGTACACCTTCAAAAGCGCACGCTCGTAATCCGTGTCCGCCTCGAAAGCCTCGAGCTTCTCGTCCGCCACCGTGTTCAAGATCAAGACGTCGCTCGGGTTCTGGATCACGCGGACCTTCTTCAGGCTCCCCGCGTTGATCGCCTCAGCCGATTCGCCGATCTGATGACCGACGTGCACGATCTCCTCACCCGTCTCGGTGTCGATCACGCTCTCAGCCGCCCAGTGCTCGGGCTTCACGTCCGCCGCCTTGATCTCCGTCACCTGGTAAAACAGGCTCAGGATCGCCTCGGTCGAGCTCACGCTCTCGTCAAGGCACCGCAAGAACGTCGTCGCAGCGAGCTTCGTCGACTGATCGATCTTCATCGTCAGCCGGTCTTTCTTATCAACCGCCATCTCGATCCAAGAGCCCCGCTCCGGGATGATCCGCGCCGAGTGCAAGGGCCGGTCCGCCTCGCTCGACTCGATCCCAAAGTCAACGCCCGGCGACCGGTGCAGCTGGCTCACGATCACGCGCTCGGCGCCGTTCACGATGAACTCGCCGCCGCCCATCATGATCGGGAACTCGCCGAGGTAGATCTCCTCCTCGGGGATGTCATCCACGCCGTCACGGATGAGCCGAACGCGCAGCCGGAACGGCAACCCGTACGTCAGCCGGAGCTCCCGACACTCGTCGCTCGTGTACCGAGGCTCGTCAAGCCCGTACGACACATACTCCAGGCGCATCGTCCCGTCGTAGCTCTCGATCGGAAAGATCTCGTGCAGCAGCGACTCGAGGCCGAAACGCGACTCGCGCCCGTCCTCAGGCTTCTCAAGCTGCAAAAATCGCTCATACCCGTTCCGTTGCACCCGCGTCAGGTCGGGCACATGCAGCCCGTCCCCCCGCTTCGCGTAGCTACGAACAGTCCTCGCCGGCTCGGTCGTTGTCGCCATTGCGCTCCTCAGAAAACCCGCTCAACGGGTCAAAGATCAAGTGCCCAAGATCAGGCTCAAGCCGCAGACACACGGACCGCCCAGAACGCCGCATCGAAAGTTGCGTCGAATCAGGACCGCCCCGGTGCGCCAGCCGCCGGGCCAAATCGGTGGTATCAGTGTGCTACGCCCAATCCCGGAGTCTAACGCGCTGAAACGAGCGGTTCCACCCTTCCCCACTCGCCCAGGCAACGACCAATACCGGAACGCAGCCCAAATCGTCCACCAGCCTCACAGCCGGTGGACGCGAATCCTCTATAAACTCTAGCCAGCAAAGCCGACCGACGCCGGCCCGCGACCAGAAGCTCCGGCCCGCAAGGACCGAACAAAAACCAGATCAGGTCAGCTCGACGTCCGCGCCGACTTCCTTCAGCTGCTCCGCGAGCTTGTCGGCCTCGTCCTTCGGCAGGTTCTCCTTCACGGCCTTGCCGCCGGCGTCCACGAGCTCCTTCGCCTCCTTCAGGCCAAGGCCCGTCGCCTCGCGAACGATCTTGATCACCTTGATCTTCTGATCGCCCGCCGCCTTCAGGACGACGTTGAACTCCGTCTTCTCTTCCTCAGCCGCCCCGCCGGCGTCGCCACCAGCAGCAGCCATCACCACGCCGCCGCCCGCGGCAGCCTCGATGCCGTACGCATCCTTCAGGTAATCACCGAGATCAACCGCCTGCTTCAGCGTCAGCTCAGCAAGCTTGTCGCCGATCTCCTTGATCCCCGCGTCGAACTCTTTCGTTGCTGCTTCGTCGCTCATCTCGTACCAAACCTTTCCAATCCACCTCACCCAAGAGGGACCGAACCACTCGGCTCTTTACCCCGGAACGCCGAAGCGCCTCAACCGGGCCAGTTGGGTGCCGATGCCAAAGAAACACAAACTCAAAGCTTGGAGATCGTCTCCCCGCTCTCCAGCTTCTCCTCGATCGCCTTCAAGATCCCGCCGATCCGACCGCCGGGCCCCTTCAACTGACCCGCCAGGTTCCGAGCCGGGCTCAGCACCAGCGTGATCACATCTGAGATCGCCTCGTCACGCGTCGGGAACTTGCTCAGACGGGTCACCCCGTCCTCGCCCGCGTAGAGCTCGCCGTCAAGCACGGCACCCTTCAGCTCCACCTCCGGGAAGTCCTTCACCAGATCGATCAGCTCGCGAGCCACCTCGACGACGCTCCGCTCGCTGTACAGCATCGCGTTCTGGCCCTGCATCACCGGTGCCAGCACCTCCAGCGGCGTCCCCTCAAACGCCTTCCGCGCCAGAGAGTTCTTCACCACCGTCACACGCACCGACTTCTCGCGAAGACCGACACGGATCGACTCCGTCCCCTCAGCATCAACCCCGCGCAGCGAGATCACCAAGGCCTCCTCCGCACCATCCAGACGCCCCTGGTAGTCAGTGACGATCATCTCTTTCACAGGCTTCGACATGCCTCAAACCCCTTCAGCCCATCGCAAGGGCCAGATCGTCCCTTACGCCTCGGCCTCAACGCCGTAACGGATCTTCACCGCCGGCGTCATCGTCCCGCTCACGTGGATGCTCTTGATGTACGCGCTCTTCAGACCGCTCGGCTGCGCCGCCTCGATCGTCCGCAGCAGATGCTCGAAGTTGGCAAGCAAGTCGCCCTCCGGGAAGCTCATCTTCCCGATCGTCGCGTGCACGTTCCCCGACTTGTCAGCCCGGTACTCGACCTTGCCCGCCGAATACTCCTGAACAGCCGTCGCAACGTCCTTCGTCACCGTGCCAGCCTTCGGGCTCGGCATCAGGCCCTTCGGACCCAGCACCCGGCCGAGCTTCGAGATCTCGCGCATCATGTCCGGCGTCGCCACCGCAACATCAAACTCGAACCAGCCCTTCTCGATCTTCGTCACCAGCTCGGCGCCGCCCGCCTCGATCGCGCCGGCGTCCTTCGCCGCCTGCACGTCGTCGTCCTTGCAGAACGCGATGACACGCTTCGCCTTGCCGATCCCCTTGGGCAGGCTCACCGCGCCCCGGATCTGCTGATCCGCCTGACGAGTGTCCACCCCAAGGTGAAACACAACGTCGACCGACTGATCAAACTTCGTACCATCGAAACGTTTCACGTGCGACATCGCCGTCGCAGCGTCCACCGGGTCCCGGCTCGCCTTCGCCACGTTCGCCTTCGAACGCTTGCTCATCCGGTGACGCAGCTTCCCGCGGCGGTGCTTGGGGCCATCGTCGCCAACCGGCGCCGCCTTCTTCTCGCCGCCGCCTTCAGCCGGCTGCGCCGACTTCTCCGGCTCGTCGCCGAAGCCGAAACCAACCTTGGGCTTCGCGAATTCGCTCTCAGCCATGATTAGTCCTCCACCTCGATGCCCATCGACCGAGCCTGACCAGCGATGATCCGCACAGCAGCATCAACGCTCGCAGCGTTCAGGTCTTCCTTCTTCTCTTCAGCGATCGCCTCCGCCTGAGCGCGGGTGATCTTCCCAACCTTGTTCTTGTTCGGCTCGCCCGACGCCTTGTCGACGCCCGCCGCCTCCTTGATCAGCACCGCTGCCGGGCTCGACTTGATGTCAAACTCAAACGAGCGATCGCTGAACACGCGAACAACGCACCCAACGACCTTGCCGTTGAGCTGACCCGTCGCCGCGTTGAACTGCTGGATGAACTGACCCGGGTTCACACCCTTGGCACCCAAAACGGGACCAAGCGGCGGCGCAGGCGTCGCCTGCCCACCCGGGGCCATGATCTTAAACGTATCGATAAGCTCACGTTTGGCCATCGGTCTCCACCTCCCACGCCGTGTCAACACCAAGGCAGGCCAATCAGCCCTGGCTCACGGGTGGTCCATACGGTTCCCTGTATTGTCCGCCACTCAGACCCCACCGGCCCAAGCGCGGGCAGAAGCATAGCCACGCCCAACGCCCCACATCCACTCGATCACCAGTCTTGACGAGCCCGAAGCGCAAGCGAGGGGGCCACACCGCTTCTTCGCCCCCATCCTCTACTACCCTCCGCCCATGCCCCGACGCCCCGCAACGCTCATCGTCGTCCTTCTTCTCGCCCTCACCATCCTCCCCCAAGCCTGCGGCCACCACGCCCGAGTCACCGTCACCCCCACCAGCCCCACAACCCCCACCGCTTCAACCGCCAACTCTGGCCAAGCCAAGCTCGCGCCACGACTCATCACCAAGGCCTACACCTACCAAGACGAGAACACCGTCAACATCTACCTCAGCAACCTCACGCCCGCCGAGCTCGCCCGCACCCCAAACGACGAGCCCCTCGTCGGCCAGATCGTCCACATCCACATGTTCATCCGCCCCGACCCAGGCCGCACACCCATCGAGCCCGACGCGCTCAACACCTCCATACGCCACGCCATCCTCGCCCCCGACGGCGCCACAGGCATCTACGCCGGCGGCGGATTCCTCCTCCCAAAGTCCAAAGCCCGCTCCGGCTCCTTCGAAGGCACCATCTCTCGAGGCACCCTTACCCTCCAGGCCGCCACACCAAACTTCAACGACGCCCTCGGCCCAGCCAGCCTCCGAGCCACCTTCGACGTCCCAAACGACACCGAACTCGCCAACCTCATGGCCACCCGCTTCGCCGACGCCGTGAAACAAACCGCACGCCGCTAGCCCAAGCTCCTCCCCCGTCGCCGACGGGGGAGGTGGCCCGCCACTGGCGGGTCGGAGCGGGGTCAGGGCATATCGATGCCGTGACAACGCAAGACCGATTCGTAGTGCGTTTGCAACTCCCGGAACTCGGTGAGCACCATCGCAAGCTCATCGCCCGAATCACTCTGTGCAGCACGCTCAAGGTCGTGCACCAATCGTCCCAGCGAATCACCTTGGACAACAACCCCGGGAAACCGCCGCCCCGGAACTCGCACGACTGCACGGTTCGTCGTGTTGTCAAGCAGCTCGACCTGTCCCTCAGTGCTCGTCATACCACCGCTCCACCACATCCTCACACGCCCCCGCATACACACTCTTCAGCAACTCCGCCGGGAACCCCATCCCCCGAAGCCGAGGCGCACTCATCGCATCAAACTTCTCTGAGTCAACCTTCATCAGATCCGGATCCGCGATCGGGCTCTCCCCGTCGTAGTCCCCCTCAAACAGCATCCGCATCGCCCAATACCGGCTCGCGTACAGCTCAAACGCCTCGTCCGCGTTCGACGCCTGATTCGCCGCGAAACCAACATCATCCCCCGCGTTCAGGTGCGCCTCCTGCGTCACGATGTCCGTCCCAAAGAGCACCCGCCCCCGCCACCGCTCAAAGAACGCCCGCATCCGCGCCGGCGAGTGCTTGCTCAATTCCCGCACCTGCCACTTGCACGCGCTGGTGTCCAGGTGCAGATTCGCGTGCCGCTCCATCAAGCCGTCAAGAAAGTCCAGGTCCTCAGGGCTCCCCGCCATGTGCGCCGCCAACCACGGGACGTCGCTGTAATCGGAAAGCATCCGCTCCAACGGCTCATACTGCTGCCGCTTCGTCCCATACCGCTCACGATCCGCATATTCCGTCCCAAACCACGTATCCGGATCAGCCACGTGCGTCATGATCATCATGCCGAGCTCGCGCGCCAGATCCGCCGCCTTCCGCTTCCACACGCCATCCAGCTTGATCTCGTCGAACGCGTCTCCAGCCAAATCCTGCAGCCGCGGCGCCACCCAAAACTTCACCATCCGCGCGCCAAACTCACCGTGCCACCACCGCATCGCCTCCAGAAACCCGTCCGTCAGCGCATGCCGCTTGTCCTCCGCCATGTACTCGGGAATCGCAATAAACCGCACCCGATCCCCCAGCACGTCCCGCACGTCGTGCGCCGTCCCGCGGAACGTCTGCGTGTACGACCGCCGCACGCCGAAGAGCGAAGCCACCTCCGCAAAGATCCCCGCCGCCCGCCGCCCGTTCACGTGCACGTGCACATCAACGATCGGCACGACCGGGTCCCCCATCGCCACCGCCTCGGCCCGGTAGTCCAGCCCAAGCCGATTCGCCGCCCACACTCGCCGCTGTTCACTCATGGGGCATCATTGCAGTCTTCACACACCCGCCTTGCGCACAACCCGACAATCACCCGATACCCGCATCATGAACAGATCACTCGCCATCGCCGCCGCGGTCACCCCCCTCGCCGCCGCCGCACAGCCCGAATTCGTCACCATCGGCGACCCAGGCAACGCCGGTCACCCCACAGACCCGTTCAATTCAGAACCGCAGTTCTACCAGTCGAGAGGAGCGGTGCCGTACCGGTATCGAATGGCAAAGACCGAACTGACATGGGGCGATTGGGTCGAGTTTCGCGACGCGGTTGATGCCTCCAGCGTCGTCATCCCCGGCATGTCCAGAGGCTCATATCAAGGCAACCTCCCCTTCGGCGGCGACCTCGTCGTACCCGGCTCCACGTTCAACGACCTTCCGGTCGCCGGCATCTCATGGCGAGCCGCAGCTGCATATTGCAACTGGCTCCACAATGGAAAGTCCTCCCAGCCAGAGGCCTTTCTCGACGGCGCGTACGACTTTGCAACGTTCGGCTATGACCAATCCACCGACACCTATACCGATCAAGCAACCCGCTCACCCGGCGCTCGTTTCTGGATCCCAAGCATCGATGAATGGCTCAAGGCCGTCCACTACGACCCCAATCGCCATGGCCAAGGGCAAGGCGGATGGTGGACGTATGCAGACAGCTCAGACACTCGGCCGGTGACAGGACTGCCGGGCGAAGGGGAAACCAATGCCTACCTCCAAGCACAGATCGGAGGCACCGCGTGGGACATCGCCGTCGGCGCCTACCCAGAAACACAAACCCCGTGGGGCCTACTCGACGCCACCGGCGGCGTCACCGAACTGCTGGAAGGATGGATCTGGCCAGGCGAGCCGTACGAGCGACCCGTCGACGGCTCCAGCATCGATGGCACTATCAACCCGTTCGGCAACAAACCGGGAGAGATTTTCGACTTCGATCACATCAACCGCGCGGGGCTCTACGCCGAGCCGGACCGCGCCTCCTTCCGACACGGCCTCCGCATCGCCGCCGCCATCCCATCACCCATGACCGCTGCACCACTCACCCTTGCCCTCGGCATCGCACCCCGCCGCCGCCGCTGACCACATTCACTACCCTCCAGCGTGACCGCGCCCACACGCAAACCCCGCATCATCCTCGCCCACGACTGGCTCGTCGGCCGCCGCGGCGGCGAACTCGTCCTCGACGCAATCATCCGCGCACTCGAACCCACCACACACGTCACCGCCATCCTCACCCTCTTCGACGACGGCCAACCCATCACCCGCGCCATCGACGACCTCCCCCGCCACGCCGTCTTCACCGGCCACCGCGCCCTCAAGCTCCGCCGCCACCTGCTCCCGCTCTACCCCCGCGCCGCCGCCACGCTCTCCCGCGAGCTCGCCCGCCGACACGCCGACAACCCCTTCGACCTGCTCATCTCCACCCACTCCGCAGCCATCAAATCCATCAAGCCGCCCCCAGGCCTCCCCCACCTCTGCTACTGCCACACACCCGCCCGCTACATCTGGTCGCAAACCTCCCAATACGGCTCCGCCTCCATCCCCCTCGCCCTCATCCGCCCGCTCTACAAAGCCTGGGACCGCCGAACAGCCCGCCGCGTCTCCACCTTCCTCGCCAACAGCACGCACACCGCCGAAGAAGTCCGCCGCTGCTACCGCGCCCAGTCGCACGTCGTCTTCCCGCCCGTCCGCACGCGCTTCTTCACACCCGCCGACGAACGCACCGACCGCACAACCCGCGGCACACACTGGCTCGCCGCCGGCGCGCTCGTCCCATACAAACGCTTCGACCTCGCCATCGCCGCAGCCAACATGGCCAGCCACCCGCTCACCATCGTCGGCACGGGCCCCGAGCTCGACCGCCTCAAACGGCTCGCCGGCCCCACTGTCACCTTTGCGCACGCAGACACCGACAACCAGATGCGCGACCACTACAGACGAGCACGACTCCTCATCCAGCCGCAACTCGAAGACTTCGGCATCACCGCCCTCGAAGCCCAGGCCTGCGGCACACCCGTCGTCGCCTTCGCCAAAGGCGGCGCACGAGACACCGTCAAAGACGACGCCACCGGCGCCCTCTTCCACCACCAATCAACCGATGCACTGCTCGCCGCCATCGACCGCTGCCCGAAGCACCACGCACTCGCCTGCCGCGAGCACGCCGAAAGCTTCAGCGAAGCCGCATTCACCGAGAGCTTCCTGCCACACGCCCGCGCACTCTTCCGAGCGCGGACCTGAAGCAACCAAAGCACACGCCTAGCCGGACACCACCCGCGCGTCCAGCACCTGCCCGATGAACATCTCGCAGTCGCTCTCAAGGTCAAGGTGACGCACCACCTCGCAGTCCACCGCCGCGATTGCACGCTTCAAAATCGGCGAGCCCGACTTCCACGTCTCGACCGCCAACGTATCAAACGGATCGCTGTGCTCGTCCGGCGGCGTGTACCCCTCAAATTTCCGAATCAGCAGCCGATCCGTCTCGTCCACAAGATTGAGTGCGAAGCCCCGGCTATCACGAATAAGTGTCTCCATCGCGTGGCACTTCTCCACGGAAACACTCAAAAGCACCGGCTCATTCGAGCAACGCTGCACCCAACGCACCAGCACCCCAGACCGCTGCCCATCGTGCGACGACGACATCACCCACGTCGACCACGGCACGCGCTCCAGCACCGCCGACACACGATCAACCTCTGATTGAACCGACACGGCTGCCTCCAACGCCGAGAACCGGCGCCCCGCCCGCCACGACAATCAACATACCCCGATTTCCTGTTTCGTGCGCCCGCACACACACCAGGAACCAATCACCACCCAATCAAAGCATCGCCCGCCGCACGATCGCGCAATCTCAGCTCCAGAATCTCTGTGGATAACGCGATTTCTGCCCACGCCGGGTTGCGAAGTGGGACGATGTGTGGGAAGATCCCACGCATGCCCAAGACACACGCACCGGAGCCCCGCCTCACATGCTCTTCACCGGCTCGACTGAACTCAACATCGATGCCAAAGGCAGACTCTCCGTACCCAGCAGATATCGGTCGCAACTGACAGAAAACGACAATACAGACGCCGATCAAAAAGGCCAACCCAAACAAAAACAAGTCTGGATCACCCTCCCCTGGACCGACGGCTCGATCCGATTGTACACCGAACAAATGTTCACGGAGCTCGCCAGCCAATGGACCGACTCGCTCACGCTCAACGAAGACCAAGCCAAGCTCCGCAGGATCATCTTCGGCTCGGCCGAACGGATCGAAGCCGACTCAGCCGGCAGGATCCGTGTCCCGCAAGAGCACCTCGACCAGGCCGAGATTGGCTCGGCCGTCGCCGTGGTCGGGGCGGGATCCTGGCTCGAGATCCGAGACCAGCAGCAGTGGCGGGACGAACGGCGCAGGCTCGCCGGCGAGCTGCCAGGCCTGATCGAGAGAACCCGATCCTCCGAATGACACAAATCGCCGCACGACTCACGAGCCGCTCACGCTTCGCACGACACACCAAAGACTCAGACTCGATCAGCGAGCCAACCGCACGGACGCGGCACCAGCGCCGACCAACGGACTGACACACCGCCCAAGGACGGGCACACGATCGAGATCACGCCGCCGCGATCACACCAGATCGCGGCGGCGTTTCTTTTTACCCTGCGCCCGCCCGCCCCGTCGCACGCACCCTCCGCTCGTGATGCCGAAGCAACCAGATCAACACAGCAAACCCGACACCCCACACAGCAACCAACGCCGCGACCCGCAACCCCATCCGTGCCATCACGACCGGGTCCCTGTTGAAGACCGACGTCGCAGCCGACACCGCGTACGTGCCCTCCGCCTCGTCAACCCGAAGGCTGCTCTGGTACAACATCGTCGCTCCGTCCAGGTGCGCCGTGCTGCTCGTCGCCCGATCGACGAAGAGCCCGAACCACTTCCCCACCTCACCAAGATCGTCATCGCCCACGACGTCGTACCCAGACGCAAGAAGCAAACGATCCACAGCCCGACGGATCGAGTCCATTCCCAAAGCCATCCGGTCCCGACGCGTTTCGGCGTCGAGCCCTGCCCACACTGCCTCCGCATCAATGATCGCCGGCGGCCCCTCGATCGCCGTCGCCTCTTGAGGCAGAATCGTCATAGAACGCTCAGCCCCATCGGTGCCCAAAAGCGTCACCCGGACGCTGCCCGCATCAGAAAGCCGCTCGGGCGCTTCCGCTTCGAAACTCACCGGCGGGAGCAAGCCCGAATCGTGCGTCCACGCCCCGACCACGCGCACCGGCTGATCGCGTTCGCTGGAGATCGAATCGCCCACGCCAAACGACAACACAAGCATGCCGCAGAACAATGACCAAGACATCAACGCCGCCACCCGGGCGTTCCTGGCAGTGAGCGTGCTCGCGCGGATCCCGTAATACCGAAGATCATGCCCGCACTCCGGGCAGCACATCCCGGCGAGATCGTCAACCGAGTACCCGCACGCCCCGCATTTTCCCGCCGTCCGCGGCGTCGAGCGCCAAACAAGAAACGGCACCTGAACAGCCAACACCACCAAAATGACCACGACCCAGACCGTCATCGTGAACACCAAGGCTCCCTTCCGTGCCAGAAGCCGCACAAAGAAGCGGGCGCCCGTCCCCGAGCGCCCGCCGCAAAATCAATCATCATCAATCGGCCGGCCTCAGCCGACCGACTTCTCCAGCAGGTCGCTCAGCGTCTCCTTGTCCGCCAAACCAACCCGCATGTCGACAACCTCGCCGCCCTTGAAGACCGCCACCGTCGGGATGCTCTGGATCCCGTACTTCACCGCGATCTCCTGAGCGTTATCGATATCCAGCTTGGCCACCTTCGCCTTGCCGGCGTAGTCGTCCGCCAGCTCGTCGATCGTCGGCGCCAACGCCCGGCACGGAGCGCACCACTCCGCCCAGAAATCTACCAGCACCGGCACGTCGCTCTGCAGCACATCCGTCTCAAAGCTCTCGCCGGTCACCGTCAGCGTGTTCGCACCCATCGATCGCCGTCCTTTCTTATCCGAACCCAGCACCAGCCGCCGCCTACCGAAGCGACCGCCGATACCGAGAAGACCCAATCATTGCCCAGCCAAGACCGCCACGCCCGGCCACTCGACCTGAGGCGCACCAGTTTCTCATCGTCATACTTTTTGACAAATCAGTCAAGAACCCCCACTATTCCAACCCGTGTAGCAGCCCGATCGAACGATCCTTCAAAATTTGTCCCGACCGACGCAACTCACCCCCGCAAACACGCGGAACGTCCCACGCTCTGCTCCCAGCCCGCGGTCTGCGGAGTGATCGGGGCAGCTTTCAAACCTGCCAACAGACTGATATGTGTCGTATTATTGGACCGGCCGCGGCTGGCCTGCAGCATCAGCAAACGCCCGCGAAACGGGCACCAGAATCTGGCCGAAACCTATCAAGTGACATCGCCAGCGACATCCGAGCGTTCACGGTGTAGCATGAAGGCTTGCAGCGGGCCGCTCGGCTCATCGGGGAAAGACATCAAGGCCGTTCACGTCGTTCGACGGGCCGAGCACACGCAAGCCGTTCCAATCTTCCGGAGCCGCTCGCGTCAGACCAGGAGATTCAATATGAACAACCGTCGAGGCTTCACACTCATCGAGCTTTTGGTGGTCATCGCCATCATCGCGCTACTCATCGGCATCCTCCTGCCCGCCCTCGGCCAGGCCCGCTGCACCGCACGCAAACTCGTCGGCGCCACCAACCACCGCACCATCGGCCAGGGTGTCTACTTCTACGCCGAGCAGTTCGACGACGAAACCCCCACCAGCCACACGATCGCGGCATCGGGCTTCGGTGCCAACACCAGATTCGCGTACGTCTGGATGGCACAGGTCCGCCTCGCACTCGGAGGCCTGGAAAGCGGTGCGATGGAAGCATTCCAAAATCCCGCAGCTCCAAAGGACTTCCCCTACGAGTGGGAATTCAACACGCGACAGGACATCACCCGCTGGGTCGCGAACGACCGCATCGGCCCCGTCCAGTACAGCGGCACCTTCTTCGGCTACGAGCAAAACGAGCTCATGGTCGGGCAAGAACGCCTCGCCGACCGAATCGGATCGGACCCCGAAGTGGACGGGCGGTTCTTCTTCAGCGTCGGCCTTAACGAGACCGGCACCGGAAGCGTCCAGGACACCGTCGACGGTCGTCCCGTTTGCCTCGGCGTCGGTGAGCATGCCCTTCCAACGCTGGAGGGGGCAAGCGCACAAGACATCGCGGATACAACCATCCACCGCGGGCCGAAACTCTCGTCGTGGCGAGACCCTGCGAACTTCATCGTTGCTGCTGACTCAACCGTCGACGGCGAAAGCGATGCACAGGTCAGCCCCGGCGCCACGCTCTTCGAAGCTGCGATCCCAGCGTCTTACTGCGGCGGTGACACCGCCAACTTTGCCTTCGGTGACGGCCACGTCGAAACGCTTTCGATCCCGGATCTTCTCCTGAGCCAAGAGAACATCCAGCGAGGTCAGGCCGGCGATCCGAATGTCCTCGCCAAGCTCCGCAGGTGGAACAACACCGGCGCACCCGAAGAGCAGGAGTGGGCGAGCATGCTGCCCTGATGAGCCTGCCGCCGAATCCTCAGGCATGAGTTCATCTAAATCGACTCAGATTATCCAGGCCACCGCGGCGATCATCACAATCGTCGCGGTGGCTGTCTTTATCATCATCTATACCACCCAGCCTCGCCACGACCAATTCGACCGCCCGATGTCCTTCGTCTGCATGGAAGACGAAGACAACCTCCACGGCTTCGTCATGACAACCGGACGATTCGCCAAGCACGTGCGAAACGCCGAACCACTCGAATGCCCGGTCTGCCAAAGCAGACGCATCGCAACCGGCGTCGCTTGTTTCTCCTGCAAGAAACTCATGCCAGCAGGGGCCCACAGGCTCCCTCCGGCGGTCTGCCCACACTGCGACACCCCGCAACCGCATCCCAACGTCCAGACCCATACACACGGCACAGGCTTCGGCGATCACGGCCACGAGCAAGAGTTCATCTCCGACTCGTTCGACGAAGACCGACCAGACAACCCGCAATAGCACATACCCACGACAAACCGAAAACAACCGCAGACTGAGAACCTGTTCCCGGTCACCCCGCAGGTGCGGACCGCGCGACACATCCTCTCGAGACATCGATCTCCCACAAACTCACGCCGTCCGCGTCATCCCGGATTGCCACGAACGCGCAGAAAGCCCCGACTTTCCACGCCTGACACTTTCACGCAACCTCGGGCTGTGGTAGGCTCCCCGTAGGCCCATTCCGGCCGCAGCGACAGAACACATCCGAACAGACCGTCCCCCACACGCGATGGGGCAGTGTCCCCATTCAGATGAGATATACATGAACCGCAAAGCCTTCACCCTCATCGAGCTCCTCGTCGTCATCGCGATCATCGCGCTGCTCATCGGCATCCTGCTCCCCGCGCTCGGCCAAGCCCGCTGCAGCGCACGCAAGCTCGTCGGCGCAACAAACCACCGTGCCCTCGGCCAAGGCTTCTACCTCTACGCCGAGCAGTTCGACGACTTCACACCCTTCGGCCACACCACCGACTCCGCACAATGGGCCTACACCTGGCCCGCGCAGCTCAGGTTCGCCATGGGCGGCGTCGACGGCGGCTCCATGGAGTCCTTCCTCAACCCGAACGCGCCAGCAAAGATCTTCAACATCGAATGGGAATCGATCATCAACCCCGACGGCTTCCGGCGTTCAGTCGCCAAATCCGGTGAAAATGAAAACAACTACACACGCTACGGCTACGAAGAAAACGAGATGATCATCAAGCAGGGACCCATCGCCCACCAGACCAGCGGAGACATCGAACGCTTCGGCTGGAACTTCTTCAGCATCGGCCTCAATGAAACCGGAACCCACGGCGTGTCACTCCCGACCATCGACGGCAAGATCAGGTGCCTCGGCGTCGGTCAGCACGCGTCGTTCAACATCGACAACATCAACATCTCCTCCGAGGCAGCGCGGGCCACAATCCTCGAGCGACGTGCCAACATCGGCCCCAAGCTCAGCGGCATCGCCGACCCCGCCAACTTCTTCGTCTTCGGAGACTCACTCGTCGACGGCAACAGCGACCCCGTCACCGTCTCCGGAACCACACGTCAGTTCACCGAGCTCATCCCCGCCGCCTACGGGTGCGGCGAGAAAGCAAACATGACGTTCGCCGACGGACACGTCGAGTCCGTCACCGTCCGAGACATCGTCGATACCGACGAGACGCTCGCCAACCAGGACCAGCCGCAGGTCCAGGCCAGCATGCGACGCTGGAACAACGACGGCGACCCCCACAACGAACTCTGGACCGGACTCGTCCCGGCGGAAGCCCTCGACGCCGACACTTGGAACGGCGGCGGCGACGGCACCTGACCCAACCGGTCACGCCCGCACAACCAATCACCCCCGGCGACAGCTACTCGCGCGCGAGCTGCATCACCACCACGCCGCAGATCAGCAAACACGCCCCGATCGCCCGGGGCCACGTCACAGGCTGCCGCGCAAACCCCACCAAACCCGCATGGTCAACGATCAGCGAGCCGATCAGCTGACCCGTCACGATCCCAGCGACAAGCACCGCCGCACCAAGCCGCGGCGCGAGCACCACCGACACCGTCACGAACACCGCGCCCACGAGCCCCCCGAGGTACGACCACCACGGCGCTGAACCAAGCCCCCCGAGCACACCCTGCACGCCCTCGCCAGACACGGCCCGCTGGCCCACAACAACAGCGAAGAGCACAAGCACCCCGCCGCAAAAACTCAAGAGCGACGCCACAAACGGGCTCCCCGTCTGCCGAGCCATCTCCGCGTTCATGCCCGGCTGCAAAGGGATCACCATCCCCGTCAGCACCGCCAGACCGATGAACACCCACTGCTGCGTCGACACCGCGCGCCTCCCATCCGCGACACCGACGCCGCACCGGATCATTGCACGCGCGGAACCACCGGGCGGAAGGGTCTGTCAACCAACAGGCCGGCCGGCGCGGCCCCCGTCAACGCTCTCGAGACACAGCCTCAGACGACGAGCCACCGAAGCGCCGCAATGCCCACCGCACCGACCGCACGTGCAGGTACACCACCACCACCGCCCCGACCGCAACCCCGAACCAAGGCAGCGAAGAGACGTTCGACTCGAACGTGTCCGTCACGCCCTCGTAAAAAGCCGCCCAAGCCGATCGGCCGTCCACGATCTGTCCGAGCACTCGCAACACCACCCCAGATATCGACCCGAATCCCCGCCCGATCAATCGACACCAGCGAGTCCCGTGCGGAGGACGCCGCACAATCATCCCAATCCGAAACCCGATTCTGACTAAACTCGCAACATGAAGCCACACACAATCGCCGCCGCCGCGACCATCCTGCTGCTCTCCGCACTCCCGCTCGCAGCCGCCGCCCAGGGCGCCGACATCGTCGTCTTCGGCGACTCATGGTCTAACCGCCTCTCCGCCCCGCTCCAGCAGACCATCATCGACGAGGGCAACGCCGGCACCGTCCTACTCAACGCCGCCTTCGAAGGCGAACGGGCCGACGGGCTCAGCTCGAACGACCCGAACATCGGGCTCCCCTACATCACCGCCACCCTCGCCGCCAACCCGAACGCCGAGCTCATCCACCTGTCCATCGGCGGCAACGACCTCTTCGACGGGGTGCTCTTCATCGGCATCGACGCGATCGTCAACAGCATCATCAGCGACGTCGTGAACGACACCGAGACGATCGTCAACCACATCCTGAGCGAGCGGCCCGACGCGCAGATCTACCACTCGGGGTACGACTATCTGGTGCTGCCGCTTTTGAGCCCGGCGCGGGTGAACGAGGTGCTGCTCCGGCTCGACGCGCGGCTCATCGATCTCGCGACGACGATCCCGAACTACACGTACGAGGGGTACTACGGCTGGGCGCAGGTGAACTTTGGGCTGCCGCAGCTGGGGCTGCCGCCGGGGGATCCGGCGCTGCCGAATGATGATTTTCAGAGTCCTGGGTTTACGTTTGTGGATGAGATCCACTACACGCCGGCGGTGTACGAGTTCTTTGCGGATGATCTGTACGAGAACTTCTACCGCGAGCGGCTGGCGGCGCCGTGCGTGGCGGATGTGAACGGGGACGGCACGCTCACGCCGGCGGACTTCACGGCGTGGGTCGTGGCGTTCAACATGGGTGATGTGGCGGCGGACCAGAACGGGGACGGGCTGGTGTCGCCGGCCGACTTCTCGGCGTGGATCTCGAACTTCAATGCGGGGTGCTAGTTCGGGTTCGAGTTGGCTCGCGGCGGCGGTCGGTGGGCCGGTCGGCGGGTGGGGTGGCTGGTTGGCCTATGCTTGTAGGTTCTGCCCGGTGTCTTTGGTCGCTTCTGAGAGCGGCGCATCGGGCTGGCTCGGCGATGGGAGGCCCTGGGGCCCCCGCCGGGTGTGCAGGCCCC
This sequence comes from Planctomycetota bacterium, assembly GCA_039821685.1. Classification (GTDB taxonomy): domain Bacteria; phylum Planctomycetota; class Phycisphaerae; order Phycisphaerales; family UBA1924; genus JANQQZ01. The sequence continues at coordinate 740 of JBCBNT010000058.1, read as the reverse complement.
GGGGCGGTTTGATTGGAATTGCAGTTGAAGATGTACGTAGGAAACCTGTCTTTTGATTCGACGGAAGCGGATGTGCGGGGGCTCTTCGAGGAGTTCGGTGCCGTGCAGAGCGTGAACCTGATCAACGATCGGGAGACGGGTCGTCCTCGCGGGTTTGGTTTCGTCGAGATGGACGACGCCGACGCCAACCAGGCGATGGAGAAGCTGAACGGTCAGGAGTTCATGGGACGGAACCTGAACATCAATGAGGCCCGTGCACGCGAGGATCGCGGCGGGGGCGGCGGTCGTGGTGGCTTCGGCGGCGGCGGCGGAGGCCGTGGTGGCTTCGGCGGCGGCGGCGGTGGTCGCGGCGGCTACGGTGGCGGCGGCGGCGGCGGTGGGAACCGCGGCGGCTGGTAAGCCTTCCGGCTGAGCTTCGTTTCTTTGCACCCCTGCTTCGGCGGGGGTTTTTTGTGCGCGGTGCGAAGTCTCCCTCCGACCCGCCTCCCGGCGGCCCACCTCCCCCGTCGGCGACGGGGGAGGATTTTGCGTGTTGAGGAGTTTGGTGGCGGCCTTGCGGAGGGTTTCGGGTTCGGGCTGCATGCGGACGAGGTCGGCGAGGGCAGCGACGGCTGCGGGGCGGGCGTCTGCTTGTTCGAGGCGGCAGCGGGTTTCGCTGATTCGCTCCATGGCTTCGATGATGGATTGGGCTTCAGGTGAGTCGATCAGGGCTGCGACCTGTGGGATGGTCAGATCGAGCT
>JBCBNT010000057.1:0-20961 GCA_039821685.1 Planctomycetota bacterium | reverse complement strand
GCCGCTCCTCCTGCTCCTTGGTGATCTCGTCGACGATCTCCTGCGGGCTCCGGCCGGGCCAGCTTGTCGTCACGGTGATCTCGGGACGATCGACCGTCGGCGTCAGCTGCACGGGGATCGCCGTCAGTCCGATGAGCCCGAACATCACGAGCAGGAGCACGCCCACCGTCACGCCCACGGGCTTCGAAATCGCGAGCCTCACTACATCCATCGCTCAGCCCTCTCCCCGCTCATCGCCCGCGTTCGCTTGAGGCGTCGGCCCGGAATCATCGCCGCCGCCCTGCACCAGCAGCGGCTGCGTCGGGAACATCCGTTCGTTGCCCTCGATCACCACGCGCATGCCGTCGGACAACCGGCCGGGCCGCACCGCGACCCGGTCGCCCACGGCAAAGAGCCTGCTGATCCGCACCGGCATCCCGGCGAGCCCCTCGCCGAACTCGGCCGGCAGCGCCGCGTAGACAAACTCGCCGGCGTCGTCCTGCAGGATCGCGTCCTTGTGCACCGTCAACGCGTCGATCGACTCGCCCGTCGGCACCTCGGCCACCACGCTCATCCCAGGACGCACAAAGACGCCGTCGCTCGGCACACCGATCCGAACCGGGAAGAGCCGGCTCAGCGTGTCCGCGCTGGGAACGATCTGGATGATCTCGCCCTCGACCACGGAGTCCGCGGCCTCGATGATCACACGCACCGGCAGACCGTCCCTGCCGGCCGAGGCGACCCGCCCGACATACCGCTCGGGCACGTCGATCCACGCCTCGATCGATTCCGCCTCGTACATCTCGATGACCGCGTCGCCGACGCCCACCCACTGGCCGACCTCAGTCATCAGCCCGGTGACACGTCCGGCGAACGGCGCTCGCACCTCCATGTCGCGTACCCGCTTCTCGAGCAGCGCAACCGAGCGGGCCGCTGTCTCAACGTCTGCCTCCGCCCGGGCGAGCCTGGCGCGGGCAGCCGCGTCTTCGAGCATCGCGTCATCGAGCTCTTGGGCGCTCGCCGAGGCCGCTTCACGCAGCGATCGCACACGCTCGAGCTCCTTGCCAGCCCGCTCGGCGAGCGCCGATCGCTCCTGTACCGTTGCCTCAAGCGCGAAGAGCTCAGCCCGCTGCCGCGCGAGCTGCAGGTCCGCCTCTTCCGAATCGAGCCTCGCGATCACCTGCGACGCCTCCACCGGCTCGCCCTCGCGGACGCCGACAAAGACCACCCGGCCCTCCGCCTGCGTCGCGAGTTCAGACCGACGGAGCGCCCGGAGCTCCCCCGTGACGCGCCGCATCTGCTCGACCGTTTGCAGACGCACGCCATCGAGCCGCACTTTGGCCGGCGGCGGCCCGCCCTGCGCCAAGCCAACCGATGACGCCAATGACGCCGCAGCTGCAACCACCATCGCTATTCCGAGTCGCACGTATCGAGCTCCTGCTCCAGGTCCTTTACGTTCTCGATCAGCCGCCCGAGCTCGCGCTCGATCGACGCCACATCACCTTCCGCCAGCCCGCGGAGCAGGCCCGCTTCAAACCGCTCCGCGATCGAGCCGGTCGCTTCGAGCGCCGCCCGGCCCGCGGCGGTGAGCGACACGAACACCGCCCGCCCGTGACCGGGACGGGTCGAACGGGCGATCAGCCCCTCGCCCTCCATCGCCGCCAGCATCCGGCTCACACCCTGCACGCTCAGCGCCGCCCGCTCGCTCAGCTCGCCGACGGTCGGCGGCTCGCCACGCCGCTCGGTCTCATCGACCGCGCACAGCAAAAGCCAGCGGCTCGACGTCAGCCCCACCTCCGCCGCGAGTCGGTCACCGACGCGCATCATGAGGTGCCGAAGTGTGAACACATTCCGAACAAGGCACGCCTCGCGACCGACCGAGCCCTCTCCGTCTGGGTTGATGTCGTGATCAGCAGCCAAAGCACGTTCCATCAGCAGATTCTAGGATCCGCAAACGATTCTCTACATGTTGATTCAATTATTTCAACATGTTGATTGAGCGTTCGACCCCGATCATCGATCGGATGCCGCATCGCCCAGCAAGGCGAGCGGTACCATCGCGTCAGCAACCCACGCCTCACATCTCAAGGGCGTGCCTGGAGACCATACCGATGCCATCGCTCCCCCACTCGGCGTCATGCGTCGCTGCGATTGTTCTGACCGCCGGCTGCGCCTCCGCCCCGCCCGCGGCACCCGCGATCGACCCAACGCCCGAGAGCCGCTCGATGACCGCTGCCCCGGCCGAGCCGCAAGCCCGAACTGGGCGACAGCCCGACACCGCCTCGGACGCGCTCCAGCCCAAGGCCGACACCGGCGTGGACCGCTTCCTCGCCCAGTTCCCCGAGGCCGACGGCCGGGGCGTCGTTGTTGCGATCTTTGACACGGGCGTCGACCCCGCTGCCCCGGGCATGCAGGTCACCACCGACGGCAAGCCCAAAATCATCGATCTTGTCGACGCCTCGGGCTCGGGCGACGTCGACACCTCCACGTTCGCAGAGATCAACGACGACGGCACGATTACGGGCCTCTCGGGCCGCACGCTCTCACTGAGCGACGAGTGGACCAACCCCACCGGCGAGTATCGCGTGGGCCTCAAGCCCGCGACCGAGCTCTTCCCGTCGGGCCTCGTGGGCCGGTACATGGCGGAGCGCGCCAAAGACCGGAACGAGCAGCATCGCGCGCTCGTCGCCGACGCCACGCGAGCATTGGCAGAGTTTGACCGCGACGTGCCCGAGCCCACCGAAGACCAGCTCGAGCGGCGCGACGACCTGCAGACACGCATCGATCTGCTCGCAGAGCTGCCCGACATGATCAGCGACGTCGGCCCGGTCTTCGACTGCCTCGTCTGGCACGACGGCGAGCACTGGCGTGCCGCGATCGATACCGACGAAGACGGCGACCTCGCCGAAGAGCTCGCGCTCACCAACTTCCGCACCGAACGCGAGTTCGGCACCTTCGGCGACGAGGACCTGCTCAACTTCGCCGTCAACGTCTACAACGACGGCGACATCCTCTCGATCTTCACCGAGGCCGGCGCACACGGCACCCACGTCGCAGGCACCGTCGCCGCCCACTTCCCAGACCAGCCCGAGCTCAACGGCATGGCCCCCGGTGCGCAGATCGTCGGCGTCAAAATCGGCGACACACGCCTCGGATCGTCGAGCGTCAACGTCGGCTTTATCCGCGGCGTGACCGCCGTCATCGACAACGACGCCGACATGATCAACATGTCCTACGGCGGGCCCGCGGCCTTCCCAGACACGCGATACCGGCTCGACCAGATCGGCACCGAGCTCGTGAACGAGCACAACGTCGTCTTCGTCTCCTCCGCCGGCAACTCGGGCCCGGCGCTCTCCACCGTCGGCTCGCCCGGCGGCACCACCGGCGCCATCATCGGTGTCGGCGCAGCTATCTCGGCGGAAATGATGGAAGCTCAGTACGCCGTGCGCGAGGGCTACGGCGACCTGCAGTACCCATGGTCGAGCCGGGGCCCGACGCTCGACGGTGACCTCGGCGTCGATATCTCCGCACCCGGCGGCGCGATCAGCCCCGTCCCCAGCTGGACGCTCAATAAGCACCAGCTCATGAACGGCACCAGCATGTCATCGCCCAACGCCTGCGGCGGCATCGCCCTCATCCTCAGCAAGCTCAAGGCCGAGGGCATCCCGAGCCACCCCGCCGAGATCAAGCGCGCCATCATCGAGACCGCCGTCGCCTTGCCCGACCAGTCGCCCTGGGCCCACGGCGCCGGCATGCTCCAGGTCGACGCCGCCTACGAGCACCTCGTGAACTACCGCGACGACCGCTTCACCGACGTCACCTTCCACGCCAAGGCTCCCGGCAACATGCGCGGCATCTACCTTCGCGAGCCGAACGAGACCGACGAGCCCATCGAGATGTCCGTCAGCTTCACGCCCGAGTGGCTCGACGACGCCGACAACCGACGCAAGACCGACTTCGATATGCGCCTCGCGATCGAAGCCACCGAGCCCTGGATCGAAACGGCGAGCACGCACACGCTCAACGCCGCGGGCCGAAGCACCACCGTCCGCGTCGACCCCACCTCGCTTGAGCCGGGCGCACACTTCGCGCAGATCCTCGGCTACGACGCCGCGGCCCGCGAGCGCGGCCCGATGTTCACGCTCCCTGTTACCATCATCAAGGGCATCGAGCTCACCGAAGACGACGACTACACCTACCGCGAAACCATCACCACCAGCAACGGTGACCTGCTCAAGCGGTTCTTCCACGCGCCCGCCGGCGCCACCTGGATGGACGTCATCATCGAACGGCTCGACACCGAGACCGACCGCACGCTCATCGCGCACATGACCCAGCTCCGCGAAGACGAGTCCTTCGCCTCGCACAACAGCCGGAGCTGGATCACCTTCGACGACGACGACATCCAGTCCAGATCCATGACGGTCGACGGCGGCCGAACCGTCGAGCTTGCGCTCGCACAAAACTGGTCGAGCCTCGGCGACACCGAGTTTGAGGTCACCGTCCGCTTCCGAGGCGTGCGGCCCGAGCCCAGCCAGATCATGATCGACGGCGCCCACTACAGCACCGAGGTCGACATCCACAGCCCCCTCCGCGACGCCAACGTCAGGCCCTCGGGCTCGCTCACGGGCCTCGTGCGGAGCGTCAGGCCCGTCGATTGGAACATCACACCGCTCGACCCCGCACGCGACATGCTGCCCGACAGCCGGCAGACCTACCAGCTCATCCTCGACTACGAGTTCACCATGCCCGAGGACGGGAAGGTCGAGCTGTCGCCCGCCGCCAGCGTCGTGCCGCACTTCTGGGACGAGTTCGAGTCGAGCCTCTGGCGCGTGACGGACGAAGAGGGCAAGGTCCACGCCACCGGGGCGGGCGCGGGCGACACCGTCTCCCTCGACGAAGGCGACTACGCCCTGCAGCTCCAGATCCGCCACGAGGACCCGGACGCGCTCGCGTACTTCGAGAGCGCTTCACTCATGCTGACGCACGAGATCAGCGCCATCGCGATCAAGGCGGGCAGCTCGCCCGATGCCGCGCTCTACGAATCGGCCAACTTCGGCACCGTCGAGCTCGAGCGCGGCGAGACCGTCCGCGCGTACCTGCTCACCCCGACCAAGCTGCCCGACATCGCCGAGCCCGGCGACATGCTCATCGGCGACATGTCCTTCGGCGCCGAGACCGAGCTCGGCGGGGCGAGCACAAGGCCCTACGGCTGGCCCGTCGCCATGCGCGTGCCCACCGAGCCTAACGACAAGCCCGAGATCGAAGCCGCCGACGAGCCGGCCGAGGATGACGAAGCGGTTGCTGAAGAAGACGGAGTCGATCAAGCCGAGGCCGCCGACGATGCCGTGCTCGCGGACGCCGAAGGCGACAGCACCGAAGACGAATCTGACGCCGACGAGCCGACCCGGCTCGACGACCTCGCCGACGAGATCCGCGAGCTGAAAATCGCAGCTCTGGACGACCTGATGTCCGAAGACGATGCCGAGCAGTTTGACGCGCTCGCCGCAGAGCTGCTCGCAGACGAGCCGGGCGACCTAGACGTGCTGCTCGCGCAGATGCACCGCGCAGCCGAGATCGCAGACGACGGCGACACCCAGCCGGTCATCGACGCCGCCGAGGCCGTCATCGCCGCCGTCGACGCCGAGGCCCTCGCCGCCTATTTGGGCGTGAACCACGATGAGGACGCCGACGAGTACGACGAGGAACTCGCGGAAGAGATGGCCGAGCAGCAGGACGCGCTCATCGAGGCGCACACGACCATCGTCATGACGCTCGCCGAAAACGCCGAGACCCAAGCCGACGTCGAGACCATCGAGACCGAGCTCGTCCGACTCTTGCGCTGGGGCGAGCTCGAATCAGACGACCAGCACGACGTCGACCTCGCGATCGCCGAGATCGAGGGTCGGCTCGGAGACGCTCTCACCATCATCAACGCGCGGATCGACGACGAGCCGAGCCAGGAGCTCCGCGAACGCCGGATCGATCTGCTCGACGAGCTCGGCTGGACCGTCTGGGCCGATGCCGAAGCCCAGCGTTTGTTGATCGACTACCCGCCGCACTCGCCGGTCTTCTGATCGGCCTCGGCGAACGCGATTAGTACGTCCAGCTGAGCAAAATGAAGTAATCGGTATCGCTTCGCTGTGCGCCGTTCGGATCCGTGTCGTAGTCGTTCTCGATGCCGATCTGCAGCGTCAGGTTCACCTCGGGGTCGACCAGCACTTCCCACGTCGCCCGCGACTGCACCCGCCAGTTTCGGCTGTCGCCCAGATCCGGATACGCCTCCGCGCTCGCGTTGAAGAGCTGCCGCTCGGTCAGCTGCCGGCGGTACTCGGCCGCCAGCAGGCCCTCGGCCCGCCACGCGTTGTCCTGCCCGCCGATTTCTCGCGTCGCACCCGCACCGATCCGAGTCATAAACCGCTGCTTGTCGGTGTCAACCCAGACGTAGCCCGGGCCGCCGAACACCGACACGCGCGTGTCCCAGTCCTGGAACTCGTCGTAGTCGAACTGACCCTCGGCAAACGCGAAGTAGCGGGGATCTTCGAACTTCCAGTCGTTCCGGGCTTCGAGCCTCGCCTCGTTCTCGCTGACGCCGTTGTTGTTGTTCGAGTAGTTGTACGTTGTGAGGAAGGTCGTGCGGATCTCGTCGGTATCGCGTTCGCCGTCGGCCTCGGCCCGCACGTCGAACTCGTCCGAGTTGCCCTCGGTGCCGTAGAGACCGATCGAAACACTTCCGGCCCACCCGCTGAAAAAACTCGCCGGCGGCGCGTCGGCGGCTTCGACCGCTTCGCCGTCGGTCGCTTCGGCCGGCGCCTCGTCCTGCCCGGCTGCCGAGCCCGCCGTCATGCCCAACGCCAGTCCCGCTGCAAACACAGCCGCAGCTGCAGCATCACATCCAAAAAGATTCCGCATCCGGATCATCCCTTCGATCGCCGAAACAAGACCGCCGAGCGACGCCGCATCACTCGATGCGGCCCGCCGCTCAGAAGCTCCACACCAGGTTGACGGACAGATCGAAGTCGTTCCGCTCCGGCCGCCGACTCGGCCGCGCATCATACCGGTTCGTCGCCGACAGCTGCAGCGCCAGACCGTTGTCCGGATCCACATCGATGTTCCAGTTCGCCCGGGCGTCCACCCGGTACCGGCTCGGCTGCTCGATCTCAGGCCGGTACTCCACCCGACCATCGATCCGCTGACGGTCGGAAATACGGTGCTTGACCTCGATCTGCAGGAACCCTTCCGGGACCCAGTCGTCATCGCCCGAGCCAAACTCCCGCCTCGCGCTGCCGCCGATCCGGCCGAAGATGTCAGTCTTGTCGTTTTTGACAAACTGGTACTTCGCCCCGCTCGAGACATTCACTCGGTACTCGTAGTCCTGGAAGCGATCGGTGTCCCCATTGACACGGAGGAAGACGCCGCTGAGCTTCGAGTCCCCGACCGACCAGTCCTGATTGACGAACGACCTCAGCCGGTTCTCCGACTCGCCGCGGTTGTCCTGCGCGATGACGTACTCGCTGAAGATCTGCGTCTTGTGGCCCCAGTACGACTTGTTGATGTCGAACGCCGTGCGGAGACGCGTCCGGTCGTTGTTGCCGCTGCCGAGGTCAAAGCCCGCCCTGACGTTGCCCTTCCAGTCAGAAATCAGCAGCCGGAACAGACTCGGCTTCGGCGGCTCCGCCGGGCCCTCCTGCGCCGACGCGGCCTCCGCAGCGGCCGGATCGGGCCCCGCCGCCTCGGGCTGGCCCGCGGGCACCACCGACTCGGAATGCGCCGCCGGCGGCTTCACATCGATCGCCTCTGCGGGCAGCTCGTCCGGATCAGGACGAACAGAAACCGCTGGAAAGCTCAGGAGACCAGACGGCGCAGCGACGTCTCCTGCGTCATCCGACGCCCACACCGCCCCCGCAGCAGCCGCGAGGGCCGCCACCGCTCCTGTCAGCACACATCGACGCACGACTTCTCCGCGGGATCCCCACTAGGATACATGGGCCCGCATCCATGTACATCGGTCGGCGGGCACCAGCGGAGCGAATCACGCCCAGCGAGCCGGGACGGAGCCCGGCCGGTCACCGAGGTCGCCCGCACGAGAGGAACGTGCACCGCTCGCCAACCCATGCAGCCCCGTGGGTTTCGCGCCGCGAGCCCAGGCCCAGGCACTTGACTTGCACCCAGGCCCAGACCGCGACTCTCGACGACCGATTGGACCGCGTCGACCGCTCCGCCCGATGACCCACCCATGCCAACTGAACACCCCCCGATCGAGCCAACACGAGCACCAACGAGCGATCCTCAGATCGGACGCCGGGCCCTGCTGTTCGCCGGGCTCGGTGTCGCCGCCGCGGCGGCCACCGGCTGCACGTCGGGCCGCCCGACTCGGACATCAAGGCTCCCGAGCCCCGTCTGGCCCCACCAGCGCCGCACGGCCGCGCAGGCGGCCGGGGCAGCGGCGAGTCCGCCGGCCGCCGCGCCCGCACCATCGCTCGGGCGGGTCGCCATCGTCCCCCGCGCCCGCTGGACGAACGCCGCGACCAAGCTCTGGGATACCGACCCCATGGCCGGCATCGATCGGATCACCGTCCACCACGACGGCATGGAGCCGGTCCCGATCACCTCGGCCGCCCAGGCAGCCGATCGTCTCGAGACCATACGCCGCGCCCACGTCGATTCACGCGGCTGGGCAGACATCGGCTACCACTTTGCCATCGACCCGCAGGGCCGCATCTGGGCCGCCCGCCCGCTCGACCGCCAGGGTGCGCACGTCCGCGATCAGAACGAGCACAACATGGGCATCCTGGTCCTTGGTAACTTCGACCGGCAGTCGCCGACGCCTCAGGCGCTGAACGCCCTCGACAGCCTCATCGTCGAGGCCGCGCAGGCCAACCGCGTCAGCCTCCAACGCATCCGCACGCACCAGGAGTGGAACGCGACCGCGTGCCCCGGTGCGTCGCTTCAGGCACACATGATGTGGTCCAGATCCGCCCGTGGACGCGTCAGCCGATCGCTCAACAGAGCGTGACACAACCCGTCGAGATCACCCCTCGGCAGGCGCAGCCCGCTCGCCGAAGATCGCCGAGCCGACGCGGACAAGGTTCGCGCCCTCTTCGATGCCGACCTCGAAATCGCCAGACATTCCCATGCTGAGCAGGTTGAACGCGCCGTCGCCGAAGCCGAGCTTCGACATGTCCTCAAACACATCCCGCAGCCGGGCGAAGTGCGGCCGGGCGTTCTCCGCGTCCTCGGAATAGGGCGCCATCGTCATCAGGCCCCGCACCCTGAGATACGCCATCGATTCCATCGCGGCAGCCAGCGGCTCCGCAGCTGGCACCGGGCAGCCAAACTTCGAATCCTCGCCCGATACATTGACCTGGATCAGGACATCGAGACGCTGCTCACGCTTCAGACCGACCGACTGCAGCTCCTCGGCGAGCCGCATCGAATCGACGGAGTGGATCAGCCTCGAGCACTCCGCGACCTGCTTCGCCTTGTTCCGCTGAAGCGTGCCGATCATGTGCCAACGCGGCGGATCGGGTATCGGCCCGTCGCCCGCGACCGCCGGCAGCGTCTGCCGTCGTTTGACCCATTCGTCGATCATCGCTGCCCGCTGCGTCAGCTGCTGCACGCGGTTCTCGCCGAAGTCGCGATGACCCAGCTCGACGAGACGTTTGATGTCCTCGACCTCGGCGTACTTCGTCACCGCGATCAGGTGCACACGCGACGCGTCCTGCCCCGCACGGTCCGCCGCCGCAGCCACGCGCGAGACAACGGATGCGTACCTCGAATCGAGCGTCGGCTCTGCGCCAACCTCGGCTGCCGTGCCACGACCAGTCTCAGACGTCCTATCAGACATGCCAGGTGCTCCGCCCTTCCGCCGGTCGTTCCAGCGGCCCTCCGTGACCGCCCGCTGACCCGGTACCATACCCCATGCCGGCCGACCGGGGCCGAACCACCAAACGACAGCCGCGTCCAACGCTGCTGCGGAGCCAGATCCATGACCACAACCACGCCCGAGCAGCGCCAGGACCCCACGACACCGATCGCCGTCGGCGAGTCGGCCCCCAATTTCACCCTGAAGGATCAGACCAAGGAAGACTGGACCCTCGCCGACGCGGTGAAGCAGGGCGATGTCGCCCTCTGCTTCTACCCCATGGACTTCAGCCCTGTGTGTTCGACCGAGATGAAGTGCATCACCGACGAGATGGACAAACTCGCCGGCACCGGCGCTCAGGTCGTCGGCGTCTCGTGCGACAGCTTTTTCGTCCACGAAGCCTGGGCCCAGAGCCTCGGCCTCAAGCAGACCCTGCTCGCAGACATGCACCGCGACGTCTGCAAGGCCTACGGCATGTACTGGCCCGACCTGAACATCTCGGGCCGAGGTACCGTGATCATCGGCCAGTCGGACGACGGCCAGGGCACCGTGAAGTGGGTTCAGAAGCGGGATATCCCGGAGGCGATGGACTTCGCGTCACTGGTCGGCCAGCTCGGCTAATCGCGGCTCAGCTGCAGGCATCAGCGATGACGTAGAACACCAGGAAGACGCCGTAGACGATCCCGGCCGCTGCGTCTCCCGAGGAGTAGTACGCCGAGCCGTGGTAGCTTCCGCAGCTGTCATAGCCGTAGTACGACGCTCGGGCTCCGCCGTGGTGCACGCACCCCGCCGCGGCCGAAAGCACCGAAGCACCAATCAGAGCCAACCCGAGCCGGCCGCATCTGAACATGCCGCATCTCGACCGATTGCGACTGAGCCGCCGACGCCGTGCCATCCGCTTCATCACACTCCCCTTCGTCTGCTCACCGGGATTGCTGACGGCCGTTGCAGATCCCGAGTTCGTCAAGACTCAGGCCCGACTCAGGCCCGACTCGCGCTGTCTCGCTCGCTGCCGCATCGGCCCGCACGAGCATGTAGTTAGCACTAACATACAAAGGCCGTCGCGATTGTCAACCCCGCACCGTCCCAGAATCGCCGCGATCCGCCGCTACAGTCGCCCATGACCAACCCCAAGCCCGCCAACACCCCCCTTGTCCTCGTGATCCGCGACGGCTGGGGCCAGAACCCACATCCCGACCACGACGCCTTCAACGCCATCAAGCTGGCCAAAACGCCCGTCGCGAAGCGGATCGAGGCGGACTGCCCCACCACGCTCGTCGCGACCAGCGGCGAAGACGTCGGCCTCACCGACGGCACGATGGGCAACTCGGAGGTCGGCCACCAGAACATCGGCGCCGGCCGAATCGTCGATCAGGACGCGGTCCGCATCACCCGCGTGTGCCGGGAAAACCGCCTCGATGAGATCGAAGCGATCGACGAGGCTGTCCTCGCTTGCAAAGAACGCGGCGCGACGCTTCATCTCATGGGCATCGCCTCCGACGCCGGCGTGCATGGGCAGCTCGTGCACCTCTACGCCATCCTCAACCACTGCAAAGACCGGGGGCTCGAGCGCGTCTGCATCCACCTCTTCACCGACGGCCGCGACACCGGGCCGTTCACGGGCAAGGGGTACGCCGAAGAGATCGAATCAATGTGCGCGAAGATCGGCGTCGGCAAGATCGCGTCGGTCGTAGGTCGCTACTGGGCGATGGACCGGGACAACCGCTGGGAGCGCGTGCAGAAAGCCTACGAGCTGCTCGTCGGCACCCACGAGGTCCCGCACTTTGGCTCGGCGTCGGCAGCGATCCAGGACTACTACGACCTGCCAACGCCGGGCCTCGTCGGCGACGAGTTCGTCGAGCCCCGGACGGTCGGCACACCGGGTGGCACGCTGGGTGGCACCGCCGCCGATTCACGCGTCAAGAACGGCGACGCCGTCATCTTCTACAACTACCGGGGCGACAGGCCCCGGGAGATCTGCTCCGCCTTCCTGATGCCCCACTTCTTCGGCTCCGATGAGCTCACGCCCTCCCCCGATTCCGGCACGCTCGGCTTCGATCGGGGCGACAAGCTTGAGCTCGACTTCGTGATCATGACGCCCTACTCGGAACGGCTCGCCGAGCTCGCCAGGGTCGCGTTCCCGAAGCCGCCGAAGATGGTCGACATCGGCGGCGAATACCTGAGCAAGCTGGGGCTGACGCAGTTCCGCTGCGCCGAGACAGAGAAGTACCCGCACGTGACCTTCTTCTTCAACGACTACCGCGACGAGCCCTTCGCCGGCGAGCGCCGTGAGATCATCCAGAGCCCAAAGGTCGCGACCTACGACCTGCAGCCCGAGATGTCCGCGCGGGGCGTCGCCGATGCCGTGCTCCGGAGGCTCGACGCCGACGACTGCGAGGACGTCATCGTCGTCAACTTTGCCAACGGCGACATGGTCGGCCACACGGGCTCGCTCGATGCCGCCGTGCGAGCCTGCGAGACCGTCGACGCGCTCACCGGCGAGATCATCGATCGCGCGCTCGCGAGAGGCGGTTCGCTCATCGTGACCGCTGACCACGGCAACGCCGAGCAGATGTTCAACCCCGACACCGACGCGCCGCACACCGCGCACACGCTCTTTCCCGTGCCGCTGAGCATTGTGGGCGAACCGTTCGCCGGCCGATCGCTCCGCGATGGCGGAGGCCTCGCGGATATCTTCCCAACCATGCTCGACATGATGGGCATCGACCAGCCCACGGAGATGGCCGGCCGATCGCTGCTCGCCTGAATCAGCGGTCGCCCGGCAGCCGGCCCGAGTGCGGCGGACGATCCGTCGCAGGGTCGCTTTCGTCGACCGCCCCCTCTGGCCCGGGGTCGGCCTGCTCCAGGGCCGAAAGCCGCGACTCCAGCCGCTCGAGACGCTGCACGAGCGACATCATGCGATCGGCGACGTCGCGGAGCGCCTCGTCGAGCCCGTCGGCCCGCTGGTCGGCAAATGCCACCGCTTCTTCGATCCGCTGCACACGCCCGTCGTCCATCGGAGCCTCCGCCACGGCGGGGTGCCCGCCGGCGGGGTACGGTAGTGCCATGCCCGCAGCCCAAGCAGTCGCGCTCGTGATCATCCTGTCGACGCTCGCGGCAGCGGCCCGTGCTCAATCCGACGCGGGGCCCCACGCGACACGGGCGTCTGGCTCGGCTTCCGAGCCCCAGCAGCTTTCGCTCCTGACGCTCCAAGAGCCCGACCTGCGGGTCGGAGACCCGATGCCATCCGGTGCCGAGCCCTACGGCCTGCGGGGATCCATGCGCTTCACCGCCGGGCTCCGCGGCGCTCAGGACGATGAGACCAACACCGACATCAGCCTGTTCGCCCAGCAGACGTGGTTCGTCGTCGATGACCTGGAGATCGGCGCCGAGCTCGCCGCGTGGTGGATCGTCCAGGGAGACGACACCGTCGGCGGCAGCACCAGCCTCGTCATCCGGTATCACTTCTATCAGCAGCCGAGCTTCAGCCTGTTCGCCGAAGCGGCCATCGGTGCGTTCCTTGCTGGGGACAACGTGCCCGACGACGGCACAAGCTTCGGGCTGATGCCGAGGGGTGGCGTGGGCAGTTCGATCCGCATCGGCGAGACTGGCACGCGGCTGCTGCTCGGCCTGCACTGGCACCACATCTCGAACGCGCGGCTCAACGGCGAAGCTCGGAACCCCTCACGCGATAGCATCGCCGCCTACGCCGCGATCAGCCTGCCGTTCTGATTCGTTGACCGCTCGCGCGGGTCAGCCCGTCGGCTTGAGCGTCTCGCCGGCCTTATCCGTTCGCGAAGACATCACGCGGTTCCGGCCGCCGTTCTTCGCAGCGTACAGCAGCTCGTCGGCCGTCTGGATCCACTCTTTGGCGGAGACCGTTGCCTTGCCGGACGCGCCGCACACACCAACCGAGCACGTCACCGCACGCTCCGGATGAGCCGGCCACTCGATCTGCTCGAGCTCCTCACGGATGCGGTTGCACACGGACACGGCGGCTTCGGTCTCGGTCTGCGGCATGATCAGCACGAACTCTTCGCCACCGAATCGGCACGGCACGTCCGACTGGCGGCACTCGCGCTGGATGAGCCGCGCGAAAGTCCGCAGCGCCTCGTCGCCGGCCGGATGCCCGTAGGTATCGTTGATCGACTTGAAATGATCGAGGTCGAAGATCGCGATCGAGAGCGACTGGCCGTGCCGCTGGTTCTCCGCGGTCACCTGCACCCAACGCTCGTCAAACGCCTGGCGATTGTAGAGGCCCGTGAGCCCGTCGATGTGCGCCCGCTGCGCGAGCATCTGGATCAGATCGCCCATGCGCAGTGCAGACCGCACGCGGACGCGGAGCTCCATCAGATCGAAAGGCTTGGTCACGTAATCGACCGCGCCGAGGTCAAACGCCGTGACCTTGTCGTCGGGGCTCTGCAGGGCGCTCAGCACGATCACGGGGATCCCGTGCGTCTCGCCGGACTCTTTCAGGTGCCTGAGGATCTCGAAGCCGTCCATGCCGGGCATGTCCAGATCGAGCAGGATCAGGCTCGGTGGATCGGTCCGCGCGATCTCGAGCGCGGTCGGCCCGTCCATCGCCGAGACCAGATCGAGGCTCTCCTGCTTTAGGCGGGCGCCCAGAAGCCGGTGCACGTCGTGCGCGTCATCGACGATCAGCACCTTGTGCCGGCCGGTGTCGCTCGGGATGGAGCTAGCTTCGCTCATCGCCGTCGTATCCCCTGCGCTCGACGCGCTCGCTACCTCAACCGGCCGAAGCTCTTACAGCACCACCCGGCCGCACATCGCGACCAAGCCATCGACATCGTTCCTGAGGGATTCGAGCTGCTCGGCGCTATCGAGAGCCTTGAGCCGGTGCTCGAACGCCCTCGCGACATCGCCGACCGCCGGGAACCCGTAGCCGCCGCTCGCGCCGCTCAGCTGGTGAGCACCCCGCGTCACGGTTTCGAGATCGCCCGCTTCGAACGCGGCCATCAGATCGTTCACGCGGCCCGGGAGCGCATCGACAAACTCTTCAACGAGCTCACGCATATCCGGATCGGTGGCAAACTCGCTCTTGATCGGAGGCCCTGCCGGTTGGTCCTGCATCGTCATCCCCTTCGCCTGAGGCCCTGCCCTCAGCCGTGGTATCGACGGCGCAACCCTCCCGCTTCACCCCGAGCTCCGTTCGGATGAACAATCAAGGGCAGGTCACACGCGATCGGGGGAGATACCCGCACGATCAGCACCGGGAGAAACACCCGGTCTGACGGTCTCGTGCGCGGGGTAGCTCGATGAGGCCGGCATCACCGGGTCAGTCGCACGGGCCGCGCTGCCGCGAATAGTTCAGCAAGAACGAGCTGAAATCCGCGGGCGTGACGAGCCCGTCACGGTTCTGATCTGCCCGCGCCTCGCCGCTGCCGTACGCGAAGATCCAGGCGGTGAAGTCGTTCGGAGCGACCTCGCGGTTGCCGTCGATGTCCGCATAACACCACGGCAGCCCGAGCACCTCGGCGAGCGCCCGATCCGCGTTGATCCGGCCGTTGCCAAACGCCGTGTCGCGGCCCATCGGCCCGAGATCCGTGGACGTCCGCGCGAGCACGGATCGGATCTCGTCAACGGTGAGCGTCGGGTCCGCAGAGAGCAGCAGCGCCGCTGCGCCCGCGACAAGCGGGGCCGACACCGATGTGCCGGATTCGTACGTGTACGTGTTCGGCTGGAACGCCGTATGCCACGTTGAATAGATGTCGACTCCCGGCGCGACGAAGTCGATCTCCGGGCCGCGGTTGGAGAAGCTCGCGAGCGTGTCCGCGTTCGTCGTCGCGCCCACAGCGACCGCGCCCGGGTAAGCCGCCGGGTACAGGACGCCATCCTGGCCCGAGTTGCCGGCGGACGCGACGACCAGCACGCCCTGCTCCGCCGCGTAGGCAACCGCATCTGCCAGCACGTCGCTCCGCTGGCTCAGCCCAAATGACATCACCGCGATGTCGACCCCGGCATCGACCGCCCAGACCAGGCCCTCGGCGAGCCAAGCATCCGACGTGAAGCCCAGGTCGTTCGCAGCCTTGACGGGCACGATCCGCGAGCCCCAGCTCACACCCACAACACCTTCTGAGTTGTTCGACTTTGCGCCGACGATGCCCGCGATGTGCGTACCGTGCGAGTTGAGCTGCGCGTCGGTCAGCGATGGGTCGCCGACCACGCTGAAGCCGGGATCGAGCTTGTCTCGCAGGTCCGGGTGCGATGCCGCGACGCCCGCGTCGATCACCGCGATCCGCACGTCGGGCGACCCGAGCTGCATGCCCCACCCCGCGAGGAGCCCGATATCAGCGCCCTCGCGGCCGGCAACGCCGTCGATCGTCTGCCCAGAGTTCTCGAAGGCGTATTGCACGCCAAAGAATGGATCGTTGGGCACGGCCGGCTCGTGCTGCGAACGCCCAACCAAAAGCGGCGATACCGAGACGCCCGGTTCCGCGGACAGATCCGCCGCGATCGCTCCGGCCAGTGCCGGCCCCACGACTTGCACCACGTCGTACCGCACGCCGCCGAACGCGAACGAGCCGGGGCTTCTCGTCGCCGACGCCGCCGAGCCGCGACGCACCGCGTCTCCGTACGACGCGAGGCGACGCTGAACCGCCGCTTCAGCCTTTGATCGATCGTCGCCCGGATCCGATGCGGCTTGCCGAACCACGAGCACGCGGGAGACCGTGCCGGCCTGCGCGTCCGCCGCGGTGATCTGAATGTCCAGAGGCTGCGACGGCACCAGTCCGGTCTGCGGCGGGCCCGCCAGGGCACCCACGGACGCCAAGCTGTGCGCGCACAGACCGATCAACGAGGCGATCCCCATGAGCACTCTCCTCCCGAGCCCGGGCCGCATCGCGGCCTGCCGATAAAGAATAACAGCTGCGAGCCGCGCGGGCGCGAGAAGTTTGCTCCTCGGTTTCGAAGCAGATACCGAACCGCAACACGGATCAGGACTTGCCAAAGTGTTAAATATTTGTTTGCAGCCCGGGTCGGCTCATCGATCGGCCTCAGAATCTTCCAGCCCCCCCAAAGCCGGGGATGTGCAGGAAGGGGTTGACACCGATGTCCGGATCTGACACACTTCTGGGGTCCGCCTCGCGCGGATGGGGAGAGAAATGACTGTCGGCCACCAGAAACGCGTGCTGCCGCTGACGTGATTGTGCATGTCTGCGGAAGCCGGTCTCGGGGGGTGAGGAGAGACAAGACATGAAGTCCACCGCCGCGTTTATGATCATGATGGCCGCTTCGGGTACCGCCTCGGCGAACATCTCCGCGATGATCTTCGAGATCACCGCGACCGATGAGGTTTCGGGCGCGTCCGCATCCGCGACGTATTTCCTTGATGCGTCGCGCATCGATAACAACGGAAACTACAACTGGGAGCTGCCCGAGGCCGTCACCTTTGAGGACCAGGGCATCGAGCTCGGCGGACTGAACACGGCATCGGTTTCGATCGCCGCGGACCCGGTGATCGCCGTCGACTTCAACGTGTTCGCCACGGCCCAGAACACCTCGTTCCAGGTGAACTCCGCGGTGCTCACGTTCGATACGATCTCGGCGTCGAACGCGCAGGCCGTCGCCAGCGCCGCGGTCACCCTGCAGGACTTTAACGGCGACGGCGTCGTCTTCACGCCGGGCTCGCAGGGTGCATACAACGCATTCTTCAACAACGGCACCTCGCTGTTCACCGACCTGTTCCCGTCGGGCTCCCAGCTCACGGGCGCGGGCTTCTCCAACCCCTCCTTTGCTGCCGATAGCGGCGGCTTCGTGCCCGCCGGCATTGATATCAGCAGCATCAGCGCCGCATGGGATTTCACCCTCTCCGCAGGCGACCTCGCCACCGGCTCCAGCGTCTTCGAGGTCATCCCGGCCCCGTCGACCGCAGCGCTGCTCGGCCTTGGAGGACTCGCCGCGGCCCGCCGTCGCCGCTAACCCGACCCGATAACCAGCCCCTGAAGCGAGCGTCCATCACGCATGGACGCTTGTTCTTTTGGGCCAGTCGGCCCGCGTTCGCCCGCCCATGATTGCTTTTCGCCGCTCTCCAAGACCAGCGTTGACATGGGATGGCCGACTCCCCATAATCACCCCGGAGAGACACGACCGGGCGAAAGCCCACTCGTGGGAGGAGATGATGATGCGACTCACGACCATCGCCGCCGCCGCGGCTGTTCTGACAGCCGGCGCCGCAAGTGCTCAGATCAGCACGCCCTACATCACCGTCAACGTCTCAAACGCTAACGGCAGCGGCAGCTTCGTCGTGGACCTCGCCGGTCCGGGCGTCATCCCGCAGCCCGACGGCGGCGTCGTCTTTGTCTCGTCCGTCCTCGGGCCGATGTTCCCAATGGACATTTCCGACTCCGGCGGCAACGTCATCGCCACGCTCAATTCGCTTATCTCTCCCTCCACGGCCGATGACATCACGACTCCCGACATCACCGACGCTCGATCCGGCCTGACCTTCAGCATCCAGGCCGGCGGGCTCGATACCGAAATCGAGGTCGTCTCGAGCTTCATCGAGACCCCCTCGACCCTCGGCCCCAACCCCGTCTTGCGGGCCAATTCGGGTTACACGGCCTCGGATACGAGCGATCTCAACGGCGACGGCATCGTCGATGGTGACGGCGTCACCGTCTCCTCGGCCGGTGCCCTGACCGAGTTCTACGTCAATGGCGGCGTCGATTTCGGCATCCTGTTCGACGGGCTCAACAGCAGCTTCAGCGCAGGCCCCTTCGGGAGCGAAGCCGTGGACGCCACGACGGGCGACGTTGTCTTGGGGGCGAACGTCAGCAGCTTCCAGTTCCGCTCGGCCTTCACGCTGAGCGCGGGCGACACCGCGACGGGGAACTTCGGCTTCTTCGCGGTGCCGGCACCCGCATCGTCGGGGCTCATCGCCCTCGGTGGCCTCGTCGCCGCCCGCCGCAGGCGATAAACCGTCCCGTTCCCTCGAAGCCGTTTCGTTAAAGACTGAGCCTCGGGCGGCCATCCTGTTCGGTTGGTTTTGCGAGTTCGCGCGCGAGCACGGGCTGACTACGTCTTCGGTTGCCGCAACATGCCACGCAGCGAGCACGATCCGGGGCCCGGTACGCCGTCGGTCTCGCACCATGCCGCCTCTCCGGTGCGGAGTGCGATCGCCCTGCCGCCGATCCCCCCCACGAGCGCGGATGCGGCGAGGGAAAGCGTCGGGTTGTGCCCAACCAGGATCACACCATCGGCCCAGCCGTCGGCGAGCAGATCGAAGATCTCGGTCAGCCCCGCGCTGAGGAAGAGCCGCGGATCGTGAGCCGGCTCGCCCCCGAGCGCGTCGGCGACGATCGCCGCCGTGTGAGACGTGCGTGCAGCAGGGCTCGCGAGCACCGGCACTCCGGAAAGCCCCGCCTCAGCGAGTTCACGCCCCATCCAGCCAGACTGAGCGACGCCCCGCTCCGTCAGAGGCCGATCCTCGTCCCGCCCCGTCGGCGACTCCTGCTCGGCCTTACCGTGACGCAACAGAATGACCTGGACAGCCGCCATCCGAGCGAGTCTACCAGAACACGCCAGCGAGCCGAATCGACGATCAGGGCACTCTCGGGAACCAACCAGCCACCGGGCCGTCTGGCCTAACGACGACAATCGAAGATGTCCCGCCATACGGACCGGCGACACACACAGACTGGAGCACAGCGTGCAACCAACACAGCAGCGGCAAGCCGGACGATCACTCGAGCCACGAGCCGGCCTGACCTGGCTCCACAACATCGCTGCGCTCCGCAGGATCGCCCCGATCGCTGTCGCCGTGTGCCTGGGCCACGCGCTGCCCGGATCTCCCGCCGTGCCGACGGCGTCAGCACAGGCCGACGACGCGGAGACAGCGCGGCTCAAGCGCGACAACCTCGCCAAAGTGCTCCGCCCCATCTCGCTCAGAGTCCAAGACCAGCCGCTCCGCGACGTCGTGCAGTTCGTTGCTGATTTCTCCGGAGCGCAGATCGACCCGATCTACAGCGACGACCGCACGCCCGACGGCCTCGACCCCGAAGCACCCATCACCCTGAACGTGACCGACGTCTCATGCCTCAGGCTGCTCGAGCTGGCGCTCGACCAGGCCGCGCGAGAGAGCTTCGACGGCGCAACCTGGCAGCTCACGAGCTGGGGCTCAATCGAGGCCGGCCCAAAATCCGCGTTGAACCGCAGGCAGCACGTCCGGGTCTATGACATCGCCGACCTGCTGCTCGCGCTGCCCGATTACGCCGACGCGCCGGCGCTCGACCTGCAGTCGGTCCTGCAGAGTTCGCAGGGCGGCGGCGGGGGCCAGAGCCCGTTCACGGGTAATCTCGACGACAACAACGACGAGGACCGTGACCTGGACGAGCGACGCGAAGCCATCGTCGATCTGATCCAGGCAATCGTCGAGCCGGACCAGTGGCAGGCCGCCGGCGGCGACGGCGGCAGCGTCACGATCTTTCAGAACACGCTCGTGATCCGCGCCGCCGACTACATGCACCGGCAGATCGACGGCTACCGGTTCTGGCCCGCCGCGAATCAGTCGCTGTCAGGATCGGGAGCCGATCGAGAGGCTAGCTTCCGGCTCGACGCCGAGAGCCGCGGCCGCTAGATCAGGCCGCTAGAACAGACAGCGAGCCTCGACCACACCCCACCGGCTGCTCGTCAAGGCCGTAGTCCGCGTCAGGGCTGCGCCATCTCCGTCACGCTCGGGCACGAGCACTGCAGATTGCGATCGCCGTAGGGGTTGTCGACCCGCCCGACGCTGGCCCAGAACTTGCCCCCGCGGAGCCAGGGCATCGGGTAGGCCGCGCGGTCGCGGCTGTATGGCCGGTCCCACGCCTCTGCGGTCACCGCCTCGATCGTGTGCGGAGCGCCCTTGAGCACGTTGTCGCTCTTGTCGGCCTCGCCTCGCTCGATCTCTGCGATCTCCTCACGGATCGCGATCATCGCGTCGCAGAACCGGTCGAGCTCCGCCTGGCTCTCGCTCTCGGTCGGCTCGACCATGAGCGTGCCGGCGACGGGCCACGACATCGTCGGCGCGTGGAACCCGTAATCGATCAGACGCTTCGCGATATCGTCGATCTTGACCCCCGCGGGCGAGTCGGGCCGGGTGGCGCACGAGTTCATCCTCG